>JAQVXD010000025.1 GCA_028709385.1 Fermentimonas sp.
TCTCCTGCATTCGGGCAACGCTCTGACTGTTTAACTCCTTAAGAAGCCACATCCCTTCGTCGGCATTAGCAACTAAAGTCAAACAAAATATCACTATCGATAAAAAAACTTTTCTCATAATAAATAGTTCATTCTTTGTTTTATATTATTAATATTTATGTTTTTGATTAAAATCATTATTCATTAAGTCTTATCATTGATTAAAATACTTACCGATAACTGGCCAGTTCTTTAGTGGTAACTCCTTTTTTATTACTACAAGCAAATAAACAAATATCAATACAGCGCTTATTAATAATCTTATCCATAAGTTTTCAACAAACCGGTATGAAAATGTAATTCCGCCAAAAAGAATCAAAGCCAGCAGGAAGAAAGACCCTGCCGATTTTAGGTTATATGGTATCGGGTAATTCTTCTGTCCCAGAAAATATGAAATAACCATCATAACAAGATTAGCAAAAAAGGAGGCCCATGCACAAGCCATATAGCTGTATATTGGAATAAAGATAACGTTAATTGCAATTGTGATGACGAAACCGAATAGTGAAATATATGCACCCCACTTAGTCTGATCAGTCAGTTTATACCACAATGAGAGATTAAAGTAAACACCAAAAAACAGTTCTCCCAGAAGTACAATTGGAACAACTTTCAACCCTACATGATACTCTTGAGGCAATAGAAATTTAACAATATCAATAAAACCGATTGTAATCAGAAATATGAGAAGTCCGAAGATAATGAAGTATTTAGTTGCATCACTAAACGACTGTCTCTCATCCGGATTACCCTTACTCCTGGCGAAGATAAACGGTTCAAAGGCATAACGAAACGCTTGTGTGAACATCACCATTATAACAGCAATCTTAAAGTTCTGTCCATAAATTCCCAGCTCGGTAAAAGCATTTGCGCTATCAGGATATAACCAGGGGAAAACTATCTTGTCAACCGTCTGATTCAAAATACCTGCAATCCCAAGTATCAGTATGGGAAATGAATACTTCAGCATCTGACGTAAAAGCTGTTTATCGAAACTGAACTTAATCCTCAGTTCCGGTGACACCATAAGAAACTGTATTACAGAAGCTGTAAGATTTGATATAAGTATATAATCAACACCATTATTTATATCAAACCAAGAAAATACATCCGGAAATCTTGTTTGCAACCACGGGCAGGCAAGAAAAAAGAATAAATTGAAAAGTATTGTCAGAACAACATTTATAATCTTTATTGAGGCAAAACGAATGGGTCTGTTCTTGAATCTCAGTTTGGCAAACGGTATTGTTCCTATAACATCAACGCACAGAATGATTATCAGCAAAAGCAGCCAATGCGGCTTCATTGTTGTTCCGCCTAAAGCAACGGCTATGGGTTTGAGGAAAACCAGCGATATAAAAAAGAAAATCAGTGTAGTAGAAAATATACTGATAAAGGTTGTTGAAAAAACCTTATTCGGATCCTTCTCCTTATTGGCGAATCTGAAGAAGCCTGTTTCCATCCCGTAGGTAAGAATTACCTGCAACAGTGCCACCCAGGCATAAAAGTTGGTCAGTACCCCTATATCAGAAATTCTTGGCAATGCAAAAGCCCAGTAAAGTGACAGAAGCCAACTGAGTAGTTTAGGCAGAACGCTGCCAACACCATAGAAAATGGTTTCTTTAGCTAAATTTTTCATTCCGCCTGCCATAAATGCCGAATTATTCTGAGATTTGAAGATTGATAGTCATATATGCATGCAAAAATACAATTTTTCCTCTAAGACATCACCTGGAAGGCATTCAATTATTTATCTTTAAGAAGAATGATTGTCAAATTATCGAAAAAAACCCTTTACTTTGTGAGTTGAAACAGATAATTATTACACATGGCACAACAAGAAGAGGTATTTAAAAAAATAATATCACACAGTAAAGAATATGGGTTTGTATTCCCCTCAAGTGAAATTTATGATGGTTTAAGTGCAGTTTATGACTACGGTCAGAACGGAGTTGAACTAAAAAACAATTTAAAAAAATATTGGTGGGACAGTATGGTTCTGCTGCATGAGAATGTTGTAGGTATTGATTCCGCAATTTTTATGCACCCCACAATATGGAAAGCTTCGGGGCATGTGGATGCTTTTAACGACCCACTGATAGACAATAAAGACAGCAAGAAACGCTACCGTGCCGATGTACTTATTGAAGATTACCTGGCAAAGCTGGATGATAAAATAGATAAAGAGGTTCAGAAAGCTGCAAAACGTTTTGGTGATACTTTTGATGAAAAGATGTATCGGGAAACAAATCCCCGCGTTCTTGAAAATCAGCAGAAACGTGACGAAATTCATACACGATTTGCTAAAGCGCTGAATGATAATAATCTTGAAGAATTACGACAAGTAATTATCGACTGTGAGATTGCTTGTCCGATTAGCGGCACAAGAAACTGGACGGAGGTGAGACAGTTCAACCTGATGTTCTCCACTGAAATGGGAGCAACTTCTGAAGGAGCTATGAAGGTTTATCTTCGTCCCGAATCTGCTCAGGGTATATTTGTTAATTTCCTGAATGTTCAGAAAACAGGACGCATGAAGGTTCCTTTTGGCATTGCGCAGATTGGTAAAGCCTTCCGTAACGAAATTGTTGCACGTCAGTTTATCTTCCGTATGCGCGAGTTTGAGCAGATGGAAATGCAGTTCTTTGTAGTTCCCGGAGAAGAACTAGAGTGGTTTGAACACTGGAAGAAATTAAGAATGGAGTGGCATCAGGCACTTGGATTCGGTGCTGAAAAATATCGCTTTCATGATCATGATAAACTGGCACATTATGCTAACGCGGCTACAGATATTGAGTTCGATATGCCATTTGGTTTCAAGGAGGTAGAGGGAATTCACTCGAGAACAGACTTCGACCTAAGCCAGCATGAGAAATTCTCAGGCAAAAAGTTGCAGTACTTTGATCCTGAACTTAATAAATCATACACTCCTTATGTTGTTGAAACATCTATTGGCGTTGACCGAATGTTCCTGTCAATTCTGGCGGGCTCTTATTGCGAAGAGACTCTTGAAAGCGGCGAAACCCGTGTGGTAATGAAGTTTCCGGCTGAACTGGCACCTGTGAAACTGGCGATATTGCCTTTGGTAAGAAAAGACGGACTGCCCGAGAAAGCCCGCCAGATAATGGATGATCTTAAGTTCAGTTTCTCCTGCCAGTATGACGAGAAAGACAGTATTGGTAAGCGTTACCGTCGTCACGATGCCATCGGTACACCTTTCTGTGCTACCATCGACCATCAGACACTTGAGGATAACACTGTTACAGTACGTTACCGCGACTCCATGGAACAGGAAAGGGTTGCTATCGATTCACTTCAGAGAATAATCTCTGAAAAAACTGATATGAAGAATCTGTTGAAAAAACTTTCTGTTTAAAACATAAAAACCACAACAATGAAATTAAAACTATCATTATTCCTCAGCCTGTTTGCAATAATACTGCTTTATTCTTGTGATAAAGAAGAGACTTTTGACGACAGGTGGAAACTGGACAACGAAGCTCAGTTCGCCAAAATATCCTCCAGTTCAGAGTATACAAAAATAAACTCCGCTTCCGGAAGAGGTTATATAATGTACAAGGTGCTTGAGTCCGGTGAAAGCGAAAATAGTCCATATTTTACTGATGTAGTCAGAGTACGCTATACGGGATGGTATAAAATTGATTGGGCAAAAGCCGATAAATACAATGATGACAAGGGTAATGTTATAACCAATAAGAAAGTCTTCGATACTACTTCTTTGAGCAATGCTCCCAGAAGTTTCAAAGTAAACGGGGTTGTAGATGGTTTTTCAACCGCACTTCAGCATATGAAAGAGGGTGATAAATGGGAAATCTGGATACCATCAGATCTAGCTTACGGTGATACCGGATCAGGAGATATACCCGGATACACCACACTTGTATTTGAGATCGAATTGGTGGAAATAGTTGAATAATCAATAGATAGTTGATTAATTTGACGTGACAACGTTCAAAACAAAAAAGGAAACTACGACTGAAGTTTCCTTTTTTGTTTTATTTTATAATTCACTTTTATAAAGTTCAGCCTTTATAAACTCAACAAAAACTGTTCAATAATCGCTCTCACCTGAGCATTTGTTCCATTGAATTTATTTACCATAATTGCAAAAGCATATTTTTTATTGCCATCCGACAAGTATCCCGCATAACACTGCACACCGCCAATACTGCCGCTTTTAGCTACGATCTTCCCGGTATATTTTGTATTTCGCATAAAACCCCTGAGCGTTCCATCCTGCCCTGATTTTGGTAAAGAGCTGATAAAAGCTTCACTGTACTTGCTATCATTATGCATATATATCAGCAAATCTGTAAGGAACTTCGGACTTACTGCATTCTGTGGAGCCAGACCGCTTCCGTCATGCATTTGAAGTGATATATTTTCAATACCTTTAGTTTTCCAGAATTCACCTGTATATTCAATTCCTGCATCAAGGGCATTCTCATAAATATCACTCTTCACATTTCTGCCAACTGTGCGAATCAGATGCTCCGCATAGTGATTGTTACTCTCCACATTAACCTCTCTTACGATCTCGTACAGTGGCCGTGATAATTGGGTGAATACCGACTGCCCAACTTTATATGCAGGTTGAGCTTTCAAAGGAGAACACATTCCTGCTAAATAATCCTCTCTTGCAGTTTTCACTTCACCCACTTTATAGCCCGCTTTTCTAAGATGATCGGCTAAAGTTTCTCCTAATAGCAACCCGGGATCAGGTATATCTCCTTTTATGCTGAATGAAGTTCTTCCACCCGGAATATCACCTCTTAATGCCCTGTCGTATGAAAACGGAGCACCGTAGATATATCCGTTATCGCGACCTGTATTGTTAAGTTTGAGCTCGTTCCGGAAAGTCAAACCTTTTATTTGTGGTTCAGTTCTAACTATTACCGGACAACTTTTTTTATCGACCGTATTAAAAAACAGGCGGTAACTGTTGTCAAATATACTTATTCCATATGAACCCGATGCATAATAATTGCCAAGATCAATCCATGTCCATTCGGGTGAAACACCCTCATATCCAAACAAATTATCCACAATATACAATGAGTAGCTACGATCTTTAGAAAGTGATTTATTAAGTAACTGTAAGCTATTCACAAAGAATCCATTGGGGTTTTCACTAAACACCTCACTGCCTAAAGTGGGATCTCCCGCCCCTATTACCAATATTCGCGACGGATCGTTAGCATCAAACGCAACCTCCGTTCTGTATCTGTAATTATCACCTAAAGTCTCAATGGCTGTGGCAGTTGTAACCAATTTTAATACCGAAGCCGGAGTAAGCGATTTCTCAGCATTATGCGAGACAATGCTCCTGCCTGAAGAAATATCCACTACAGAAATACCAACAGAAGCATGTTTTAATATGGGATTATTTGTAAACTGCTGTACTGCCGGTTGTGAGAATGCGATGCAACTAACCAAAATTAATATTGTCGTATTTAATGTTTTCAGCATAGTTAATTATTTAAGTAGTTTTTTGTAAACTATTTTATTTCAACACTCACTATTTTAACAGAAGATTAATCAGCATTTTATCATTTACTTTTTGTGTTCTCCAAGCAGTTCGTCAAGTCTTACAAAACTGTAACCTCTGTTTTTCAGTTCAGTTATCAAATCATCCAACCGATCATAAAGTTTATCCGTGCGCTTGGGATCTGTACCGATATGTATCAGAAGGATAAAACCGTCTAGTCCGTTTTCATCCTGCTCTTCATACCTGAGAATATTATTATAAATCGCTTCAGAAGAGAGATAGTTATTCATTTCAGGCGTCGTATAATCAGCATTAGAAGTTGTTCCCGGAGTAAAATTCACAATCACTACTCCCATATTTTTTGCCCATTCACTAATTTCTTTGTTATACCATTCGTAAGGTGGCATAAAATATCGTGGCGATTCAACAGATAAGCCAATTTTCTCCATTGCCAGATAGTTATCTTTCAAATCTTCCTCAAACTGAATCCTGGTAACAAGTGTAGAATCGCGTTTTGTCCAGTCGGCATACAGCAGATGCCTGTCTGAATGTGGTGCCAAATAATGACCTGACTCCTGAAGCCGTATAGAAAACTCGGGGTACTTTCTGTAAAAATCACCCGTTAGAAAAAATGCACCCTTAACATCATACATTTTCAGAGTGTGCATAATAGTTTCTGCACCATCCGCAAACTCATGCCCTGTGAAAACCAGAGAAAGCTGTTTCTTTTCTCTGTCACCCCTATTTATTCCACCCTCAACCATAGTTTTTTTATCATTTGAATCTAAATAGTCAATTTGACTAACTTTATTGGAGAAATTATATGAGTAGACTACTGAGGTGAAAAGTGACAGAATAAGGGTAAATAAAATATTTTTCATACAGCTGATTTTAATAATTACAAATATAACAATTAATAATTAATAGGGTATTTACAATAAAAGGACTTTACAATATCCATACTAAGTCCGTACATAGTCCGTACATAGCTTATATAAATATGAAGTTGATACGAAAAAGGTACGTCTTATGTATATCCAGGCTTTGGGCAAAATAAGGACAATTCACATAGAAACAATTATATTGCCTGATCCAAAAAAAACTATTACTTTGAAATTGGTATAAAAAAACCTGCATAAGTAAATATGCAGGGTCTTATTAAGAATAAAAAAATATTTAAAACTTATATCCTATGGAAAGGTATGCATTTTGATTTTTCACGCTACTTCCTTCACTAAACTCATCGATCATAACATCCACAAGCCCCATATCCCAGCCAATGTCCAGAAGTATGGCTCCAAATTCTGCACCAACACCAATACCTAAACCGGCATCAAATCTCTCGAAAAGACCCTCATCGCCAAATGTATCCATCTCACCACCATTAGTCATTTTTCCTCCTATACCGTATGCTGCATAAGGTCCACCGTGAAAAACAATACGGGTTCCCGGAGAAACATCTAGTTTATAAGCATAGTGTACCGGCAATTGTAAATACATTGCATTTACTGTCGTGTTATCTATTTCATCATCCATTTTAAACCCTTTGGTTGTAAAGAAAATTCCCGTTTGAATAGCTGAGTTGTATGAAAACTCATAATCTGCCAATATACCAGCATGAAAACCTATCTTGGCGTTATTGTCTGTTACGTCCTCACCATATACATTCGACAAATTAACGCCTCCTTTGACACCTAAATTCACCTGCGCACTAACAGAAGTTACTGTTGCAATTATCACAAAAACAAGAAACAATCTTTTTGTTTTCATAATTATTAAAATTTAAACATATTAAATAACCCAATCAAAACTTTATCTTCCTTATAACAATATTATTGAATTTTTGTTGCTTCACTATTAATCTATTACAGTTGATTTTAATTAATAAAAACGCCCTGCAATAAGAACTTTGCAGGGCGTTTATTTAGATATTTAATCTCTGTTTAAAACTTATATCCTAAAGAAAGGTATGCGTTTTGATTTTTGACATTACTATCATTGGCGTTTGAAATATTCACCAGTCCAAAATCCCATCCTAAATCCACGAGTATTGGACCGAATTCAGCTCCAACGCCAAGACCAACTCCTGCATCAAAGGGTTTGTACTGGAAGTCTCCGTCACCAAATATTTTATCAACTTCTAAAGATCCCGACTCTCCAACATCCAACTTCCTGCTTCCACCTACTCCGTAAGCTGCATAAGGACCTGCATGAAAAACTACCCTTGTTCCCGGGGATACATCAAGTTTATAAGCATAATGTACAGGTAGTTGTAGATACATAAGGTTTTCTGTATAATCCAAATTTTCAGAATCATACTTAAACCCCTTAGTTGTGAAAAATAATCCTGTTTGAATTGCTGAGTTGTAAGAAAAGTCGATATCGGCAAGTAAACCTACATTGAATCCGATCTTAATGTTTTCATTGGTAACTTCGTCACCATATAAATTAGACATGTTTACGCCACCTTTAATACCAAGGCTTACCTGAGCACTCACGGCTGTTACCATAGCAAACATTGTAAGTAGCAGCATTAATCTGTTTTTTTTCATAATTAAAATAGTTAGTTAATTTAGTCAGTTTGTTACTTTGAAGATTAGTCTTCAAAAACAGCTTTAAAACGCCTTCAAAGGTTTTTTGTTCAAAAAATTGAGAAATCCTGTTTAAATGTGGAGAAATTTTAGCTAACAAAAGCTTGAGTATTTCAACTAATTATTAGTATTTCAACAAATTATTGTGAAACAATATTTTAATATTACAGATATACAAGTTCGAATTCGGGAGAATTGAAAATTTCGTTAGCCATATCTTTTACCTGTGTGGAAGTCACCTCATTAATTTTTGAAAACAGAACCTCCATTGGTGAATAGCGATTGAAATGAAGAAAACTTTTTGCCATAGCAAGTGCGTTGGTTTCATTATTTTCAGCAGCAATACCCATCTGCCCCATCAGCTGACGTTTTGCTACAGATAATTGCATCGGAGTTAATTCCTTCTCCATTAACCTTTTCAACTCTTTCTGAATTAATTTTTTACATTTATCTCTGTTTTTAGGATCACAGGCATAGTATATTGATAAAAAGCCGGTATCAGTATATAGAGTGTGGTTAGATTCAACATTGTACACAAGTCCATGCTTCTCCCTTAAAGAACTGTTCAGTCTGCTGTTCATGCTCCCCCCGCCAAGTATACTGTTCAGCAGATACAATACATACTTCTGAGGATTGTACATGTTCATTGTACTCCATCCAAGTACAACATGTGACTGAGCCGTATTCTTCCGGATTACACTTGATGAGGGGTTAAGATTATCGGGTGTTGCACGATTTTTAATATCGGTTTTTGTAATTTTGTCAACCTCCTTTTTAATGTTAAAGTTCTTCTCAGCCTGACTTACAACTTTCGCAAAAGGAGTTTTACCAAAAGAGAAGAGTACCATGTTATCTAGATGATACTGCCTTTTTACAAAACTACGGATATTGTCAGTGTTGAACTTACCAAGTGTATCCTTTTCGCCTAAAATATAATGCCCGATTTCATGTCCTTGGAACATAAGGTTTTCGAAGTCATCAAATATCAGGTCGGCAGGCGAATCGTCATACGAATTTATTTCATCCAGAATTACCTCACGCTCTTTGTTAATCTGTATATCGGAGAACTCTGAATTAAAAATAATATCACTAAGCAACTCCATGGCACGGGGAAAATGTTCCTGTAAGAAAGTAGCATAAATGAACGTCTCCTCCTTAGTTGTATAAGCATTCAGATCCCCGCCTACATTTTCCATCCTGTTCATGATATGGTGGGCTTTGCGGTGTTTTGTGCCCTTAAACAACATATGCTCAACAAAATGAGCCATACCATATTCAGAGGGGAACTCGTCACGTGTACCAGTATTTACAACAATACCACAGTAAGATATTTCCGATGGAAATTGACGATGAATAATGCGTAGTCCGTTATCTAACTTATAACTGTTTACAGTGCTCATTATGCCTATTTTCTCAAAATGTTTCTTCATTTAAAATTTTATCCTTTCTACCTATTCCTCTTTTTTATTCTTCTTGTGGTTTAAATAATACTTCCTCAGATCTTCGGGTAATATTTCAATAGAGTATATGAGCATTGTCCGCGGCATCTGTGTATTATACTCATCAAGAAAATCTGTCAGTACAGCTTCATCTCTTTTACCTGCTTCCCGCAACATCCATCCGCAGGCTTTATGAATAAGATCATGCTTATGTGTTAGAAACTTTTCCGACAATTTCAATATATCATTGAAATCATTATTACGTATAAAAGTTAATGTTGAAACAATAGCTATTCGCTGATCCCACAGCAATTCACTATCAGCCAGACGATACAAAAGTGAGCGATCTTCTCTGTTCTTCAACCACTCGCCGACTATCTTATAAGATGATGCATCCACAAGATCCCAGTTGTTAATACGATTGGTATGAGCCAGATAAAAATTCAGTATCTCATATTTTGCTATTTCACTAGCTTTTTTAAATTGTTCGGTAAGGATTACCAACGCACACAATCTGCATTCATGCATTTCATCATCGAGCAGTTTCTTATTTTCAGATAAAGGTAACTCCGGATACTGCTTTGCCACACTTCTTGTTTCAGGAACTGTGCATCCGATAAACATATCACCATAGCCATACTGACCTTTGGCAGTTTTAAAGAAATAAGAAGAATGATGTGCTTTTTCGGGGTTACCGAAAGCGATGAGTTTATTTTTAATTTCTATAGCAGACATAGTTACAAAACTCCAAAATTACAGAATTTATTAAAATGAAACAGATAATTGTGTCTCAGATTTTAATTAACGCGGGAAACAGGATAAGTTCCTTCATAGAATCCCACGATATTCTGCGCCATCTCTACCGACATCGCAATTCTGTCCTCAAGAGTTTTTGTGCCTGCGTGAGGTGCCAGCAAAACATTATCCAGTTCTAAAAGTTCAGGCATTATGTGCGGTTCATTCTCATATACATCTAGACCCGCCGCCCAAATAATGTTTTCTTTTAAAGCCTTTGCCATTGCTTTCTCATCAACCATATCACCACGGGCAGTATTTATAAAAACAGCAGTAGGCTTCATCATATTAAACTCTCTCTCTCCTATCATTCTGAATGTTTCAGGTGTTGACGGAGCATTAAGAGAGATAAAATCGGAATTCCGCAGCAGTTCTTCCTTCGAAACATATCGGGCATTATACTGTTTTTCAATTTCTTCTGCCAGCCTGTTTCTGTTATTGTAAATAATCTGCATACCGGAAGCAACAGCACGTCGTGCCAAAGATTGTCCTATTCGTCCCATTCCAATAATTCCCAGAGTTTTACCATAAACAGGAACACCTCCGTCAGCATAAGTTCCCCAGCTTACACCCTCGGGAGTACGAATCTTACGGTCGTAATACCCCACCCTTCGGGCAGCACCAAGAAGAAGAGCAAAAGCAAACTCGGCGGTTGGTTCTCTCGTGGTGTTAGGTATATTAGTTACAACTATCCCTTTTTTGGTAGCATATTCAACATCAATATTATTGAATCCTACACCGAAATTGGAAATCAACCGGAGCTGGGTACCTCTGTCCATAATTTCCTTATCGGTATAAAAACTAAAGTTGGGTACTAAAACATCATATTGGGGTATTAGTTCTAAAACTTCTTCTCTTGAAAAAAAAGATTTCTCTTTCGGAAGGGTAATCTCATATTTTCCATCTAATACTGTCAATCCTTCAGGTTTAAGACGGTATGTAATCAATACTTTCTTCATATTCTGTTAATAAATTTTATTGGGAATAGTTTGTTAACTGTTTTAACGGCAAAACAGATTGATTTGTTTGTTATCAGATACAATAAACAAAAAAAACGAGCCATCTGACTCGTTTCTCTGCTCTTCCTCTTGGACTTGAACCAAGGACCCTCTGATTAACAGTCAGATGCTCTAACCGACTGAGCTAAGGAAGAATAATTCACTTTTTAAATTTTATCTTTTCCTGTTTTCTATGCTCTTCCTCTTGGACTTGAACCAAGGACCCTCTGATTAACAGTCAGATGCTCTAACCAACTGAGCTAAGGAAGAATATATTGTTTCTTGAAAAAGTGTTGCAAAAGTAGCACATTTTTCCGAATGTACCAATAGTTATTGAAAAAAAATACGTTTGCTTTTCAGTGTGGCAACAAGTTCAGAATAGTTTCCACTACTCTATCTTCTGAATCTGACAGGTTTATCCAGTTAATACTTTTATCTTTTTTAAACCAGCTGATCTGTTTACGGGCATAATTTCGCGAATGCTGTTTGATTTTATCAATAGCAAAGTCGAGATTGCAGTTTCCGTCAAAATATTCGAAAAGCTCTTTGTACCCGACAGTATTGAGAGAATTAAGATGTCTCATAGGATAAAAACTCCGTGCTTCGTCAATAAGACCAACTTTTACCATCTGATCTACGCGTCTGTTTATTCTGTCGTATAATTCCTCTCTATCCATATTGAAGCCTACCTTTATAATCTTAAAGGGTCGCTCTTTATTAGGATTAGTACGCAACGATGAGTATGGCTTCCCTGCCATCAGACACACCTCTAGAGCATGAATAACCCGCTTTGGATTCTTGAGATCAACTTCGGCATAAAAGACGGGATCGAGAATTTTTAGCTGCCGGCGTATAGGGTCAAGTCCCTCCTTTTTATATAAATCCTGTAAATCCTTCCTTAGCTTACTGTCGATTGTAGGTATATCATCAATACCTTTACAAACAGCATCAATGTACATCATTGAACCGCCTGTCATCACGACAACCTCGTGTGTTTTGTGAAGCTCCTGCAGCAATAAAAGAGCATCCTGCTCATATATACTGGCACTATAATATTCCTCGGGTGAAAGTATTTCGACAAAATGATGTGGTACACGACGCATTTGTACTTCTGTAGGTGCTGCGGTACAAACACTCATACCCTTGTAGATCTGCCTTGAGTCGGCAGATAAAACAGGACTGTTTAATTTCTCCGCCACGCTTAAGCTCCACTCAGTTTTACCGACACCAGTCGGTCCGAGCAATACGAGGAGGATATTCATTATATTATTACGGATTAGTCAGTATTTAAATTTATCTGATTGGTTTTTATTAAAGTTAGTGCGCCTGATTATATTAATAAAGATCACCCGACTCTGTGTCTGAAGAAATATCTAATTCATCCAGTCCGTCAAAACCCTCCTTATCAAGTTCATCTAAATCGAAGTTCTCATCTCCGTAAAATGATTCTCCCAAATCAAGTGAGACAGCCTCCTGCTTGACTTCCATAATATCCATAATCTGCCTGGGTGCTTCACCTTCAGAAATAGAACAGAATGGTTTTTTAAGATTCCTGCCCGGTATAATCTCTGAAAGTTCCATGTATAAAGCACGCTCAGTGAGATAATCAAACACGAACATCAGTTTTTGTTTTTCATCTTCAAGAAAATCGCTTAGGATACACTCTTCCATAATAAAGGAGTCCTCATCAGAATCGGTATCCATTTCCACTAAGGTAATCTCCTGTTTTTTGCGCCATTTATTATCACTCAGGAAAAATGAAGCCATCTCTTTATCACTATAGCCCGTGCAATCCAAAATTGAACCATATAAATCCAAAAATGTTGCATCAGCATCTATCTTAATTTCTCTTTTGAAGTTGTCGACTTCATCTGACAGGATTAAAAACTTGAATATCATTGTGATCTTTTTTTATGCATTGTTGACGTTTCAAAGGTAATAAAAAGTTTTAAATTCCAATATCCACCTGCCCATTTAATGGGTGAACCTAATAAGCCGGGAGTTGTTTTATAATTAGTATGATTAATGATAAGAAAATGAAACCAAAATATTTACCCATTGATCCGGAACAACTCGAACTTATTGAAGAACAGATAAAAAAAGGAGACATAAGAGTGATTTATTTTGCTTTTTCGAAAGATCCTGAATTGGAGGAATCCAAAGGTAAAATAGTTAAGATCGACTATAAAAAGGATGAGGGTGATCATCTCCTTTTTGAAAATGGCGATGAAGTGAGATTAGACAGAATCGTTGTAATTAACGGTATACCGGGTCCTGCTTATGATGAATATGATTCTTATGCACTGGCACCTTTAACCTGTAAGGCAGGATATGATGACTCTTATTGTGAGTAAGTGCAGAAATAATTATCTTTGCCATCGAAACTATTTGCTATTCCGTATATGGCACTAAAGCAGCAACAGGAACTTAAACAGACACAAAGGCTTTCACCTCTGCAGATGCAGGTGATTAAGCTTATTGAGCTTAATAATGTTGAGGTAGAAGACCGGATTAAACAGGAGATTGAAGAAAATCCGGCTCTTGAAACGACAGAAAATGAACCGGTAGACAGTTCCATAACTGATGATGAATTTTCAGCAGCAGATGATTTAACCCAAGATGATATGATTTTGGGTGATTATTTTTCAGATGATGATGTGCCTGATTACCGTATCAACGGTTCACAGAGGAAAAGTGAACCTGACTATTTCGAAATTAGCTATTATGATGATAAATCGTTACATGATTTTCTGCAGGAACAAATAGGATTGCTGGATCTGGACTCAGACAGACAGACGATTGCTGAGTACATTGTGGGAAATATTGATGAAAATGGTTACCTCCAGAGAGATTTGCTTTCAATATCTAATGATTTGCTTTTTCAGCAGCAAATGGAAGTTACCCCTTTACAGCTGGAGGATGTTTTATATGAAATACAAGACCTTGACCCTGCGGGTATCGGAGCACGTGATCTTCAGGAATGTTTATTGATTCAATTGAGGCGTGAGAAACCTTCAGAAGAAGTTAATCTGGCTATTACTGTCATTTCTGATTATTTCGAAGAGTTTTCCAGAAAGCATTATGATAAAATCATCCGTCAGTTAAACATTACCCAGGATAAACTAAGGGATGCTATGGAAGTTATCATTTCTCTTAATCCTAAACCGGGAAATACTTTGGGTGGCACAATGCAGACGGCAATGAACAATATTACTCCCGACTTTATAGTTGACTCCTATAATGGAGAAGTAACTATTCAGCTTAATAACAGCAATATACCCAGTCTGCGGGTTAACCGAAATTTCTCCGAAATGTTAAAAGGTTACTCTGATAACAAGACGAGCATGTCGACTGATGATAAACAGGCAATGCTTTTCATGAAGCAGAAAGTGGATTCTGCAAAATGGTTTATCGATGCAGTAAGACAAAGGCAAAATACTTTACAGCGCACTATGGAAGCTATTGTAAGCATTCAGTATGATTTTTTCCTTACTGAGGATGAGACAAGGCTTAAACCGATGATATTAAAAGATGTGGCTGAAAGAACAGGATTCGACATTTCGACAATTTCGAGAGTCAGCAACAGTAAATATGTACAGACAAATACAAATATATACCCACTAAAATATTTTTTCTCTGAAGCAATGCAAACCGTTGACGGTGAAGATATCTCTTCGAGAGAGGTAAAATCTCTGCTTATGGAAAGTATAGAAAATGAGGATTCTGTCAAACCGCTTACAGATGACCAGCTTACAAAAATCCTTAACAGCAAAGGTTATGTTATCGCCCGAAGGACAGTTGCAAAATATAGAGAACAATTGAATATTCCCGTGGCACGTTTGAGAAAAAAACTTTAACTTTGTCCGATGAAATCGATATCGCATGTAATCTCAACAGTTTTTCAGCCATTATTGATGCCGGCATACAGTGTATTGCTGCTATTTGCATACACCTATTTTGGTGCAATCTACTCTCACAGATTCTGGCATATTTTTACTCCGGTACTGTTTTTTTCGTTTGTAGTTCCGGCGATCCTTATTTACATGTTATTTAAGTTTGGGGTAATTTCTGATCTTTCCCTGAAAGTCAGAAAAGAACGTATTTATCCATATTTAATAACACTTATTTCATATTCTGCAATGATGGTATATTATTACAGGATGAATATGCCCAACTGGTTTATGATGATTATGGCATCTTCAATTGCCATTATGATTATAGCAATACTTATTACTTTTGTGTGGAAAATCAGTGCACATATGTTTGGTATTGGAGGACTAACGGGTGGAGCAATGGCAGTTTGTTATTTCGTGGAACGCTCCAATCCCTACATGATGTTTATGGGTTTATTTATTCTGGCAGGATTAATTGGGACATCAAGGCTTATTCTCAAGCGCCATACACTATCGCAGGTTATAGCAGGATTCCTGCTTGGCTTTTGTGTGTCGTTCTTATTTGTATGGATAGGCTCATGAATTGGGTTTTTGTTTTTACATTATTATATAGTACATTTACAACATATATTTATTAAATAAAAAAATAGACTACTATGAATTTTCCTGAAAACTTAAAGTATTCTTCCGATCATGAATGGGTGAGAGTGGAAGGCAATGAAGCTTATGTTGGTATTACCGATTTTGCTCAGGAAGAGCTGGGTGATATTGTTTACCTGGATGTTCCTACTGAAGGTGAAACTCTTGAACAGGGAGAGGTGTTTGGCAGTATCGAAGCAGTAAAAACAGTTTCTGACCTTATGATGCCTGTAAGTGGCGAGGTTTTGGAAATAAACCCTGAACTGGACGATGCCCCTGAACTTGTAAATAAAGAACCTTATGGCAAAGGATGGATCATCAAAGTTTCTTTGGAAAACCCTGAAGAGGTTGATGGTTTAATGTCGGCAGCTGATTACAAAGAATTTATAGGAAAATAATTTTATGAAGCCTATTGTAAGTATCATTATGGGAAGTACATCAGATCTTCCCGTAATGAAAAAAGCAGCCGAGTTTCTTGATGAAATGGAGGTTCCTTTCGAGATAAATGCATTATCTGCACACAGGACACCCGAAGAGGTTGAAAAGTTTGCCAAAGGTGCTTCAGAAAATGGAATCAAAGTAATAATTGCCGCTGCAGGTATGGCTGCACATTTGCCGGGTGTAATTGCATCAATGACAACAATACCTGTTATTGGTGTGCCAATCAACGCATCACTGGATGGTGTTGATGCTTTACTCTCAATTGTACAGATGCCTCCGGGCATTCCGGTTGCCACTGTTGGTATAAACGGTTCTCTGAATGCAGCAATACTTGCCGTGCAAATGATTGCGACAGGAGACGTATCATTCCAGAATAAAATGGAAGAGTATAAAGTTTCTCTAAAAAATAAAATTAAAAAAGCCAACGAAGAGCTGGCACAGGTTTCATATAAATATAAAACCAATTGAGGTTTGTAAAATGACGTTCGAAGAAATACAGACAATCCTGAAAAGGGAAACAAACGCAATACTTAATATTCCTATAACCGACCAATACGAAAAAGCAATCGATTTGATTGTAGAGTACGTTCATGAAAAACGAGGCAAACTTGTAATAAGCGGTATGGGAAAAGCCGGACAGATAGGACAAAATATCTCAACAACATTCTGTTCAACTGGAACACCATCAATCTTTTTGCATCCCAGTGAGGCTCAGCATGGAGATCTTGGAGTGCTTCAGGATAATGATTTGCTTCTGCTCGTAACAAATTCGGGGGAAACACGAGAGATAATTGAGTTAATACAACTTGCCAGAGGTATGTATCAGAACATACCTATAATAGTAATAACCGGTAATAAATCAAGCGTTCTTGCAAAAGAGGCTGATGTATTTCTTCTTACCGGAAATCCGAAAGAAGTGTGCCCGCTGGATCTTACGCCTACAACCTCCACAACGGTTATGACTGTTATGGGAGACATACTGGTTGTTGGCACAATGAATAGAATTAATTTCAGTGCGAGTGAGTACGCTAAAAGACATCATGGAGGTTATCTTGGAGATAAATCCAGAAATGCGGGAGTTCATGTTAAAGAACTAAATAAAGAAAAATAAAGATACAACTGTATGAAAAAAATAGTTTTTATGCTAACATCACTGTTACTGCTTGCAGCCTGCAACGGCAATAAAGCAGACACACAGTCGGTAGCCGACGATGGCATCGACTCAACATTTGAATATAAAGTAGATAAGTTTGCAGACATTGAAATATTAAGATATCCGGTTCCGGGTTTCAATAGACTGTCACTTGAACAAAAAGAGCTTATCTATTATCTGTCTCAAGCAGCCCTTGAAGGCCGTGATATTTTATGGGATCAGCATAACCGTTTTAATTTGACTATACGCCGTGTTTGTGAAGGTGTATATGAGAATTATATGGGCAACAAATCTACTGATGAATGGAAAATGTTCGAGACCTATCTGAAACAAATCTGGATGGCAAACGGAATTCATCATCACTACTCTGAAGATAAAATCATGCCACAGTTCACACAGGACTATTTTGTTTCACTGGTGAAAAGTGTGGATCCGGGAAGAATGCCTTTCCGTGACGGGATGGCAGCAGATGAGACTCTCAGTGAAATAATTCCTGTAATGTTTGATCCTGCAGTAATGCCAAAAAGAATGAATCAGACACCAGGTGCAGATATTGTACAGACTTCTGCAGTTAATTTCTATGAAGGTGTTACTCAGAAAGAGGTTGAGGATTTCTACAACACAATGAAAGATCCTAATGATGATACTCCTGTTTCATATGGACTTAACAGCAAGGTAATCAAGGAAAACGGTGTTGTAACCGAGAAAGTATGGAAACTGGGCGGCATGTATGACAAAGCCATTGAACGAATTATAGGCTGGCTTGAGAAAGCATCTGCTGTTGCAGAAAACGATCATCAAAAAGATGTAATAAACTCTTTGATTGAGTTTTATAAAACAGGAAGTCTTGAAACTTTTGATGAATACTCTGTTAAATGGGTTACTGACACAACATCTCGTGTTGATTTTATTAATGGTTTTATTGAAACATATACTGACCCGATGGGACTTAAGGGCAGCTGGGAATCACTGGTTAACTTTAAAAGTATTGAAGCATCAGAACGTACAAGGGTTATCAGTGAAAATGCCCAGTGGTTTGAGGATAATTCTCCTATAGACAATCGTTTTAAGAAGGAGGAAGTAAAAGGCGTTTCAGCTAAGGTTGTCACCGCTGCGATTCTTGGTGGCGATACATATCCTTCTACCCCGATAGGCATAAATCTGCCTAATGCAGATTGGATCAGACGAGATCATGGCTCAAAATCAGTTACCATTGATAATATCACTTTTGCTTATGATAAAGCAGCTGAAGGTAACGGATTTAAAGAAGAATTTATGTGGAGTGATAACGAGATAGAGCTTACTAAAAAATATGGTACAATGACAGATAATCTGCACACCGACTTGCACGAATGTCTTGGTCACGGTTCAGGTAAACTCCTTCCCGGTGTAAGTACTGATGTTCTTCAGGCATATGCTTCGCCTCTTGAGGAGACTCGTGCCGACTTGTTTGCTCTCTATTATCTTGCCGACCCAAAACTGGTAGAGTTGGGCCTACTGCCCGATAACGAGGCTTACAAGGCTGAGTATTATTCATATATTATGAATGGTGCTATGACTCAGTTAACACGTATACAACCGGGAAAAAATATTGAGCAGGCTCATATGCGTAACCGTGCTACAATTGCAAACTGGGTAATTGAAAAAGGTAAGGCTGACAGTGTTGTAGTGTTTGAAAAGAAAGATGATAAGACTTACATAGTAATTAAAGACTATGATAAGCTGCGTGAACTTTTTGGCGAGCTGCTTGCTGAAGTACAGCGTATTAAATCGGAAGGTGATTTTGAAGCGGGTAAAAATTTGGTTGAAACCTACGGAGTTAAGGTAGATCAGAACCTTCATGCAGAAGTACTTTCCCGCTATGAAGCATTGAATATTGCACCATACAAGGGATTTGTGAATCCTGTTTACAAACTGGTTACTGATGATAATGGAAAGGTAATTGATGTAACCATTTCGTATGACGAAAACTATGTTGATCAGCAACTTCGTTATTCAAAACAGTATTCAGTGCTTCCTCTTAAAAACTGACAATATCCGATATGTGATATTTATATAGCTTAGGGATTTATTGAGCGTACCCTGAGAAATGAATAACTATAATTAATAAAAGGGGGTGTTTCACTTATGTGATTCCACCCTCTTTTATTTACAGTTAAATTATTACATTTATCCTGTTTTACAAACATACATTTTCTCTGCAAAATCTTGTTTAAATATGAATTACAATGAGACTCTGGATTATCTGTACAGGCAGGCACCTGAATATCAACGCGTAGGACACTCAGCATATAAAGAAGGGCTTGACAATAGTCTGGCTTTAGATGAAATATTTGACCACCCTCACAGGAAATTCAAAACTATACACGTGGGCGGCACAAATGGGAAAGGATCTGTTTCCAATCTTCTTGCGGCAATACTTCAGCAATCAGGATACAAAGTAGGGCTATACACTTCTCCTCACCTTATTGATTTCCGTGAACGCATTCGCATTAACGGCGAAATGATAGACAGGGATTATGTGACTGACTTTGTGGAAAAATACAAAGAGCAATTTGAGCCAGTTATGCCCTCTTTTTTTGAACTGACAATGGAGATGGCATTTTTATATTTTGCAGAACAGCAAGTTGATGTGGCTGTTGTTGAAGTAGGTTTGGGTGGCAGACTCGACAGCACAAACATAATTTCTCCAGATTTAAGCATCGTTACAAACATCGGATTAGATCATATCAAATACCTTGGCGATACACTTCCTAAAATTGCAGTAGAAAAAGCAGGTATTATTAAGAAATACACTCCGGTTGTAATTGGAGAGATTGGTGATATTGAAGTCTCACAGGTTTTTATTGACAAAGCAAAATCTGTAGAAGCACCTATTATATTTGCTGAGCTATTTATGAATAATTTCGTTGCTGAAAAAGCTGATAACAAGCTAATATATAAGTCAGATAATTTTCCAAATCTCAGAGGAGAATTAATCGGACCCGCTCAGGAGAATAATGCAAGGACAGTATTGACAGCTGTTGAGATTCTCACCGAATTAAATTATACTATCCCGAAAGATGCTGTATACAAAGGATTTGAAAATGTAGTTGAGATAACCGGATTAATGGGTAGATGGCAGGTGCTGAATTCATCTCCAAAAGTTATTTGTGACATAGCACACAATTCACACGGAATACGTTATTTAGCGGAAAGACTGGAATCTGAAGATTTTAAAACACTTCATTTTATATTTGGTATGGCAAATGATAAGGATACAGATTCTGTTATGAAGTTACTGCCTCAGAGTGCATCTTATTATTTCACCAGGGCGTCTGTTGAAAGAGCTCTTGATGAAAAGATACTTGCGGTTCGTGCTGCAGATTACTGGTTGAAAGGTGACACCTACCCTAATGTTTCAGAAGCAGTGAAAGCAGCAATAAAAAATGCCGATAAAGATGATTTAATCTTCATCGGCGGTAGTTCTTTTATCGTGGCAGATGCACTGCCACTGTTTTTATAATATCAAATTACCATATCATTACAATTCGGAAATTATAATTCTGCCTGGCATTTTGATCTTGAAAACCGTCGGACGGTTCTATACAGAATGTAACTCTGTTTGTAAGGTGGCTATATTCAAAACTTATCGTTTCAGTAAAATCAATTTGACCGCCTTGACCATCATCTTCAAGAAAACTTCTGATATAGGGAAGTGGCACCTGAACCTCATCAACATCCTGAGTTCCGAGGAAAACAAACCCTATAACAGCTCCGCTCTCATAAATAAAATCATCGATATATTCTAATTGTCTGACAGCTTCCCATCTATTCAGGTTTGAGTTCCAGCTCCATTGTGAAGCAGTTACACTGTGGTTTTCTACATTCCATGATGTTTCTACAAAGTCATCGCTTTTATCACTGCAAGATGTCATTATAAAAGCTGTACCCAATAATAATATCCCTGCAAACAACGATATGAATAATTTTCTTTTCATAATTAATAAGTATTGAAAATTGTTAGTTGAAAGTAAGACCTGTAAAATCATCTTTCGTTTAATATAAAACAATAGTTTTGAAGAATAGTTTTAATAAAAAAAGCTACTGCCTATTAAATAATCAAATATAATCAGGCAGTAGCTATTAAATATAGGTGAAAAGTTTACAAATATTTAAATTACCAGATCAAAACTATCCGAAAATTGTATAATTGAGGAGCATCCGGATCTTTTGCAAGTTGAGAATCCTTAATAAAAAATGCAACTGTGGAAGGATTTCCAAATTGATAATCAACACTTATTGTTTCGGTAAAATACACGGGGTTACCAAAATCATCATCCCCTGCATAATATGTATCAACATATGGCAGTAGTTTTTGCACCTCATTTACTCCTTGCTCACCTATAAAAACATAACCCAGCTGAGCTCCCTGCTCATAAATAAACTCTGTAAGTTCCGGCATATCAAAGATTGCCTCCCATTGCAGCGCATTCTCATTCCATACCCAATCTGCCTGTTCTACAGTAAGATTTATGATTTCCCAGTTAGTGAATTCAAGACTGTTGTTGTTTTTGTTAATAGCATCGTCTATTAACTTTTGAATCTCTGTTTGACTTAACCCGTTAGAAGGGTTTTGATCCCTTAAAGCTTGCTCAATCATTCTTCTGGCTTCAGCTTCAGTTATGTAGTCATCTGGGACTGAACAAGCAAACCCTCCGAACAATAGTGAAAATATCACGATTAAGATCAATAATGATTTATACTTATTACTCATTTTTCACTATCTTTTTTTACCAAACATATCAAGTATATCATCCATTGCATTGCCATCGCCATCTTTATCAAGTACACCACTTAAAATATCCATTATTCCTCCACCTGAACGGCTTTGTTGACTTCCTCCCATCAAACCGCCTAAAAGATCACCCAATCCACCGGCATTAGTACTGGTTTGACGTTTTTCTTTACCTAAATATGCCATAACTATTGGTGCAAGTATTGCAAGAAGAGGGGCAATTTTGCCAGCACTTACACCTGTTTTCCTGGAAATACCCTGTTCAACTGCTGAGCGTTTATTTCCAAAAACATGTCCCAATATGCCTTCTCCGTCTTCTTGTAATTCCTGAGTATGACCTTGAAGCATTCCTGAGAGATTATCTAAAAGTGACCCATCATGTTTTGACTCTATGGCTCTGTTAAGACTCTCTGCTCCTTCCTTGGATTGGGCATTTCTAGTCATTCCTGCCAAAATAGTAGGAATTGCTGCACTTACTACGCCGGATGCTTCTTTTTCATCCATACCGAACTTACCGGCAACATTCTTAATTAATGATTGCCCCATAGAGCTGTTTAGTAATTCTGTTATATCCATGTGCTTAAAGAGTTAAATTGTTAAACAAAAATGAAGTTTTATTGACAAATATACAATATATAACAACCCAACAAGATGTTTCGTTCTTCATTTATTTGATTGAGGAAGAAAACCACGACTTAAAGAAGAGTTAACAGGACTTCAAGAAGGGTTAATTAGTAACTCCAAAAACATTATGTAGCTGCATAAACTTGTACTCAGGAAAAAAACTGTTATTTTTGTCAGTAACCTGGAATCTTAATAATTAAACATATATTTCAAAAGTAGATTAGTTAATTTTCCATTTAAACTTAATAAAAAACATGAAGTAACCTGTTAGTAAACATAGTTTTTTTGTTGCTTTAATAAATACTTCAGAAAACATTATTTTATGGCAATTCATCCGGTAGATATTTTAATACTATTCATTTTCATATTAGGTACTTTCTTATTTGGTCTTTCTTTTGTTAAGAAAAATAAGAATGTAAGTGATTATACCAGTGGAGGAGGTAATGTTCCCGGATTTGTAGTAGGGATGTCTATTTTTGCTACCTACGTTAGTAGTATAAGCTTTCTGGCTTTACCCGGAAATGCATATTCAAGTAACTGGAACTCATTAGTATTTAGTATCTCTATACCATTAGCAATTATTATTGCAGCAAAATATTTTGTGCCATTTTATAGAAATATTAGTAGTATTTCTGCATATAGCTTTCTGGAAGAAAAATTCGGATACTGGGCCAGAGCATACACAGCAGTGTGCTATTTACTTACACAAATTGCCAGGATTGGATCGGTTTTATTTTTACTGGCTCTGGCTTTGAACTCAATGCTGGGATGGAGTATACCCTTAATTATCGTTATAACAGGAGTAATTGTAGTTATATACTCTACATTAGGTGGTATTAAAGCCGTATTGTGGAATGATGCTGTTCAGGCTACTATATTGATATTTGGGGCAATTGTATGCGCAATTATTCTTATTGTCTCTTTACCGGGAGGATTTAATCAGTTCATATCGGTTGGAAAAGAATTTGATAAATTCTCCCTGGGATCATTAGGCACAGAACTTAATATGCCAACATTTTGGGTAACATTAATATATGGTTTGTTTATCAATTTGCAAAATTTCGGGATAGATCAGAATTACATTCAGCGATATAAGAGTGCAAAGAATGATAAGAGTGCAAGATCATCTGCTCTTTTTGGAGGATTGTTATATTTACCTGTTAGTTTCTTATTTTTTGTAATTGGAACTGCTTTGTTTGTATATTATAAATCTCAACCAGAAATATTACCTGAAGGCATTGCCAGCGATCAGGTGTTCCCCTACTTTATTGTACATGGCTTACCGGTTGGAGTTACAGGTATGCTAATTGCTTCAATCTTTGCTGCTGGAATGAGTACTCTTTCGACAAGTATAAATAGTTCTGCCACTATTATATTGACAGATTTCTTTGAACATAAAAGGAAGAAACCTCTAACAGAAAAATCGAGAATGAAGATACTTTACTCGATATCGCTGTTAGTTGGTATTCTTGGAATAGGAATTGGTTTAGCAATGATGTCGGTTCAAAGTGCTTTAGACGCTTGGTGGAGTATGGCTTCAGTTTTTAGTGGAGGAATGTTAGGACTGTTTCTATTGGGTTACTTTTCAATCAGGTCTAAAACCATCAAGAGTTCTCATGCCCTTTTTGGTGTGATTGCCGGAGTTTTATTTATTTCTTGGCTTTCATTAAGTGGTCAAACTATACTTCATAATTATCTAGCCGTAGTATTAGGTACGATTATTATTTTTATAATAGGTTTTCTTGCCAGGTTTGTTTTTCCAAAAAAACAGAAATCAATTTAAAATTACATAATTACTTTTCTTAACCTATATAGGTAAATTGTATCGTTTCTTATATACATAAGTATAAGTGTACATAATACTATTTTAACATTACAAAATCATTGTTAAATGCCACATTCAGCATATAAACTACATTATAACTGTAGTTTATAATTAACATAAACAGATCTAATCATGTCAATATTCCATCAATTTTGAATAATATTTGAGTTGTTTAATGGTATTTATATATGGAATTTTGCTTTGACTAAAAAGCTCGTAAAACTAAAATAGTCGATCTGTTTTTGATAATATTTAAGGTTTAGCGTAAAATTAATCGAATATATATTGTAATACTCACTTAATAATATGAATTCTATGGATAATAATTTATTTAAATTCATTCAAACAGGAATATTTCTGTACCTATCTGTTCCGATATTTGCTCAGTTGCAAGTTAGTGGAACAGTGAAAGATAACTACGGAGAATCGCTTCCCGGAGTGACAATATTAGTAAAAGGAACCTCACAAGGAACAGTTACCGATATAGACGGAAGTTATTCATTGAGCGTGCCCGGCACTCAGTCGGTTCTAGTATTTTCTTTTGTAGGTATGGAAACTATTGAAGTTAATATAGACGGAAGATCTGTAGTGGATGTTGAATTAGTATCTTCTTCAATTGCAATTGAAGAAGTTATAGTTACAGCGCTTGGTATTTCTCGTGATAAAAAATCACTTGGCTATTCTATAGCGGAAGTTAGAGGAGACGAACTTAAGAGAGTTGCACATGAGAATGTTTTAAACTCTCTGGCAGGTCGAGTTGCCGGGGTTGCGATTAACTCTACAGGTGGGCCAGGATCATCGGTAAGCATGGTAATACGTGGTGCTACTTCATTAACAGGAGACAATCAGCCTCTATTTGTTGTAGATGGTGTTCCGCTTAATAACACTTTGAGTAATGTAGGAGGTGTAGGAGACAGAAATAATGTAGACTATGGTAATGCCGTTTCAGATATTAATCCTGAAGATATTGAATCAATTTCTGTTTTAAAAGGGCCAAGTGCAGCAGCTCTTTATGGTTCAAGAGCCGGCAATGGTGTAGTTCTGATAACTACTAAGTCTGGCAAGGGTAGTAAAGGCTTAGGCGTATCAGTAACATCTAATACCGTATTTGAGACCCCCTATAGTTTTGTTAAAACTCACAACATGTTTGCAAACGGACGTCGCCCATATACTCATGAAAACAGACCCACAACAGGCTTACCATACTATCTGGTTCCAGCAGCAGACTCATATTGGGTTGGTCCCGAATTAGATAAAGGTATGATGGGTTATGTATGGCCCTATTTTGATGAAAATGGAGATTTAAATCCTCAGGAGTTAGTTTCACACAAGGATAATTACAAGCATTTTTTCAGAACCGCTATAACTTCACAAAATGGGGTTTCGCTAACTAACGATACAGAAAAATTAAACTATAGACTATCTTACAACAATATGGCAAACAGAGGTATGATACCTAATAGTGATTTGCAGCGAAACTCTGTAAACCTTACCTCATCGTTAAAGGTTGTGAACAAAATAACTGTCAACTCTAGTATAAATTTCACATCATCTGGTGCTGGAAACAGACCTGCTGGTGATAGAGGAGCAAATCCAATGGAACAGGTTGTTAGAGGAGTAAACCCTTCTGTAGATATCAGAGACTTGAAAAACTATTGGGAACCTGGACAAGAAGGTTTAATGCAGAGAGGATTATATAATTTAAATGTTCATCCAGATGGAACATATTCTAGAGGTGACATGGTTGATAATCCATATTTCCTGGCAAATGAGGTTAATAATGGTTTTAGACGAGACAGGCTGTATGGAAGTGGCCAGATTGAATGGCAAATAAATAATGATTTTGCATTCATGGCAAGATATTCACACGATCAGTTTCAGGAAAAAAGAGAAACTAAAATGGCACCAAGCTATTCACGTGATGCCAATGGTGTTTATGGAATTTCTAATATATACTCGAGAGAACAAAATGCCGACTTCTTATTTTCATACAACAAGCAAAATGAATTCATTAGCATAAATGCTTCTTTAGGGGGCAATTACATGTATCAGTATGCCGAGAACAGCTATGCTAAAACAAAAAATAGAGGAGGAGGATTAATTGTACCTGGTGTATATACATTAACAAATATTGCCCCCGATAATCTTGATTATGGATCAAGTTCTTCACAAAAAGGTATATATAGTTTGTATGGATTGGCTTCATTTGGATTTATAGATGCAATATATTTGGATTTAACGGCAAGAAACGACTGGTCGAGTACCCTCCCCGTAGAGAATAGATCGTACTTCTATCCGTCTGCTTCGCTTAGTCTTTTAATGAACAATTTGGTTGATATGGGAGACCATGTTTCATTAGCCAAGTTAAGAGGTGGAGTTGCTATGACGGGTAATGATACTAGCCCTTACAGATTACTATCGGTGATGGGTAACCAAGGAACGTGGGGTAATGAAATACGACTTTCGACCTCTGGCACAATGCTTCTTCCCAACCTAAAACCTGAAATTCAAAGATCATGGGAAATTGGTGCTGATATATCTTTTTTCCAAAATAGGTTGAGATTTGATGCTACTTACTATATACTTGATAATGAAAATCAAATATTGGGTATTGGACTACCCCCGTCGTCAGGATACAACTCACGCCAGATTAATGCAGGTAAACTTCAGAGTAAAGGAATAGAACTTACATTGGGTGGCACACCTATTTCTAGGGATGACTGGGAATTAGATTTAAATTTTGTTTTTACAAGAAACAGAACATCTATACTTGAACTTTCTGAGGGATTTGACTATCATGTATTATGGACAGAAGCTAATGCAGGAGCAGTAACAAGGGTTGGCGAAGAGATAGGACAATTAGTATCTAGAGTTGTCACAAGAGTAAACGACCCTTCATCTGAATATCATGGATGGCCATTAAAAAGTGCATCAGGAACTTTAATTAGAGACGACTGGCAAAACTATATGGACCCGGGTGATAAGACTGCAGTTATCGGTAATTTTAATCCAGATTTTCAAATGGGAATGCAGACATCGCTATCGTATAAGAATTGGCGATTGAATGCAAGTTTTGACTGGAGGTATGGTGGACAATTTATCTCTCAAACAATGAGATATATGGAGTCGGATTACCTTACACAAAGATGGATTGACAGAGCACTAAACCTAAACCATATGAGTGGAAGCGAAATAGCGCAATTTTTGAAAGATAACAAAGATAAATATCTCTCACCCGACGGAATGTTTTGGCCTGTAGTGGGTGGACCTACAACGGCAACGGGTGGATTTGAGCACACTGAAGATGGTATAACGTTAAACGACGGAATGTTTATACCGGGTGTAGAAGGTTACTACGATGAAAATGGAAAGTTTGTAATGGTAAAAGAGCAACTGGGTGATTCAGGTACTCCAATAAACAGATGGCAAAATTCATTTGGCTGGGATTATGGACAAACCGCAATGTTTGATTCAGATTTCATTAAACTAAGAGAGATATCGCTTACTTACCAAATACCAAAAATTGATATCATAGGTATTAACCAACTTGCTGTTTCGGTATATAGTAGAAATATTATGCTGTGGACAAAAGCAAAGATAAATGTTGACCCTGAGACTGCTTTTCAACCAACAGGTTCTTCTTTTATGCAAGGTATTGAAAGATATAATATAACTCCCTGGTCTATACCATTAGGTATTAAATTAGACGTAACGTTTTAGTTATTCTGAAATTATTAAACATAAATTCAAAAAAAGATATGAAAACAATATATAGAATAATAATGATGATAGCTGCAGTATCACTCCTATCTTGTGAGGAGTATTTAACCGAGTTGAATGTGAATCCGAATGGAGTAGACCCGGCAATTGTGAATCCAAACCTTTTGGTTCCTACTGTCATTGTATCAACAGCATACCCTTATCTTGAGATGAACTACAACGGTCATGCCGCAGGTGTAATGCAATATGTACAGTTAAGTGGCTGGAGCGATCCTTTAAACAACTATGCTTGGAGAGAACAAAGAAATTGGGATAACTTGTACTCAACCCTAAGAGATATAAAACATCTGTATACCAGGTCTGTTGAAGAAAATATGGAGTTTCATCAAGGATTAGCACTAGTGATTAGAGCTTTTAACTTTGGTTATATTGCCGACACATGGGGTAATGCTCCATATAGCGCTGCTCTTAATGCACTTGAAGGTGGACAGGAAGATTATTTCCCTGTCTTTGACTCACAAGAATCTATATACAGAGGCATTATTGAGGAGTTGAAAACAGCGAATACCATTTTATCAAAACCCGCTTCTGAATACACCAGTATTAGGGCAAGTTCAGACATTCTGTATAATGGTGACCCCATAAAATGGAGAAAATTTGCAAACTCTTTAATGCTGAGATATTATATGAGGGTATCATCAAAACTACCAGAATATGCAAAAACCGGTATTGAAGAAATAATTTCTAATCCAAGTCAATTTCCAATATTCACTTCAAATGATGATGATGCAGCAATGGGAATGATTGGGTCATCTAGTGGCGATTCTTGGCCTGCTACTGTAGCTTTTGACGCAAGCGAAAGCAACTTCGATAGAATACAGCTCTGCGCTGGCTTTAGAGATGTTCTGGTAGATAATAATGATCCAAGGTTAAACGTGTGGTTTAATAAGGTTAGAATACCTATAAAGGTGTCAAGTGCCTATGGCGACGATGAAATAGTTGGTGGAGTAAGATATCTGCATCCCGATCATATTGAATCTAACAATATGGTAATATACAATAAAGAGACTTGGATTGCCGATACCGAAGCAGGTAAAGTTTTGATTGATACTATGGATTATGTTGGTATTCCTATTGCATTCCGTAGAGGTGACGGATCACCATTCAACCTTAATCCTTTTCCAATTCAGGGAGGACCAAATGTTCATAGTTCAGCATTATCAGACATGTACAAAAATGCACAAGGAGGTATGCTAAAAGCAAGAATGGTTACATATACTGAGGTATGTTTTATACTTGCTGAGGCTGCACAAAAAGGGTGGAATGTGGGTGCTCAAAAGGATTGGTATGAGAAAGGTATAGAAGCCTCGTTAAACACCTATGGAGTTGGAAGCAGTTTATCATCGTACCTTAACGAAGACGGAGTTGCTTATGATGGTTCGTTAGAGCAGATCATGATTCAGAAATGGATTGCCAACTGGACAATTGCTCATGAGTCGTGGTGCGATTGGAGGAGAACTGGCCTGCCAAATTTAGATGTAGGTACGCAGGGGTTAAGAGCTGCCATGCCTTTAAGATATCAGTATGGAGGTAATGAAATTTCAAGGAATAATGAAAATTACAGAAATGCAATTACCGATTTACAGCAAACCGATTTTACAGAACAAGATGGAAACGATAGCGCTTGGTCTAAATTCTGGTTATTGCAAGGAACTGGTAAGCCATACTAATAATTTTATCTGGGCAGCTAATAATTAATAATTAGCTGCCCCAATTATTCAAACAATAAAACAAGTGATTATGAAACTATTAAGACACAGCATTTTAATCTTTATCCTTTTGTTGATTGCCTCACCTGATGTAGTCTCTGACAACAAAAAGCAAGTTCATGAGGACACCCTTTTTACACAAGATTACAGCATAAAATACTATTTTAATATGCCCGAAGTAAATCTTTTGAAAGTGGTAACAGACAGAAATGGTAAAATACAAATATTAAGTTCAGAGGGACTAATGCACACAAGTGCAGGTGCATTCCTCTATCCGGGAATAATTGTAAAAGACAATACAGCTCGTACTTTCAGCAGAAAAGAGTTTGCAGATTTATCTCTTCTGCAAGATCAATTTATCTATCTTGACAATGAGGCTGTATTGAGCAATGCATGGGCAGGAAAATTATTCTCGAAACATAGCATGCCTGATGCTAAATTATTTGCCATTGCAGATGATTTCACTTCTTTAATTTCATCAGGTAGAAATTTGAAGTTGATTAAAGATTCCAAAGAATTATGGCAAGGTACAACTAGTAATAATATTATTGATATTAAGTATGTCCCTGCTACAGGTAAGTTTTGGATTCTTACCTCGTCTACTCTACTAAGCCTATCTACAGAAAAGAATGAATTACATACAATTTTTAAAGGCGATGATTTCACTTCATTCGACATTACTTCATCGGGTAAGAAAGCAATCATTGGAAGCAAAAATGGATATTTTGAAGTTGATAATAATACAGGAAATCAATTAGGAGATAAAAGAAAAGAACTTCCTGTACAAGAAATAACTGCCGTGAAAGTAATAAACGGCAATGTTTGGTTTGGATCTTCACAAGGAGCATTCATGTTAAGAGAGGATAATAAATTCAACTACTATTACGGCGAAAGATGGCTCCCAGGAGAAGAGGTTAAAGATATTGCTAAAGGCCCAGAGGGCTCGGTTTTAATTTTAACAGACAGTGGACTTGGTCAGATCTGTTTTAAAGAAATTACATTGAAAGATAAAGCTAATTTTTTTGAGAAGCAGGTTCGCATTCGTCATATACGAAATGGGTTTAACTCAACATTGAGTGGAATGACGAGGGGAGATCTTTCAACCGGCTTCCTTTCTGACTCTGATAATGATGGACTTTGGACTTCGATGTATCTAGGTGGTCAGGCATACAGATATGCAGTAACCGGATCGGAAGAAGCTTTACAAAACATAATAGAATCTCTGGATGCAATGGAGAGGTTATACACTATTAATCCTATTCCAGGATTTCCTTCACGTTCGTTTGAAAGGAGTGGATACATAGATGTTCTCTCTGATCCTGAGAGATGGCAACATTCAAATGATCCTGAGTGGGATTGGAAAGCAACCACAAGTAGCGATGAGGCAATTGGTCACGCTTTTGTTTTTGGAGTTATTGCCGAATTAATTGAGGTAGATTCAATTCGCAATAAAGCTATAGAATTACTCGATGATATGATGCAACATATTGTGGAAAACGATTGGTATTTGATTGATTATGATGGAAAACCTACTACATGGGCTAGATGGAATCCTGAGTATGTAAACGGCTTCCCAACTTCTATAGGCGACAGGAAGTTAAACAGTTCTAACATTATCTCTATGCTTCAAACTGCCTATTATTTCACTAATAAAGAAATATATAAGGAAAAGGCTTTTGAATTAATGTATGACTATGGATATCTTGAAAACTTGATGCGCCCAATGTCTGAAATAGGTAAAGCTCCAGAAGGAGCAGATGAGTGGGCTCACATGCTATCATCTTCGTGGAATCACTCAGATGATGAGATGTATTTTCTGGGATATTGGGGACTTTATCGTTACGCATTTGACGATAAGCTTAAAAACATGTTTAAGGAGAGTATAATCGACCACTGGGAGATTGAACGTCCTGAAAAGGATGGTTTATGGAATCTGTTCACCGCTATGGTTAGTGATGAATATGACCTTGATGAAGCCATTTGGTATCTACAGGAATATCCAATGGATTTGATTAATTGGAGCGTTAAGAACAGTCATAGAAAAGATATAAATACTGTTCCGGAAAACTTCAGAAGGCAAACAATTGAAGAGGTTCTTCCTCCCGATGAATTACAAATTAGGCGACATAACGCTAATCGATTCGGACTTGATGGTGGATCTAATGGAAGCTCAGAAAATAGTGCCGGAGATATATGGTTGTTGCCTTACTGGCTAGGAAGATATTTAGAAGTTATAAAGTGATAAAGTTCTATTTTACCAGCTCTAATTATTTTTAAACATATGTACACTATTAAACATTATTACAGTTATTTATATGAATATAATTGAGTATTACTTAAGGTATATTCTCGTTACAACTTTATCCCTTTTGGTGATTGGTTGCTCTTCTAATTACTCCGAAGAGGCAGGTAGTGTAGATGAAGTGATGAACAATGTAGTTACAAGATTGTATTCTAGCTTGAACGAAGAAGAACTTCTTACATTAAAGCAAGAAAACCTTTTATCTTATTTCAGTGTAGAAGAGATTGATATTCTTTCTAAACGACATTGGGTATTTGAAGTAAATAGGCCTGTAGTAGTATCATTAATGAGGAGTAAAAGACAAGAGGTGGCACCTTTTTGGCTCGAGAAAAGTGGATTTATAAAGACTGATTTGGAAATAAAGAATGAAAATCAATCTTATGAGATTTGGCAAAAAAACTTTGAAGCAGGAAAAATTGAACTTGGTATAAATGGGTTTGAGAATTTCACTTATCACTACTTTGTTTCTATAGAACCTCAGGACAGTAGCAAAGATCTGGAAATTGTAAGTATAACTCCTGAAAATCAACATATGACGCAATTAGATATTGGAGCATTCACATACCACGATTGGACAGAACTTGTCCTTGAAGAAGTACCCGAGATTATGAAGGGACAAGTTTTACTAACAACAATACGAGGACGTGGCAAGGAATCACACCTGATTGGTGCATTTAGGAAAACAAAACATCCATCTTCAGGTATTCCGGATAATGTTTTACTTACATGGAGTTCTGATCCTTCATCCAGTATCGATATACAATGGAGAACCAACACTTATGTTAAAGAAGGGGAGGTAAAGTATCGAGAAATTAACAGTGATAAAGAGTTGAATGTTTCTGCCGAAAAATATGTAATGGAAGATAGAGAGCTAATTAACGACAGGTTTATACATAGGTTTTCTGCCAAGATTAATAATTTGAAGTCAGGAAAGAAATACTTATACCTAATAGAGCCAGAAACGGATTGGAACAACGCTCGCCATTTTACTACAGCAGGTAACAGTGATTCATTTTCTTTTACTTGGGTAGGTGATGTGCATCAAAAAAAAGAGTTTGCTCTACTACATAACAAAGCTGAGGCCGAACATCCGAAAACGTCTTTCTATATTATTGCAGGAGATTTGGTAGATGATGGGCTATACAGAAATCAATGGGATGAACTTTTTGAAAATTCGAAAGAGGTCATTGATAAAAAGCCTCTTATGAATGTTCCGGGAAATCACGACAACAGGTATGGTCTAGGTGCTAAAATGTATAGAGATATGTTTAGTTACCCAACTAATGGTCCTGAAGGAATGCCTAAAGAGCAGACATACTCGTTTAACTATAAAAACACCCTCTTTTTAATGCTGGATGCAACTTCACCCATAGTTAAACAGGCTGATTGGATAGAGGATCATTTACAAAAAAGTGATGCAACATGGAAAATTGCTGTGTTCCATTTTCCTCCATATAATGGAGATGAGCCTTATTTGAATATTCAAGAGCATTGGGTACCGATATTTGATAAATATCAAGTAGATATGGTATTTAGTGGTCATTTTCACTATTATATGCGTTCAAAACCTATGAATAATGGAGTTGTGACGGACTCTTTTAATAAAGGAACAACATATATAATTTCATTAGGAATTCCAGGACGGAGCGTAGATTTGAATAATGAACCATACGCTGCGGTAACAGATCAAAATGGATGGTTATATCAACATATAGAAATTGAAGGAAAGAAGTTAAAATATCAATCGGTAAACTATAATGGAAATGTAATAGACAGATTTGAGATAATTAAAGAATAGTAATAGAAACGAAACACTAAGTAAAACTAACTTCTAAACTCCTTTCGGTATTCGGAAGGAGTTTTGTTCATTACTTGCTTAAAGTAATGATTAAAATTAGCTAGATTATTATAACCCGACTCATAACAAATTTGGGTAATTTGCTTATCTGTTTCTGCAAGAAGTCGTGCGGATATACCAATTCTTACTCTCTTTACATATTCCATAAATGTTTGATTGGTTTTCTTTTTAAAAAACCTGCAAAAAGAGCTTGGCTCCATATATACCAAGCTTGCGGCTTCATTTAAATTGATTCCGTTTTCAAGATTTTGAAATACATATTCGTATATTTTGTCTATATGCTCCCTGTCTTTTTCGTTGTTTTCTGGTACTGCAGAGGGTAAAGCTAACAATTTACGTTCATCAATTGATAGAAGCAGGTTAAATACATTAAGCATTTCAATATACTTTTCGAGCCCCTTCAAACTATTCATTCTTCTTAATGAATCGGCAGCTTCTGCTGCTATATCTCCAGTAAACTGTATGCCATACTCAGCTTGTTTTAGCAAATTAACTACACCTTCTAATTCGGGGATATTAAAAAAGTCTGAGACAAGAATATTTTCATAAAAATGAGTCACCACACACTCACCGTGACCATCTGAACCTGGTTCAATAACTTCCCAGCAATGAGAGATATTTGGTCCCAACAGCACCATATCACCAGGAGCATAACTTGAAATATTACTGCCAACAATTCTCCTGCCAAAACCAGATGTTATATAATTCAGTTCAAAATTTTTATGAAAATGAATCTTGTCAGAGTGTGGATCCATTTTCATCGTTCTTGTTATGAATGAATTGTTGTGAGGTACATCTATTTTCTCGTAAACAAATCGCATAATGCAAGCATTTTAACTGTAAAATGTAAATATAAAAACATTTATTTGATTATAAATCAAAATTCAATTAATTTAAACCAATATTCATTTATCTTTTCTCTGTTCAAATATTTAAATTTGTAATTATAATTATTCCTATAAAAATTAACAAAAATGAAGTTGACTTATTTAATCGGTTTTATGATGTCAATTGTTACTCTTTCAGCAAACAATGAAGTAAAAAATAAAGATGCAGTTGTGAAGTCTGAATTTATTTACTTGCAGAATGATGTTCCTTTTCCAAGCTGTCATGCCTCAACAATTGTTGAAACCAATGAGGGAATGGTAGCTGCGTGGTTTGGTGGAACACACGAAAAACACCCTGATGTGGGTATTTGGTTGAGTAGAAACACTGGTGATGAATGGACAACACCTATTGAAGTTGCCAATGGCATACAACACTCGGGGTTGCGATATCCTACATGGAACCCAGTACTTTTTAATTATGGAGACGAACTTTTTCTTTTTTACAAAATTGGCCCATCTCCGCAGAGCTGGTGGGGAGCATTTATGACATCAAATGATAATGGTAAATCATGGTCAAGGTCTATTAGACTTCCAGAAGAAATCTTAGGTCCCATAAAAAACAAACCCGAACTTTTAAGCAATGGTGATCTCATATGCCCAACAAGCTCTGAACATAACGGATGGCAAGTGTATATGGAATTCACTAATGACAGAGGAAAAACATGGGAGCGAACTAATCCAATAAACGACGGAGTAAATACAGTTGCTATTCAACCGAGTATACTTAAACATCCAGGTGGAAATCTTCAGATATTGTGTAGAAGTATAAACAAAAAGATATTAACTGCCTGGTCTGACGATAATGGCAGAACCTGGAGTAATCTTGAACCAATAGATTTACCTAATCCAAATTCAGGCACAGATGCAGTTACGCTGAAAGATGGTAGACACGTTTTAGTTTATAATCATATAGAACCTGATTCTGATTGGGGTAATAGAAATATTTTGAATATTGCAGTCTCAAATGATGGCTTGAATTGGGCAGCAGCTGCTTTATTAGAGAATGATGAAGACTCAGATGGTGAATATTCATACCCTGCAATTATTCAGTCTAAAGATGGAATGATACACATTACATATACCTGGAATAGGAAAATGATCAAATATGTAGTGATTGATCCTTCAAAAATTTAATTTTAACTGAAGAATTACAAGAAGATCAAATATTTAATTGAAGAATTAGTATTCATCTTAAATTATCAGAAATTATTTAAACTTTTTTTATGCAATAAAATAATTGCCAAGAAACTAAAAGCTAGGTCAAAATACAATTGAAACAACCCAAATTTTAAGAAGTAAACATCGCCTACATTATATTCATTTGCATAATGAAACCTATGTGCAAATAAGAGTATAAATTTATACAATCAGAAATATGAATACTGAAACTATTTTACACGGAATTATACCCCCTCTTGTTACTCCACTTTTAAACGATAATGAGTTAGATGAGGAAGGATTAG
>JAQVXD010000026.1 GCA_028709385.1 Fermentimonas sp.
ACTTAAATAGCATTTACCTATATTAGGTTAATTCGGTTAGGAATCTTCAGTACTGAAGGTTCTTAACCTTTTCTGTCAATATATATTAGGTTCATAAATTCATCCCCATGTCTTCAAACAAAGCTAATCAAAGAATAAATTTTGCGTCGATTAAGAATCCGCTTGACTTCCCCGATTTTCTGGAAGTTCAATTACAGTCATTTCAGGATTTTATCCAACTCGACACCCCCCCAGAAAGCAGAAAAAAGGAAGGATTGTATAAGGTTTTCACGGAAAATTTTCCGATCACAGATACCCGAAACAATTTTGTACTTGAGTTTTTAGATTACTATGTTGATCCTCCACGCTATTCGATTGAAGAGTGCGCTGACAGAGGACTGACTTATAGTGTGCCACTAAAAGCTAAACTCTATCTGTATTGTACTGATCCTGATCACGAGGATTTTACACCGGTTATACAAGATGTTTATCTGGGAACCATTCCCTACATGACCGATAAGGGTACATTTGTTATTAATGGAGCTGAACGTGTTATCGTTTCGCAGCTTCACCGATCTCCGGGAGTGTTCTTTGGACAAAGTCTCCATGCGAATGGCAGCGTGTTATACTCTGCCCGTGTTATCCCTTTCAGAGGGTCATGGATAGAATTCGCAACGGATATCAACAATGTGATGTATGCCTACATAGATAGGAAAAAGAAATTGCCCGTTACCACTCTACTGCGTGCTATCGGGTTCGAGAATGATAAAGACATTCTTGAAATATTTGATCTTGCTGAGGAAGTAAAGGCAAATAAAACCAACCTGAAGAAAGTTTTAGGTCGAAAATTAGCTGCCCGTGTTTTGAAATCGTGGATGGAAGATTTTGTTGATGAAGACACAGGTGAAGTTACTTCAATTGAGAGAAATGAGGTAATTATCGAACGTGAAACCATTTTGGAGCAGGAACATATAGATGAAATTATTGAATCAGGTGTACCTTACATACTTCTTCATAAAGAATCATCAAATACAACTGATTACTCCATAATTTATAATACACTGCAGAAAGACCCGAGCAACTCGGAGATTGATGCCATTAAACATATATACCGTCTGTTACGCAGTGCTGAACCTGCAGATGACTCCAGCGCACGTGATGTAATAAACAACCTGTTTTTCTCAGAGAAGAGATATGATCTGGGTGATGTAGGACGTTATAGAATAAATAAAAAACTCAATCTTAATATCGCTGATGATATTCGTGTTCTGACGAAAGAAGATATTATTGAGATTATAAAATACCTTATCGAATTAATAAACTCAAAAGCGGTAGTAGATGATATTGACCACTTGAGCAACAGACGCGTAAGAACTGTCGGTGAACAGTTATATACTCAATTCGGTATAGGTCTGACACGTATGGCACGTATTATCCGTGAAAGGATGAACGTGAGAGATAATGAGGTATTTACACCTATTGATCTTATTAATGCGAAAACCATCTCTTCCGTGATTAATACATTCTTCGGAACGAATGCTTTATCGCAGTTTATGGACCAGACTAATCCTCTTGCCGAAATAACCCATAAACGAAGACTCTCGGCTCTGGGACCCGGTGGTTTATCACGTGAACGTGCAGGATTTGAAGTTCGTGACGTTCACTTCACCCACTATGGTCGTTTATGTCCGATTGAAACTCCTGAAGGTCCTAATATCGGTCTAATTTCATCACTCTGTGTATATGCAAAAATTAATGATCTCGGCTTCATTGAAACACCTTACCGAAAAGCTGAAAATGGTGCTGTAAATATTAACAATGAAGAAATCATCTATTTAGCAGCTGAAGAGGAAGAAGGAAAAATTATTGCACAGGGTAATGCTCCTCTCGATGAAAAAGGAAATTTTATAAACCCACGAGTTAAATCCAGACAGGATGCAGACTATCCTGTAGTTGCCCCTGAGGAGGTCGAGCTTATGGACGTATCTCCCATGCAGATTGCATCAATTGCCGCATCACTGATTCCTTTCCTTGAACATGATGATGCTAACCGTGCATTGATGGGTTCAAACATGATGCGTCAGGCTGTTCCTCTTATACGTACTGAGTCTCCGATCGTTGGGACCGGAATAGAAGGTGAAGTAATTAAAGACTCCAGAACTCAGATAGTATCGGAGGGTAACGGAGTAATTACATACGTTGATGCAACAACAATTAAGATTAAGTATGAAAGAAGCGAAGAGGAGGAATTCACCAGCTTCGAAGATTCAGAGAAAATATATAATATTCCGAAATTCCGCAAAACCAACCAGAATACAACAGTCGATCTTCGCCCAATTTGCAAAGTAGGACAGAAAGTTAAAGCAGGAGAAATCCTTACTGAAGGCTATGCTACCCAAAATGGAGAATTGGCACTGGGTAAAAACCTCAAGGTAGCTTTCATGCCCTGGAAAGGTTACAACTTTGAAGATGCTATTGTACTCAACGAAAGAATGGTTAGTGAAGATATTTTCACATCTGTACATGTTGAGGAGTTTTCTCTTGAGGTTCGTGAAACCAAGAGAGGAATGGAAGAACTCACTTCGGATATTCCAAACGTGAGTGAAGAAGCAACCAAAGATCTTGACGAAAAAGGTATTGTAAGAGTAGGTGCTAGAATTAAGCCAGGTGACATCCTAATTGGTAAGATTACACCTAAAGGCGAATCTGACCCTTCGCCGGAAGAAAAACTGCTTCGTGCAATATTCGGTGATAAAGCCGGAGATGTTAAAGATGCTTCACTTAAAGCTTCACCTTCACTTAACGGGGTTGTAGTTCATACAAATCTATTCTCTAAAGCATCCAAAAAAGGAAAGACTAAACTTTCAAGTAAAGCTATACTTCCAAAACTGGATGAGGAATATGAAACAAAACTTGAGGAATTAAGAAAGATTCTGATTGAAAAGCTTATAAAGCTGACTGACGGTAAATCATCTGCAGGCGTTAAAGACTATACCAATATAGATATAGTTCCCAAGGGTGCTAAATTCACACCGAAAGTATTATCTGATATTGATTACCAGTCTGTTCAGTTAAATAAATGGACCACAGACACTCATAAGAATAAACTTATCCGTTCAACTGTTATTAATTATCTGCGCAGGTATAAAGAGCTCGATGCTGAACTAAAACGTAAACGTTTTGATCTGACCATTGGAGACGAATTACCTTCAGGTATTATGCAGAGCGCCAAGGTATATGTGGCCAAGAAGCGTAAAATACAGGTAGGAGATAAAATGGCCGGTCGTCACGGAAATAAAGGTATCGTTTCTAAGATTGTGCGTGAAGAAGATATGCCTTTCTTAGCAGACGGAACCACAGTTGACATTGTTTTAAATCCTCTGGGAGTACCATCTCGTATGAACCTGGGACAAATATTTGAAACAGTTATGGGATGGGCCGGAAGTGAACTTGGAGTGAAATTTTCCACACCAATTTTTGACGGAGCTCAATTGGAAGATTTGGATGTGTGGACTGATAAAGCCGGTGTACCTTCATATGGTAAATCATATTTATATGACGGCGGCACAGGCGAAAGATTTGATCAGCCGGCAACAGTTGGAGTAATTTACATGCTCAAGCTGGGTCACATGGTTGAAGATAAAATGCATTCACGTTCAATCGGGCCATACTCACTTATAACGCAGCAACCGTTGGGCGGTAAAGCACAGTTCGGTGGTCAGCGATTTGGTGAGATGGAGGTGTGGGCACTTGAAGCATTTGGAGCTTCCCATATTCTTCAGGAAATTCTTACTGTTAAATCAGATGATGTTGTTGGTCGTTCCAAAGCGTACGAATCAATAGTTAAGGGAGAGGCAATGCCTCAACCGGGTATCCCCGAGTCGCTCAATGTACTTATTCATGAGCTTCAGGGATTAGGACTCAACATCACTCTTGATTAATATTCACCGGTTGATGATTAAGCCATTTGTCGCATAATCATCTTCCGGAGTTTCAAAATACAAAAATTATACCTCTTTATAAAGGTTATTATGGCATATAGAAAAGAGAATAAAATAAAGAGTAGCTTTTCAAAAATTACGATCAGTCTGGCTTCACCGGAAAAGATTCTTGAAAACTCCTATGGCGAAGTATTAAAACCGGAAACAATAAATTACCGTACTTACAAACCCGAGCGTGACGGACTATTCTGTGAGCGCATTTTCGGACCTGTAAAAGACTATGAATGTCACTGCGGTAAATATAAAAGGATTCGGTATAAAGGAATTGTCTGTGATCGTTGCGGTGTAGAAGTTACTGAGAAAAAAGTACGCCGTGAGCGTACGGGACATATCCATCTGGTTGTACCTGTAGCTCATATATGGTATTTCAGATCATTACCTAACAAAATTGGTTATCTGTTGGGTATACCTACAAAAAAGCTGGATACAATTATATACTATGAAAGATATGTTGTAATACAGCCGGGTATTTTAGAAGACAAAGTAGCAGAGAAAGATCTCCTGACAGAGGATGAGTATCTCGACTATCTGGACTCAATTCCCAAGGAAAATCAGTCTCTTGAAGATTCTGATCCTAACAAATTTATTGCCAAGATGGGTGCTGAAGCACTTTTAAGCTTGCTTGAAAGAATAAATCTTGACAAACTGGCGAATAATCTTCGTCACAAAGCAAATACAGAAACATCTCAGCAACGTAAGAATGAAGCACTAAAGCAGCTGCAGGTAGTAGAAGCTTTCCGTGGATCGAAGAATATCAATAAACCCGAGTGGATGATTATGAAAGTAATCCCCGTAATTCCACCCGATCTGAGACCACTTGTACCTCTTGATGGAGGTAGATTTGCTACTTCAGACCTTAATGACCTTTATCGCAGGGTTATCATTCGTAATAACCGTCTGAAAAGACTGATAGATATTAAAGCTCCTGATGTGATTCTTAGAAACGAGAAGCGTATGCTTCAGGAATCGGTGGATTCATTGTTTGACAACTCTCGTAAATCGAGTGCAATCAAAACAGAATCAAACCGTCCGTTGAAATCACTATCCGACAGCTTAAAAGGAAAACAGGGACGTTTCCGTCAAAACCTGCTTGGTAAGCGCGTTGACTATTCAGCCCGTTCGGTAATTGTTGTTGGTCCCGAGCTTAAGATGCATGAATGCGGACTTCCTAAAGACATGGCAGCTGAATTGTACAAACCGTTTATTATCCGCAAGTTAATAGAAAGAGGAATTGTTAAAACAGTTAAGTCGGCTAAAAAGATTGTAGACAGGAAAGAGCCTGTAGTATATGATATACTTGAATTTGTGATGAAAGGCCACCCGGTTCTTCTGAACCGTGCCCCTACCCTTCACCGATTAGGTATTCAGGCATTCCAGCCAAAACTTATTGAAGGTAAGGCAATTCAGTTACACCCACTTGCTTGTACTGCTTTTAACGCCGACTTTGACGGTGACCAGATGGCTGTTCATCTTCCACTTGGTAATGAAGCCATTCTTGAGGCTCAGCTTCTGATGCTTGCTTCACATAATATTCTTAATCCGGCAAACGGAGCTCCAATTACGGTTCCTTCGCAGGATATGGTACTCGGACTTTATTACATTACAAAAATACGTCCGGGTGCAAAAGGAGAAGGAATGTATTTCTATGGTGAAGAAGAGGCCATTATTGCATACAACGAAGGAGCAGTTGATATACATGCACTTGTGAAAGTAGTTGTAGATGATATTGACGAAGAGGGTAATCCGGTTCGTAAGATGCACGAAACCTCAGTAGGACGTGTTATTACAAACGAAGCTATTCCTAAGGAAGTAGGATATGTAAACGAGTTGCTTTCTAAAAAATCACTTCGTGACATTATCGGTAAAGTAATAAAAACCTGTGGCGTTGCACGTACCGCTCAGTATCTGGATGATATTAAGGATCTGGGATATAAGATGGCATTCAAGGGAGGATTATCATTCAATCTTGAAGATGTAATCATACCTAAAGAGAAAGAGGCACTAATTCAGGAAGGATATGATGAAGTAGAACAGATTCTGGATAATTACAATATGGGATTCATTACCTATAACGAACGTTATAACCAGATTATTGACACATGGACACATATTAACTCCAAGTTGTCGAATATCCTGATGAAACAGCTTTCGGAAGACGACCAGGGATTTAACTCAGTATACATGATGCTTGATTCCGGAGCTCGTGGATCGCGTGAGCAGATCAGACAGCTGTCAGGTATGCGCGGATTGATGGCTAAACCCCAAAAGAGCGGTGCAGAAGGAGCTCAGATTATTGAGAACCCGATTCTTGCTAACTTTAAGGAAGGCTTGTCGGTTCTTGAATATTTCATTTCAACTCACGGTGCACGTAAAGGTCTTGCCGATACAGCTCTTAAAACAGCTGACGCGGGTTACCTGACACGCCGTTTGGTTGACGTATCTCAGGATGTGATTGTAAATGAGGTTGACTGTGGCACTCTTAGAGGATTAACCGCAACAGCTATAAAAAACAACGAAGAGGTAATTGCCTCACTGTACGAACGTATTCTTGGACGTGTGTCTGTACATGATGTTCAGCACCCTAACACAGGAGAAATCCTTGTTAATTCGGGTGATGAGATAACAGAAGAAATTGCAAAGAAAATTGAAGAATCTCCAATTGAACGGGTTGAAATAAGATCAGTTCTTACTTGTGAATCATCACACGGAGTATGTGCAAAATGTTATGGCAGAAACCTTGCTACCGGTCATATGGTTCAAAAAGGTGAAGCTGTCGGAGTTATCGCTGCTCAGTCGATTGGTGAGCCCGGAACACAGTTGACACTGAGAACGTTCCACGTAGGTGGTATTGCTTCTAACATTGCTGCAGAAAGTAGAATTACTGCAAAGTATGACGGAATTGTTGAGTTTGAAGAACTACGCTTTGTAGAGACAACAGATTCAGAAGGTAAACCATACAAAGTTGTTGTAAGCCGCCTGATGGAAATGAGAATTATTGATCCTAACACAAAAATTGTTTTAGTTTCACACAACGTACCATACGGTTCTAAACTCTACTTCAACCAGAGTGATAAAATCAAAAAAGGAGACCTGATATGTGAATGGGACCCATTCAATGCTGTAATTGTATCCGAGGCATCCGGTAAGATTCGTTTTGAAAACTTTACAGAGAACCTTACATATAAGGTTGAATCAGACGAACAGACCGGTTTAAAAGAAAAGGTTATCATTGAATCAAGAGATAAAACAAAGGCTCCGTCTGCACATATTGTAGATGAAAACGATAATGTTTTACGCACATATACCCTTCCCCTCGGTTCTCACATTGTTAAAAATGAGAACGATGATATCAAAGCAGGTGATACATTAGTAAAGATCCCACGTGCCGTTGGAAAAACAGGCGACATCACGGGTGGTTTGCCACGTGTAACTGAACTCTTTGAAGCGCGTAATCCTTCTAACCCTGCTGTAGTAACAGAGATTGACGGTGAGGTATCATTCGGCAAAATCAAAAGAGGTAATCAGGAAATTTCGGTTACAACCAAAACAGGTGAAACTAAAAAATACATGGTTCCTCTGTCCAAACAGATACTTGTTCAGGAAAACGACTATATCCGTGCAGGTATGCCATTGTCAGAAGGCGCAATAACGCCGGCCGACATCCTGGCAATTAAAGGACCTACAGCAGTTCAGGAATATATCGTGAATGAAGTTCAGGATGTTTACCGTCTCCAGGGAGTAAAGATCAATGACAAACACTTCGAAGTCATAGTACGTCAGATGATGCGTAAGGTTGAGGTTGTAGATCCGGGTGACACCCGTTTCCTTGAACAACAACTTGTTGACAAACTTGAAGTGATGGAAGAAAACGACCGTACGTGGGGTAAGAAAGTAATTACTGATGCCGGCGATTCTCAAATATTTGAACCGGGTCAGATTGTTACAGTTCGTAAACTGCGTGACGAGAACAGTTCTTTGAAACGTCGTGACCTTAAACTGGTGGAAGCACGCGATGCTGTTTCTGCAACAGCTAATCAGGTACTACAAGGTATCACCCGTGCTGCACTTCAGACTACAAGCTTTATGTCAGCAGCTTCGTTCCAGGAAACAACCAAAGTACTTAACGATGCAGCAATACATGGCAAGACAGATACTCTGGACGGACTTAAAGAGAATGTTATTGTCGGACATCTGATACCTGCAGGTACAGGACAGAGAGAATTTGACAAACTTATAGTCGGTTCACGTGAAGATTTTGAAAAACTGAACGCAAACAAGAGAAGTAATCTGTTCCAGGAAACAGTTTCTGAGGAATAAATTATTTGATATATTTAAAAAAACCCGGACTGGTGATCAGTTCCGGGTTTTTTATGTTTTTAAGTTATCACATTATAGCGACAAAAAGATTTACAACTACTTTTGTCCGGTAGACTTTTTCAGATAATCATAAATAGCACTCTGAGCACGAACAGGAGGATTATCATTCTGTTTGAATACATTATTCAGGTTTTCATCAACCCATACTGCACTTTTATTATCAGAGAGCTGTATTTTCAGAATATCAATTATCTGCTTTTTCAGTGAATACTTGTAAATCGGGAAAGCAACCTCTATACGCCTGTGCAAATTACGTTGCATCCAGTCGGCTGAAGTAAGATACACATGTTCTTCACCTTCATTGAAGAAATACCAAACCCGGGCATGCTCAAGATACGCTCCCACTATACGCGTAATAGTAATATTTTCGCTGTAAGGCTTATTAGGAACCAGGCAGCATATACCACGAACAATAAGATCAATTTTTACTCCTGCCTCGCTTGCACGATATAAGGCATCTATCATACCCTTATCTTCCAGGCTGTTCATTTTAAGAATAATATAACCTATGCCTCCGTTTTTAACGTTTTCAATTTCTTGTTCAATCATACGATGAATTTCCGGAAGCATATTGAACTGAGTTACCAAGAGATGTTTAAAGTCATGCATGTGAGGTTTCCCTTCAAGAACACGAAATACTTCATCAATATCTTTGATAATTTCTTTGTTAGAAGTCAGTAAACCCTTATCCGAGTATATCCGTGCTGTTTTTTCATTAAAATTTCCTGTTCCAAGATAAGCATACCCTTTAATAGGATCATCAGGATCATTGCTCCGCTTGCGCACGTATGCCAACTTAGCATGAACTTTTAATCCGGGAAGACTATATATGATTTTTACACCTGCCTGCTGCATAAGTTCAGACGAAAGATAATTATTTTCCTCATCAAAGCGTGCTTTCAGTTCAACAAAAACCGTAACTTTTTTACCATTTTTGGCTGCACTTATCAAACTGTTTATTACAGCGGAATTCTCTGCTACCCGATATTGAGTAACTTTGATCTCAAGCACTTTAGGATCAAAAGCTGCCTGTAACAGAAATCTAAGCAGGTAGTCAAAAGACTGATAGGGGAAATGCAGTAAAACATCCTGCTTCCTTAAAACTCGTAAAACAGAAGTGTTTGACTCCAGTTCTGGAACCCTTAACGGCTGGGGCAATTTTTGTTTTAAAGCACTCCCGACAGGATTGGGCAAATCTGCAAGATCTGAGAGATTAAGATACCGCCCTGAAGGAAGTAACTCCTCTTCTTCAATTTCATATGCCTCGCAGAGATAATTTAGAAAATAGTCAGGCATATCCCTGTCATACTGAAAACGTGTTACAGCTCCAATTTTACGTTTACGTACTTTTTTCAATATCTCTTCAGCTATATCTTTCTGATCTTCTTCTTCGAGAGAAAAATCTGCATCACGTGAAATTTTTATACTAAAACAATCCACTATGTCGTAACCGGGGAAAACACTTTTCATATTAGCTTTAATTACATCATCAATAAACATAATGTAATGATTACCCCCATGAGAAGGCAATTCGATAAACCGCGGGATCTTGGTATACGGAATTTTCATTATAGCGTAAGTGTAGTTTGTGGGATCGTCCTCAATCTTCTTCTTTTTTTTCAGCAGACTGATAGTCTGATATATCCGCCCATCTTGAATAAATGAGTGTATGTCATCTTTTTGAATAATCATTGGCTGAAGATACGGAAAAACCTCTTCGTTGAAATATTTCTCTACATAACCCTTATGAAAAGCTTTAATATCGTGTGTCTGATACAGCACAATACTATTCCTCTTTAACTCAGGAAGAATCATATTATTAAAAATATTATGATACTCTTTTTCCTGAGCAGTCACCTCTTTATTAATCTGTACAATAGTCTTTAAAGCCTCTTCAACTGATTCATCGCGCTTAATACTTTCAAGCAGAGAACTGTGATAACCGCTTACCCTGATTTTGTAGAACTCCTCGAGGTTTGATGAATAAATAGATAAGAACTTTATACGTTCATAAACCGGCAGCCTTTCATCCTTAGCTTCAAGAAGTACACGGTAATTAAACGACAGCCAGCTTATGTCGCGTTTAAAATAAGAGTATTGATGATTTTCCATTGCAAAGGTGTTATATGTATTAATTTGAAATCAAAAATACGAAGTTTGTTTGAATAAACGACATTTTGTTAATATTATGACTTGAAAAATAATAGTGAAACGAACATAATCATCAGTATTACATAAGTAGATGAATAAAGCGAGTTCCATGCTATACATTTGAAAATAAATAAATAATTTATCTTTGTTGAAAGAATAGATTTAAAATTAATATGAAAAAGATCGGACTCCTCTCAGACACCCACGGGTATTGGGATGATAAATTTGAATTGTATCTTAAAAATTGTGATGAGGTATGGCATGCCGGCGATATCGGATCTATGGAACTTGCTAACCGGTTTGAGCAGTTTAACACATTCAGGGCAGTATTCGGGAATATCGATGATTATAAAACACGCAACGTTTATCCCGAAAAAATACGATTCACATTAGAAAACGTTGATGTCATGATGACACATATTGGCGGATACCCGGGTCATTACGATCCTTCTATACGCTCACAAATACATTCCAATCCGCCTAAATTATTTATATCCGGACACTCACACATACTCAAGGTGATGTATGATAAAAAACTTCAATGTCTTCATATGAATCCCGGTGCTGCAGGTATCTACGGGTTTCATAAGGTACGCACAATTTTGCGGTTTATTCTGGACGAAGGTAATATCAGAGATTTGGAGGTTATTGAACTTAAAAGATAAGGATATTTGGGAACAGAGATAATATTATACCGCCAATTCCTATAATCATAAAGATAGTCCCTATTATTCTATTAAGATAAATCAGACCTTTTCGTCTAATTCTTTTTCTCAGTAGAGAGACTAATGAAGTTAACGAAAACCACCATAATAGTGCTGCTGTTGCAATTCCGCCCATGCCAGCAATTACTGCATATAAGCCGTTATCAGCCGGATTAAAGTTGAATCTTGCATATAAACCAATCAAAACAAGAACAATTGCTACATTTGAGAATGTAAGCATAAAAGATGAAATAAAATCTTTTAAATATCTGGTCTCTTCGGGTATATAAGACGGTGTCCAATTCTTTAACGGATTAGACCTGAAAACACCGATTCCAAAGAAAAACAGTATAATACTGCCGGCTATTTGCAATATATTCTCGTTCCCGGTAAGAAAATCAGATATAAAACTCAACCCAATAATAGTAATCAGCGCATAGGTGAGGTCTGACAACATGGCACCTAATCCGCTTACAAAACCGTGCCATCTGCCACGATTCAGCGTTCTCTGAATTGTAAGCATGTTTATCGGCCCCATCGGAGATGAAACAAGAAATCCGATTAATAATCCTTTTAGAAAGGTCTCCAGCATAAAATTAACAGAGGTTGGTAGTTTCCTGCAAAGATACCTCCAATATCAAAACAGACAAAATGATTATTCTCTCTGATTATATCACTCTTTTTAGTAACTTTGTCTTTTAATTCCATATATAAATCGATCTAAAAACTGATATATGATTTCTTTTTTCAAAACACCCTCAAAAAGCATAATAGCAGTTGAAGCTGAGCAAACATTCACTTCAGAAACACTGCGTAAACTTACATGGCTGTTCGGTGAAGCTGAGTTGCTTGACACCGACAAAATTGAAATGGCATTTATCGGGCCACGCCGTGAAATGATTACTCCCTGGAGTACTTGTGCAGTTGAAATTACAAGAAATATGGGTATTGAGGGTATAACCCGAATAGAAGAATATACTCCATATTCAGATAATGCTGATTCATACTTTGATCCTATGCTTCAACGCAAATACAAGCAGTTGGATCAGTCTGTTTTCACGATCGACAGAAAGCCTGAGGACATAATCTATATTGATGATATAGAGGCTTACAACCAGTCTGAAGGACTAGCCATGAGTGCTGATGAGATAGACTATCTTAACAGCCTCAGTGAAAAGATGGGACGTAAGCTTACCGATAGTGAAGTATTCGGTTTCTCTCAGGTTAACTCAGAGCACTGCCGTCACAAGATTTTCAACGGGAAATTTATTATTGACGGAGAGGAAAAAGAGATGTCACTCTTCCAGTTGATAAAAAAGACCTCAGCTGTTAACCCCAATTCTCTTATTTCAGCATATAAGGATAATGTAGCATTTATACAAGGTCCGGCAATAGAACAGTTTGTGCCGGCCAGTGGCGATAAGCCTGATTTTTTTATAACTAAAGAGATAGAGAGTGTTTTATCACTCAAAGCTGAAACTCATAACTTCCCTACAACAGTTGAACCTTTCAACGGAGCATCTACAGGAACAGGAGGTGAGATACGCGACAGACTTGCAGGCGGAAAAGGATCATTACCCCTTGCAGGTACTGCTGTTTACATGACCTCCTACCCCCGTCTTGAGGATGGGCGACCATGGGAACAAAAAATTTCTCCCCGAAACTGGCTTTATCAAACACCTGAACAGATACTTATAAAAGCCTCCAACGGAGCTTCCGACTTTGGCAACAAATTTGGACAGCCATTGATTTGCGGATCAGTGCTAACTTTCGAACATGAAGAGAATGATAAGAAATTTGGATTCGATAAAGTTATAATGCTTGCCGGAGGTGTGGGATATGCCAACAAGCGCGATGCAAAAAAAGGAGACCCTGAAAAAGGAGATAAAATTGTAGTATTAGGCGGAGATAATTACAGAATCGGGATGGGTGGCGGTGCCGTATCATCAGTAAACACAGGCGAGTATTCCGAAGGTATTGAGCTTAATGCAATTCAAAGGGCTAATCCCGAAATGCAAAAGCGTGCTTCAAACGTAATTCGCTCTCTTGCCGAATCTGATGATAATCCGATAGTGTCTATTCATGACCATGGTGCAGGCGGTCACCTTAACTGCCTTTCAGAAATAGTGGAAAGCACGGGCGGGGTTATTGAAATTAACAAACTGCCGATTGGAGACAAAACACTTTCTGCTAAAGAGATAGTCGGGAATGAGAGTCAGGAGCGAATGGGCCTTCTGATGAATCAAAAAGATATAGAGAGAGTAGAGAGTATTGCGTCACGTGAACAGGCTCCGATTTACGTGGTGGGAGAAACTACCGGTGACATGAAGCTGACATTTGCACAATCAGACGGAGTAAATCCTATTGATATGGAGTTGGGTGATTTTTTTGGTAAAACACCTGAAACATTGATGAAAGACAGTACAATTATTGAGGATTACAGTGCTCCTGAATATGATGTCCAAAAACTTGAAGAGTATGTGGAAAATGTACTTAAACTTGAATCTGTTGCTTGCAAGGACTGGCTTACCAATAAAGCAGACAGATCAGTAAGCGGAAAAATAGCACGTCAGCAATGCCAGGGTGAAATTCAGCTTCCTTTAAGTGATTGCGGAGCTGTGGCACTTGATTACAGAGGGCACGCCGGCATCGCAACCTCAATCGGACATGCACCTCAGGCTGCTATGATTGATCCTGCTGCAGGATCTGTAATGGCCGTAGCAGAAGCTCTTACAAATATTGTATTTGCTCCTCTTTCAAAAGGTTTACAAAGTGTTTCTCTAAGTGCCAACTGGATGTGGCCATGCCGTAATCCGGGTGATGACGCCAGACTATACAAGGCGGTAGAAGCTTGTTCTGATTTTGCATGTGATCTGGGAATTAATATTCCCACCGGTAAGGACTCTCTTTCGATGACTCAACAGTATGGTGATGAAAAAGTTTACTCTCCCGGTACAGTAATTATCTCTGCAGCAGCAGAGGTTGAGAATATTCGTAAGATTGTATCACCTGTATTGGCATATATTAAAGGAACATATATTTATTATATAGATTTCTCATTCGACACATTTAAACTTGGAGGATCTGCTTTTGCACAGACACTTAGTAAGATTGGAGATGAAGCCCCGAGTGTAACAGATGCTGAATATTTCAAGAATGCTTTTGCTGCGGTACAGGAACTGGTCAACAGAGGCTTAATCCTGGCAGGACATGATGTTTCTGCAGGAGGTATGATTACCGCAATGCTTGAGATGTGTTTTGCTAATCCAATGGGTGGACTGGAAGCACGTCTTGATAAAATTCGCAATTCTGATTTAATAAAAATACTCTTTTCAGAGAATCCCGGTGTACTTATTCAGGTAAAACATCATCGACTGGTTGAAAAAATCATGGAGGATTACGGTTTAGGATTTGCAATAGTAGCCAGACCGATAGAAGATCGTAAACTGGTTATAGTTAAGGATGAATTCAATCATGAATTTGATATTGATAAGCTTCGTGATACTTGGTATCACTCATCCTATCTGCTTGACCAGAAACAAAGCGGTACAGATCACGCAGAAATGAGGTTCAGTAATTACAGCAAGCAGCCTCTGCAGTTTGACATTAAACCTGCATTTACAGGAAAAATGGAAGATATGGGACTGAATCCAAACCGAAAAGAGAAATCAGGTATTACTGCCGCCATCATTCGTGAAAAGGGAACTAACGGAGAGAGAGAAATGGCATATTCATTATTCCTTGCAGGATTTGATGTAAAGGATGTACATATGACCGACCTCACCTCAGGAAGAGAAACCCTTGAAGATGTTCAAATGGCAGTATTCTGCGGCGGTTTCTCAAATTCAGATGTACTTGGTTCAGCAAAAGGCTGGGCAGGCGGATTCAAATATAACGATAAAGCTAAATCAGCACTCAGAAATTTCTTTGCCAGAGAAGACACATTAAGTCTGGGTGTCTGCAATGGTTGCCAGTTGTTAATGGAAATGGGACTTATATTCCCTGAACTTGGTGATCAGCATCCTAAAATGCAACCGAACACTTCAAACAAATTTGAGTCTACGTTTGTAAGTCTTGTAATTCCAAAGAATGAAGCTGTGATGTTAAAATCACTCGAAGGAACTAAATTGGGAATTTGGGTTGCACATGGCGAAGGTCGCTTCTTATTGCCAGAAGATGAATCTAATTACAATATTGCCGCGAAATATCTTTATGACGAGTATCCCGGTAATCCTAACGGTTCTGATTACTCTGCCGCTGCAGTTTGCTCAAAAGACGGCCGTCATTTAGCGATGATGCCTCACCTGGAAAGAACAATCTTCCCCTGGCAAAATGCCTATTATCCATTTGCATACAGAAAACATGAAGTAACTCCGTGGATGGAGGCTTTTGTAAATGCAAGAGAATGGTTGTCTACACATTAAGCTACAATGATCGTCTATATCTATAATTATTTGAATTCTATCTAACTAAGTAAAAAATAAAAAGTGTCTAAACCTATATTTGAGTGGGAGTTGAAAGTGCGCGATTATGAGTGTGATTCGCAAGGTCATGTAAACAATGCAAATTATCAGCACTATTTTGAAGTAGCCCGACATGAATTCCTTGAAAAATCAGGACTTAACTTTTACGATCTTCACCTGCAAGGTGTTGATGCAGTTGTTTCGCGCGTGCAAATAAGATATAAAGTTCCGCTTCTCGGAATGGACAGATTTAAATGCACCGTTTCACGGCTGGAGAAAGTGAACGTGAAGTACATTTTTCATCAGGAGATTATCAGAATACCCGATAACGTTCTTTGCGCAAAAGCAAAAATAGAGGTCGTTAATCTTGTTAACGGAAAACTTTCTGAACCGGATATTTTCGACAAAGCATTTGCAGATTTTATATAACCGGACAGAGTCGTTTACAGACTTAGATGAAAAACCACAACTGTCCACGAATTATTAATAACTGACTACAAGAAATTGACAGATAAATCGTTATACCAAATTGCACTCACACTGATTAAAGGTGTGGGTGTTGCTCATGCCCGAAATTTAATGGAGTTTATGGGCGATGAAGAGGAAGTTTTTAAAGGAAATATTTCAAAACTGGAATCAATCCCCCGTATTTCCAGACGGCTTATATCTGAAATACGCAATCCGGAGGTATTGAGAAATGCAGAAAAAGAGTTAGAATTCGTAACTAAAAACAATCTGAATCTGATCTTTTTTACGGATGAGAAATATCCCCAAAGACTCACCAACTGTGTTGATGCACCGATACTTATGTATGCAAAGGGTGATGTGAATTTTAATCGTGAAAAAGTTATCAGTATTGTCGGAACACGAAACTCTACTAGGTATGGAAATGATTTCTGCAGAGAATTTGTAAAGGATATTTCAGTCAGATTTCCTGATGTGCAGATAATAAGCGGATTAGCATACGGAATCGATATATGCGCTCACAGGGCTGCAATAGAAAATGGATTATCAACGGTGGCAGTGTTGGGACACGGTTTGGACCGCATATATCCATATGTTCACAGACAAACAGCAATTGAATTAACAAAGAGCGGTGCACTTCTCACAGAATATCCCAGCGGAACGAATCCTGACGGACATAATTTTGTAAGGCGAAACCGTATTGTGGCAGGAATGGCTGATGCAACAATAGTAATTGAATCCGGACCTAAAGGGGGCTCGCTGATAACGGCAGACATCGCCAACTCTTATTTCAGGGAGGTATTTGCACTACCGGGACGCATACATGATAAAATGTCTTTTGGATGCAACAAGTTGATTTCAGAGAATAAAGCAATATTACTACAAAGTACCGATAAGTTCATCTCTCAGATGGGATGGGAGGCAGAAGAGAAAAAGATATTACCAAGGCAGACAGATTTATTTCAAGACCTGACACCTGATGAGGAAGGCGTATATAATCTGCTTAAAGTGGAAAGTCCCATGCAGGTTAATAATCTTGCAATAGAACTGAATATACCGCTTTCAGAGCTTCTGATGACACTGTTAGAGTTAGAGATGAAAAATCTTGTAACTGCTCTTCCAGGAGGTATGTATAAGATAATATGATTATTTTTTATATCTTTGAAAGAGTAAACAAACAGTTTATTTTTGATCTCTTAAAATAGAAACTGAATGTGTAATAACCAGTTTGATTGCATAAAGTAGAACACTGAGAATTTTAAAACAGTTTTAATTATAAATAAACAAAAGGATAGAGTTATGGCTGAAGAGAAAGAAAACAAGAGCAACAAAAACACAGAGAAAAGCACAGAGAAAAACAGTGAGAAACTGAAGGCTTTACGTGCAGCAATGGATAAGATTGAGAAAACTTACGGCAAAGGCTCTATAATGAAAATGGGAGATGAAAAAGTGGAAGATATTCCGGTTATCTCATCCGGCTCAATTGGACTCAACATTGCACTTGGAGTTGGAGGTTATCCACGAGGCAGAGTTATAGAAATCTACGGCCCGGAATCTTCAGGTAAAACCACACTCGCCATTCATGCTATCGCAGAGGCACAAAAAGCAGGTGGCGTAGCAGCTTTTATAGATGCAGAAAATGCATTTGATCGTTTTTATGCAGAGAAACTTGGAGTAAACACAGACGAACTGCTTATTTCACAACCAAGCAGCGGAGAAGAGGCTCTTGAGATTGCAGAACAACTGATTCGTTCAGCTGCAGTAGATATTATCGTTATTGACTCAGTAGCAGCGCTGACTCCCAGAAAAGAACTGGAGGGTGAGATGGGTGATGCCAGTGTTGGTCTGCAGGCACGACTTATGTCGCAAGCATTACGTAAGCTTACCTCAGCAATAAGCAAAACCAACACTACCTGTATTTTTATCAATCAGCTTCGTGAGAAAATCGGAGTGATGTTCGGTAATCCCGAAACAACTACAGGTGGTAATGCACTGAAGTTTTACGCCTCAGTTCGTTTAGATATTCGTGGTAACGGTACTCCTTTAAAAGATGGTGAGACTCAAATAGGTAAGCCGACACGTGTAAGAGTAGTAAAGAATAAAGTTGCTCCCCCTTTCAGAAAAGCTGAGTTTGATATTATGTATGGCGAAGGTATTTCTAAAATGGGAGAGATAATTGATATAGGTGCAGAATTAGACATTATCAAGAAGAGCGGATCCTGGTATAGTTACAAAGACACAAAACTGGGACAGGGACGCGATGCTGCCAAAATTGCCGTAAGAGACAATCCTGAACTTGCAGAAGAGATTGAAGGATTAATCTATGAAGCATTAAAAGAAATAAAATAATAAGATTGAACAGTCCGGATTAAGTGATAAAAAAGAGGTTTTCCCAAAAAAACCTCTTTTTTAGTATCATCATTACATTTTTCACTAATACTCTCTTTTTATTAATTCACCATTATTTAAATTCTTTTGCTTTTTTTTTGAACACCTTCACTTTGGTATTGTTATAACTTACCTTTTGATTAAATCAACTTAAATTGTATCAGCTGATATGAATAATCACAGGAATTTAACTCAATCAGAAATTGAAACTCTTTTACATAACGGTTCAGTATGCAACGATTGGGGTCAGGTAGTTGTTAAAGATGGTTTTAAACCCCAGTATATAAAGAATGCTCAATTTTCAGGGAGTATAAAGCTAGGCAGATTTGAAAAGGAATTCACTCTTCCCGGTGGACTTAAAAAACACTCAGGAGTATACAATGCTGTTCTACATAACTGTACAGTTGGAGATAATGTATTGATTGAGAACATACAGAATTATATTGCTAATTACTCAATAGGTGACAACTGTTTCATACAGAATGTTGATGTAATATTAGTTGACGGAAAAACATCGTTTGGCAATGGTGTTAAGGTCAATGTACTTAACGAAAACGGGGGGCGGGAAGTTTACATAAATGATAAACTGTCGGCTCATTTTGCTTACATTTATTCTCTCTACAGGCATCGGCCCAAACTAATAGAAAGAATGAAAGCAATCACTGACTATTACTGTGAAAAGCATTCATCTGATATTGGAACAATAGGAAATAATTGTAAGATTCTTAATGTCGGGTATATTAAAAATTTAAGGATAGGCCCGTTTTGCAATATTACCGGATCTATGAAACTTAAGAACGGGAGTATTAACAGCAACGAATCTGCACCCGTTTACATTGGTCGTAATGTAATTGCAGAAGATTTCATTATATCATCTGGTACAAGAATAGCCGGAGGTTCATTTATTACACGCTGTTTCATTGGACAGGCATGCTATATTGATCATGGCTATTCAGCTTCAGACTCACTCTTTTTTAGTAATTGCCACGGAGAAAACGGAGAAGCATGCGCACTTTTTGCGGGACCGTTTACCGTCACACACCACAAATCTACTCTCCTTATTTCAGGGATGTTCTCATTTATGAATGCCGGTTCAGGTTCTAATCAGAGCAACCACATGTATAAGCTGGGCCCGATTCATCAGGGAATAATTGAGAGAGGGGCAAAGACTACCAGTAATTCATATATTTTATGGCCGTCAAAAGTTGGCGCCTTCTCTCTTATAATGGGCAGGCACTCCCAACATTCTGATACATCTAACCTCCCTTTCTCATATTTGGTTGAAAAGCACAACAGCACATATATTTCTCCCGGGATTAATCTCAAGAGCGTTGGAACCATCCGTGATGCAAAAAAATGGCCGGAAAGGGATATGAGAAAGGATCCAAAAAAACTCGACTGCATAAATTTCAACCTTTTAAGTCCGTATACAATCCAGAAGGTATTTGCAGGCATTAAAATACTTAAAAACCTGCAGCAAACAACGGGTGAAACCTCTGAGATATATACTTATCAAAGCTGTATTATTCAAAATCACTCATTAAAAAGAGGATTACAGCTATATGAAATAATAATTCATAAGTTTCTGGGCAACTCCATAATTAAGAGATTAGAAAACACAAAATTCAAGAACAATAATGAAATCAGAGAAAGACTAAAACCTGACACATCAATAGGATTGGGAGAGTGGGTGGATCTTTCGGGATTAATTGCTCCAAAGTCAGAAATAGATATACTGCTGGATAAGATAGAATCGGGTGAAATTACGAAGCTAAAAGACATAAACAGCGTATTTCACAAACTACATGAAGATTATTATGTGAATGAGTGGACATGGGCATGGGACAAAATTCAGTCCTTTTATAACCTGGATGCAGATAAAATTACCGCAGAGGATATTATAAAAATAGTGGAAAAGTGGAAAGAGGCTGTGATTGGCCTTGATGAAATGATTTATGAGGATGCAAAGAAAGAGTTTTCATTATCTTTTAAAACAGGATTTGGCGCTGATGGCAATATTCAAGAAAGAGCAATGGATTTTGAATATGTCAGAGGAGCATTCGACAAAAACCCGTTTGTGATAACCACTCTTAAGCATATTGAAGACAAGAAGGCTTTAGGTAATGAATTGATTGAAAGAATAGGGAATATAAAATAAATTAGTATACTTGTATAAAAAACAGCAAATAATGAATGAAAGAACTATAGAACTGATCAGACAGTTCAATCCTAAACCTGTAGATATTCCTTTAAATAAATGCGATCTTGAAGAGGTTGTAGAAACTTTATATGCATCAATGTTCCCTGTTTGTGAATGTGATAACTCACCCAACTTCAGGGATGAATTGATGAGTGCTGCAGAAAAACTGCACCGAAATATAAAGGGCAGGACAGATACAGAAACCGCTGACAGGATATTGGAGTCGTTTATGGAAAGTTTACCTGACATCCGGCAGCGACTTTATGAAGATGCAAAATGTTATGTAGAGTCGGATCCTGCCGCAAAGTCTCTGGAAGAGGTTATATTGACATATCCCGGTTTTTTTGCACTTAGTATTCACCGCTTAGCACATAAACTACACGAACTTGGTCTGCCCTTAATTGCAAGGCACTTTTCAGAATACGCACATTCAAAAGTAGGTATTGATATACACCCTGCAGCAAAAATAGGTAAGAATCTGTTTATGGATCACGGTACCGGTATTGTGATAGGCGAAACAACAGAAATAGGCGATAACGTAAAAATTTACCAAGGGGTTACATTAGGCGCCCTCTTTGTAGAAAAAAAGCTATCTGATGTCAAACGACATCCCACAGTGGAGAACAATGTTGTAATATATGCCAACGCAACAATTTTAGGCGGAAATACAGTTATCGGGCATGATTCAACAATTGGCGGCGGTGCATGGCTCACGCAAAGTGTTATCCCCTACTCGCTTGTTTACAACACAGTTGATGTAAAAATACGAACAGTTAAAAACTTCACGGAACCTCACGATTTTGTAATATAATAATTAATAGATCATCTATGAAATACAATAACATTTTAGAAACAGTAGGAAACACACCCCATATACGATTAAATAAATTGTTCCCTAACCATGAAGTATGGATAAAGCTTGAAAAACAGAATCCAGCCGGCAGTATCAAAGATCGTATAGCGATATCAATGATCGAAGATGCAGAAAAGCTTGGCATCATAAAGCCCGGCGACACAATAATAGAACCTACATCGGGCAACACAGGTGTGGGACTTGCATTTACAGGTGCCGTCAAAGGCTACAGAGTTATAATAATAATGCCTGAGTCGATGTCTGTAGAGAGAAGACAACTAATCAGTTTATATGGCGCAGAACTTGTACTCACTCCTCGTGAAAAAGGAATGAAAGGTGCAATAGAAAAAGCCGTTGAGCTGCAAAAAGAGATTCCCGGCTCATGGATACCCCAGCAGTTTCAGAATTTATCAAACCCTGAAATACATTCTAAAACAACTGCAATTGAGATTATTAACGATTTCCCGGAAGGAATTGATTATCTTATCACAGGAATTGGTACAGGTGGTCATATTACCGGTGTGGGACGCGAGCTTAAAAAGAAATTCCCCAAAGTACAAGTAATCGGAGTAGAGCCGGCAGACTCACCGATAATTTCGGAGGGCAGATCAGGACCACATGCTATTCAGGGTATAGGGGCAGGATTTATACCTGACACACTTGATTTAAAAATATTGGATGATGTAATTAGAGTAACCAAAGACGAAGCATACGAAAACGCCTGTTTACTTGCAAGAAAAGAGGGTATACTCGGAGGAATATCCACCGGCGCTTCTATTGCTGCAGTAATTAAGAAGACCGCTGAATTAAAAGACAACAGGCGAATAGTAACATTCAATTATGATACAGGAGAGCGATATCTTTCTCTGGAGGGATTGTTTAAATAATTAATCAATTTCAGTATTGATTTCAGTATTGATTTAATTATTGAAGATAAAGAAAACTAATCAAAGATCAAAAGGATATAATCAATCAGTAAGTTCAGATTCTGAAATCTCCTCAAGCACTGCAACTGCGTTCTCAACAGTTTTAACATTATCAATTAAAAGAGACCTCTTGCTGGCCGTTTCCCGCAATTTACAACTGCGCGGGTGGATCTGAACATAATTAAGAAGCTTACCGAAAGCGGGTGACTGATAGTATGGTGATTCGTTATCCGAAACAAGGTTAAGCGACATCTTGCCATTCTTAAGCACTATCTTTTCAATTCCAAGAGGTCTGGCCAGCCGTCTGAGGCGCACTATTCGGATAAGCTCCTTACCCTGCTGTGGCAGCTTCCCAAACCTGTCCTCCATCCTTTCGGTGAAATCAAGTATCTCCGTTTCGGTCTGCATATTATCCAGCTCACGGTAAATAGCCACCCTTTCAGCATCATTGGGAATATACATAACAGGAAACATAAGTTCAAGGTCGCTTTCCACATGTACATCCTCAACAAAATCATCAACTTTAGCCTTTTCCTCAAGCTCCTCTTTATAAAGATCTGAAAATTCATCTTTCCTTAACTCCTGAACAGCCTCAGTAAGAATCTTTCTGTATGTTTCGTAACCCAGATCAGCAATAAACCCACTCTGCTCTGCTCCCAGCAGATTTCCCGCACCTCTGATATCCAGATCCTGCATGGCAATGTGCAGACCGCTCCCCAGCTCTGCAAAATTCTCTATTGCCTGCAATCTTCTGCGAGAGTCAGCACTTAACGTGTAGAGCGGCGGGGCAAGCAGATAACAGAAAGCCTTGCGGTTGCTCCTTCCCACCCTGCCGCGCAACTGATGCAGATCACTGAGTCCGAAATTCTGAGCATCGATAACAATAATTGTATTCACGTTTGGCATATCGATACCCGACTCAATTATTGTGGTAGCAATAAGAATATCCTGTTCCTGATTCATGAAATCGGAAATGACGCCCTCAAGCTTTTTAGGATCCATCTGTCCGTGGCCCACAGCAATCCGCACATCCTTTATCTCTCTTTTTATCAGTTCCGCTAATTCGTAAATGTTCTGTATGCGGTTATTGACGATAAAAACCTGACCGTTTCGGCTCATCTCAAAATTTATTGCATCGCGAATTATCTCCATATCAAAAGTATGCACCTCGGTCTGTATAGGATAGCGGTTTGGAGGCGGAGTACTTATGGTCGACAAGTCACGCGATCCCACAAGCGAGAACTGCAGAGTACGGGGTATTGGCGTAGCAGTCATAGTCAGAGTATCCACATTAACCTTCACCTGTTTTAATTTCTCTTTTACAGATACACCAAACTTCTGCTCCTCATCAATCACCAGCAGTCCCAGATCCTTGAATTTAACATCCTTGCTTACCAGGCGGTGTGTGCCAATCAAAATATCTATCTTTCCCTCTTCAAGATCACTCAGTATATCTTTTTGCTCCTTCGATGTCCTCGCCCTGCTTAAATAATCAACCCTCACGGGGAAATTATCAAGCCTGTCTTTAAACGTATGATAATGCTGAGTTGCAAGTACAGTCGTAGGCACAAGCACTGCCGTCTGCTTACCGTCAGTTGCAGCCTTAAAAGCTGCCCTGATTGCGATTTCAGTCTTTCCGAAACCCACATCACCACAAATCAGACGATCCATAGGCTGTTCACTCTGCATGTCAGCCTTCACGTCACGTGTAGCCTTTACCTGATCAGGAGTATCTTCATACATAAAAGAAGCCTCAAGCTCAGTTTGCAGGTAAGTGTCTTTAGAAAATGCAAAACCTTTCTCCTGCTGCCTTTCGGCATAAAGTTTAATCAGATCCCTTGCAATATCCTTTATCTTAGACTTTGTCTTGGCCTTAACCCGCTCCCATGCACCGCTGCCAAGTTTGTTAAGCTTAGGTGATTCACCCTCCTTACCCTTATATTTTGAAACCTTATGCAATGCATGAATTGAGACAAAAACAGAGTCGTTATTCAGATAACTAATCTTAATCACCTCCTGAACTTTGTCGCCGATGGGCAGTCGCACAAGCCCTGAAAACCTCCCGATCCCGTGGTCCATATGCACCACATAATCTCCCGGCTGCAATTGGTTGATCTCTTTCAGAGTAATTGCCACCTTTCCCGAACGTGTTCTGTCGGACTTCAGACTATACTTATGAAATCTGTCAAAAATCTGATGATCTGTAAAACAGCAAATTTTAAGACCGTTTTCAGTGAAGCCCTCGTGCAGTGTTTTGTTTATAGGTATAAAAGGTATCAGGTCGTTCCGGTCCTCAAAAATATGAAACAGACGCTTCTGCTGCTTCTCGCTGTCACTTAATATGTAAATTGTATAACCGTCCTCCAGATACTGATGCAGTGAGTCGGTCAGCAGATCAAAATTCTTATGATACAATGGTTGTACAGAAGTGTTAAAACTAATCACAGCATCAGGAGTATCCTGCATTTTAGTATCAAAGCGAATCTGTCTGAATGATTTGAGAGATGATAAAAACCCCTCTTTAGTCAGAAGGTCAGCCTTTACAAACTTCACATCTTTCGGGTCTATATCTATATGAAGATCATCCTCGTTAAGAGATTCAACGCGACTGGCAATCCACCGTAAATCATCAATCCCAATAACAGAAGAATCCGGGAGCGAGTTTAGCAACGAAGAGTTTTTAATACTGTTTCTGCCGAACTCAGGCACAATGCGTATAGTGTTGAATTTCTCCTTAGAGAGCTGAGTCTCCATGTCAAAATTACGTATAGTCTCCACCTCATCACCAAAAAAATCTATCCTGAAAGGATATTCTGACGAAAATGAAAAAACGTCCAGGATACTTCCTCTCTGTGCATATTGTCCCGGCTCATAAACATAATCCACATACTGAAAACCGTAATTCTCAAGCACCTCACTTACGAATGAAGAGTCAACCTGCTCACCCACAGATAATGTCAGTGTCTGATCCCGCAGGTGTTCACCTGAAACCGTCTTTTCAGCAATAGCATCGGGGTAACTCACAATAATAAAGGACTTATCATCCTCCTGCAGCCTGCTCAATGTTTCTGTACGCAGAATCTCATTAGCGGCATCAAGATGACCAAATTTAGCTGCCCTTTTGTAAGCAGAGGGAAAAAAGAGCACCTCACCGGAACCCATCACTTGCGTCAGATCATGATAAAAATAACCTGCCGATTCGGCATCATTAAGTATAAAGAGGTAAGTGCCAGCGCTTTTATTAAAAAGAGCAGTAGAAAACAAAGCACGCGAAGATCCATGCAAACCCTTAACCGATAAAACATCTGCTTTTTTCAGCATTGAGTTTGCAGCCGCTACTTCAGGCAGTTTTTCAATCAGCTGTTGTAGTTCTGTAATGTCTAAAGTTTTAACCATTAGAATGAAAGTACAAAGGTAGATTATTTTTCTTATCTTTGTCGCGACTGTAATATAAAATATATTATGCAAAAAGAGACCAAATTCACACCTGATTATATTTTTGAGAGCAGCTGGGAAGTATGTAATAAAGTTGGAGGAATCTACACAGTCCTTTCAACACGTGCAAATTCTCTGCAAAAGATCCACAAAGATCAGCTCTTTTTTATCGGACCTGATATATGGACAGAGCAGGAGAGCCCCTGGTTTAAAGCCGATGAAGACCTTTATCCCGAATGGCGTGAACATGCTTTTAAAAGTCAGAACCTCGAAATACGAGCCGGGAGATGGGATGTACCCGGTGAACCAATAGTTTTTCTTGTTAAATTTAAACAGTTCCTTAGTCGCCAGAACGAACTATATGCCAGAATGTGGCAGGATTACGGAGTAGATTCTCTCTCTGCCTATGGCGATTATCACGAATCAACAATGTTTGCCAATGCAACAGGAATGCTTATAGAGAACTTCTACCGTTTCCACAGCCTGGAGCCATATAACGTTGTGGCCCATTTCAACGAGTGGATGCTTGGCGCAGGGGCACTTTATATAAAGAAATTTGTACCAAAAATAGCCACAATATTCACAACCCACGCAACTTCAATCGGTCGCTCCATTGCCGGCAACAACCTCCCGCTATACGGCCACTTGCACGAGTATAACGGCGATCAGATGGCACGTGAACTAAACATGTCGGCAAAGCATTCCATCGAAAAGAAGGCTGCTTTAAATGTCGACTGCTTCACCACCGTAAGTGATATTACAGCCGAAGAGTGTGCTCAGCTCCTGCATCGCCGCCCGGATGTTGTAACGCCTAACGGTTTTGAAAAAGATTTTATTCCAAAGGGCAGCTTATACACCAAAAAACATAAAAGCGCACGAAATTTACTACTGGATGTTGCAGAAAAGACATTGGGACACTCAGTTCAACGAGATGCCCTGCTGGTTGGAATCAGCGGCAGATATGAATATAAAAACAAGGGAATTGACCTGTTTATTGATTCATTAAAGCATCTTCAATCAATGAAAGAGCTAACCCGCGATGTTATCGGTTTCATAATGGTGCCCGCATGGATAAAAGGTCCGCGCAAAGACCTGCAGTCACTCCTGTCAAACACAACAAATAACGGCAAGCCGGCTAAAAAAAGCAAAACAGTCTGCCCTTTTGTAACGCATGAACTTATGGATCCGCAACACGACAAAGTTGTAAATCATCTCAAGCACGCAGGATTCTGCAACGATCCCAGCGACAGGGTAAAAGTAATTTTTGTACCATCATACCTCAATGGTGATGATGGAATTTTCAATCAGGATTACTACGACCTGCTCATTGGTCTGGATTTATCAGTATTCCCCTCCTATTACGAACCCTGGGGATATACTCCTCACGAGAGCGTAGCATTCTCTATTCCCACCATAACCACCACCCTGTCGGGATTTGGCGTATGGGCCAAGAAAAAGGGAGATCGCAAACCGGGACTCAGTGACGGTATCGATGTAGTTTACCGCAACGATAACAACTATACTGAAGTTTATGAAGAGATAGCATCCATTATATTTGATTACTCACTTAAAAGCAGCGAACAGATATCAATATTAAAGGAGTGTGCATCGGAACTGTCCAATAGGGCCGACTGGGCTCATTTCATTAAATATTACCGTGAAGCCTATGACAAAGCATTGCATAACTCATTTATAAGATTATCCAAGCCTTATAAACTAAATTCAGATTAATAGATTATCTTTGCTTTGCAATGTTATCATAATTAACTTATTTTCAAGAGATTTCAGAAATAAACAACTTAAACAAGCGATAATGATTTTAAAATCTAACTATTCAAATAATCCCGTTTGGAGGGATATTCACGTGCATGCTATACTGCCCCCCGAACTTCAGCCACTGGAAGAGATTGCTCATAATCTGTGGTGGGTATGGAACGAAGAGGTAAAAGCCATATTAGAGAAAATGGATCCCGAAGAGTGGGAAAAAAGCGATAAGAATCCGGTGATCATGCTGCAAAACCTCAGATCGGATGTAACAGAAAGATTAATTAAGGACCAGGAACTGGTTGAACGCATTCAAAACGTTTACAAACAGTTTAAGGATTATATGAATGTTCCGTATAACACTGACAGGCCAAGTATTGCCTATTTCAGTATGGAATATGGATTATCTCACGTATTAAAAATATATTCAGGAGGACTGGGCGTCCTCGCAGGAGATTACCTAAAGGAGGCAAGTGATAGCAGAGTTGACATGACCGCTGTTGGCTTTTTATACAAGTACGGCTACTTCACACAAAGTCTTTCTATAGACGGACAGCAAATTGCAAATTACGAAGCACAGAACTTCGGCAATCTGCCTATTAGTCAGGTCATGAATGATGACGACACACCAATGGTGCTGGAAGTACCCTTTCACGACAGGAAAATATATTCCTACGTCTGGAAAGTGGCTGTTGGCCGCATAAATCTCTATCTGATGGATACAGATCATGAACAGAACAGTCATTTAGACCGCTCAATCACTCACCAACTATACGGAGGGGACTGGGAAAACCGCATGAAACAGGAGTATCTCCTGGGAATCGGAGGAATCCTGCTTCTCAATAAACTTGGAATCAAAAAAGATGTTTATCACATGAACGAAGGCCACGCTGCTTTTATAAGTGTACAGCGTCTTTATGATTATGTGGTTGAAGAAAAGCTGCCGTTCAATCTGGCTCTCGAGATCGTACGTGCTTCTTCACTCTACACCGTACACACACCTGTACCGGCAGGCCACGACTACTTCGAAGAATCTCTTATCGGTAAATACATGACCCCGATAATCCAGAAGATCGGAATACCATGGCAGCAGTTTATGGATATGGGACGTTCCAATCCGGGCACAAACGAGAAGTTCTCGATGAGTGTATTTGCACTCAATACAGCACAGGAAACCAATGGGGTAAGCAAACTTCACGGCATGGTATCACAAAAAATGTTCCAGCCCGTATGGAGCGGATTCTTCCCCGAAGAGCTGCATGTGGGATACGTAACAAACGGAGTTCATCTGCCAAGCTGGGCTACATCATCAGTAAAAGAACTGTATAACAAGCATTTCGGCGACGGTTTTTTTGAAGATCAGTCCAACTCCAACCTATGGAGCAACATATATAATGTCAGTGATGACGAACTATGGGCATTACGCTCACATCTCAAACAAAAGCTGGTAGATTATATCCGGGAAGAATTCAGAGAGGGCTGGCTCAAAAATCAAGCCGATCCATCAAGAATAATGAATATTCTCGAAGAGGTTAATCCCAATGCGCTGCTTATTGGCTTCTCCAGAAGATTTGCCACATACAAGCGTGCTCACCTGCTTTTTACCGATCTCGACAGACTGGCAAGAATAGTAAACGACCCAAAACACCCTGTTCAGTTTATCTTTGCAGGTAAGGCACACCCCGCAGACGGCGGCGGCCAGGGTTTGATCAAACAGATAGTTGAAATCTCAAGACGCCCCGAGTTTCTCGGTAAGATCATCTTCCTTGAAAACTATGATATGCGACTGGCAAAAAGACTGGTCTCAGGAGTTGACATCTGGCTGAACACCCCTACCCGTGCACAGGAAGCATCAGGGACATCAGGAGAGAAAGCCGAAATGAACGGAGTTCTTAACCTGTCTGTACTCGACGGATGGTGGTACGAAGGCTACAAAGAAGGCGCAGGATGGGCTCTGACCGAACAAAGAACCTATGATAATCAGGAGTTCCAGGATGAGCTGGATGCAACTACCATCTACTCGATGCTGGAGAACGAGATAATCCCTCTTTACTATGCACGCAACAGCAACGGCTATTCTCACGAATGGCTGCAGTACATCAAGAAATCGATGGCGGTGATAGCTCCAAAATGCACAACAAAGAGAATGATGGACGACTATTTCGATCGCTTCTATAATAAGCTTGCAGAGCGTTCAAAAGTGCTGCGTGCCAACAACTATGCCAAAGCAAAAGAGATAGTTGCCTGGAAAGAAGATACAGCATCTAAATGGAACTCATTTGAGGTTACCAGGCTTGAATTCAATCCTAATCAGAAAATGAAAAACGGCCACAGCGAAGTATACGGCAAAGTTGTTATCGACAGAAAAGATCTGAAATGTGATCTTGCCGTTGAGTGCGTGGTTGTAGATATCGACACAATGAATCATACACCACATTTCGTTGAATCTTATGAATTTGATTTGGTAAAGACAGAAGGCAGTTTACTCTATTTTGAAACGGACAAAGCGCTTAATGATCCCGGTACACATCAGTACGGACTACGTGTTTATCCAAAGAATGCCGACCTTCCCCACAGAATGGATTTTGCTTACATGAGATGGATATAATAACAGATCCGATAATATAATGTAAAAAGCGTCTTTCAATCGAGAGACGCTTTTTTTTCGGACAATCCGTAAAAAGTATTATTGAATTGATTAATAAAGATTGTGCTATGCTATATAATTAAATAATTAAAAGGTAGAGGTTAGATAGCATCCAATAATCTGCTTTTGTGCGGAGAGTTTCCGAAACGTTTACTATATAGATTCACCAGATGTGATACACTTTTAAAATCATACATCTTGGCAATTTCTGTTATGCTCATGTCTGAATTAAGTACGAGCGACTGAATCTCCTCCATTTTGCGGTCAAGCATCCACTGATAAGGAGTCTGCCCGAAGCTCTTCTTAAAATGACGTGTGAATGTTCTCACACAGTCATATTGACATAACTCAGCCAGTTCAGTTACATTCTTTGTAGACATATAGTTCCTGAGAACCTTATCTTCAAATGACTTTGATTTTGTTGAGTGAGGAATAAGCTTAACAAGCACAATCTCCTTCTCTGAGTTAGACTTCACCTTACTGGTCATTCCATCCGAAAAAGTAAATGTGCAAGACTCAACATCTGTCAGTAAGTACTTACGTACATTATCTCTTGTTTTATTACCTGTTTCCATATTTTCCTTTATAAATAGTTCCTGTATAAGTTATATCTCCTATTGTTATACGAATTCTGTATTCGTCTGCACCGAGGCCTTCTAAAGTTACTACGCCAACTCCGTTATTAAATACCTCGAAAAATGATGATGTAGCACCTTTTGCGCCGTATATCTCAACGAAAACCGGACCTGAATAGTTCTGAACCGAAACAGTCAGAGCATTCTTTCCCATGTAAGCTTCAACAACAGGTTCAACTGCAACACTAAAAGATTGAATACTGAACGATTGAGTTGATGCTATGCGTGTTGTTCCGCCCTCTCTGCTTAATTCGACCAAATCTTCCCATTGGTCCTGCACTTCATTTGCATTCTTTATATTTGAAGGAAATACAAGTGCTGTACAAACTATCATAAATAATAACAAAAAACCTGTTTTTTTCATTTTATTGAATATTTTATTCGTTAGAGATTACTGACACAAAATAACCTACTATTGACATAAAAAACAATACCCCTTCACTTTTTTAACGGCACTTTACAACCTTTCAACCTATCATTCAACCATTTAGCATTGTCCTTTTTAACGCGAATTAATGTCTTTTTAATCATTAAACAGTGAAATATCGAGTTTATTTTCACTCATTTTCTTCTTTAATTGCGATTTTCTCACTCTTATACTTTCAACGGTTGTATTCATAAATGTAGCCAGTTGGCGGTTATTAGCATCGCATGCAAGAAGCATCAGCATCAACTTCTCATTAGCATTTAAAATCTCTTTTTCATCATTCAAATGAGTGTAACTGTAAAATGTCTCATCATCCGGAGTTAGAGTCTTGTTTATGTCGCGCAGATCAGAATCAGTATTCTTCAATATCGTTTGCATATCTTTATACACCTTGGGCTGGGTAGATACATATCTTTGAGTAAGCTTCTCAAACTCACCCTGAAGGAATGTAAGCCTGTCCGAAATATTACCATACAATTGCAGAAGCCATTTACGCTTACCCTCCTCTTTTCTCATAATTTCTGCCTGTATCTCCTGATGCCTCATCTTCTCTTCAGCCTGCATAAGTTTTAACTGTGTTAGCCTTCTCACCTTTCTTGCATACATTAATATAATAATCATAACAATGGTCAGGATCAGTGCGCCTATTATGACTCTAAAGCTTTGCTGACGTGCGAGAAGAGCTTCATTTTCAGCCTCTGTAAGATCATACCTCTTCTCAAATTCTGCAATTTGTGTGTTAAACCTGTCTTGAGCTGAATTTACATACATTTCAAATGCATTCTTTCTATATTTGTTTGCCAGTGTGAAGTTATCCTGCATTTCGGCAATATCAGCAACATTCTGATAATAGAGGTAATTCTGCCTGAAAGTGCTGTCCTCGATCATATCTATCGCAATCTGCGCATATAGCATAGCACTATCCAATATCCCAAATCCAAGATACTTTTTAGACACATTGAAATATACCCTCGATATATCGATGTTCTCATCCTGCAACCCTACCAGTGACAATTTAGCTTTCTCTTTTTCAAGCGCTCTAACAGGATCTCCCACTACGTCAAAATAAAATGACTGTGCATTTAAAATAAAATAATCCTTGCCAGGTAAAAGACTATAAAAAGCTGACAGAGAGTCTAAATAATTTTTGCCTTTCTCAAGATTTTTTTGCTGTATCTCATTCCAGAAAAGAGCTAGAAAAGTATCAAACAGGTGAACAGAGTCTTTTTCCAAATGAGCAAACTCATGTGATCTTTGATAATGATCGTCAGCAGATGAGTAGTTTTTACCAATATAATTGATATTACCAAGAAAATAGTGTATAAGATATCCAAGTGAGGGATTAGGATTTTCTTGAGCACTTAAGAGCTTGTCAGCCTCCCTGAGAGGTTCATAGACAGTGCTATCCCTCACTCCAATACGGGTACGCACAATTCCCTGGTATGCAAGTGATCTTATAAGATTAGGATTTTTAGGATCATGATTTCTATAGTAATAAGTTACCGAATTAATCAGGGAGTCGCTGGTGAAATTCACATAAGTTTTATCGTCGGTAATCACCTTAAGAAGGTTATAATATGCTCTGTTTGACCTGTTAAGATTCTCCGCCTCAAGTGTTTTCAAACTGTCAGACACAAGTCGGGGCTTACTGTCTATCATTCTGTCCCAGGATGATAAAGTGAGATTTACATCAATGTCTTCTGCTCTGTCAGAACAGGAATAACATAAAATCAGTAATAACAGTGACGATAATAAAAAACGGACAGATTGCATTAGCTCTTTACTTAATATAGCTTTTGCAAATATACAATTTTTTATTAAATGACAGCCATTTATAAAGTAATATTGTTTACGAACACAGCATTAAATGGCATGAATGAATTATTGATTACCAAATATTTAGATCACTGCTTGTTTTCATCCTCTTTTTTTGTAACTGAGTACAGCCCATCCGTTAAGCACCACTGCGATTATCCCTAAAGCAAGTAAGTTGCCCGAGACATCAGCAAGTGAGCTGCCATTTAAATATAACATACGAAAGGTTTTTGTAAGGTAGTTAAAAGGATTTACAGCTGCAATTGTCTGCGCCCACGCGGGCATACTGGAAACCGGAGTAAACATGCCACCAAGCAGAATCAGAATAAGTATAAAGAACATTACAAGAAAACTTGCCTGCTGCATAGTTTCTGAATAGTTGGATATTATAATTCCCAATCCTGAAATGGAAAGAATAAAAACTATTGCAGAAAAAAGTATCGCCACAACACTACCCATCGGCCAAAGTCCGTATAACAAATAAGCAGCAGAAACAGAAATAATCATTACAACCAAACCAACAACCCAAAAAGGTATCAATTTGGCAAGTATAAAGTGAATCCTGCTTACAGGAGTTACATTAATCTGTTGAATGGTACCGTTCTCTTTTTCCATAACAATATTCAACGCAGGTAAAATTCCACAAATTAGTGTGAGCAACAACACCATGAATCCGGGAATCATAAAGTTTTTATAATCCAAAGCAGGATTAAACTTGTATTGAGGGACAATATCAATCTTAGGGATGTGCATCATGGCAGCTCTAGACTGTTGAGGCACAGTGCTCATAAGCTCATTACGCAGTTCTGACGAAAAATTGTTTACAATTTGCATAATATAATTACTGCCTAATAGTCCCTGAGTACCGTTAACCGAGTTTACCGCAACACCTACAGAGGAGGCTCGGGTTTTAACAATATCTTTGTCAAAAGATGTCGGTATCTCGAGTATCATATCAGTTTTGCCACTCTCCATATTAAACATAGCTGCCTTATAATCAACAGGCACGTCATTAAGTATAAAATAATCCGATGCTTTAATTTTGTCGGAAAGCCTTTTGGAGTAACTGCTTTTGCTGTGATCTACAACATCTATTTTGATATTTTTTATTTCAAAACTGACCGCCCATGGGAACACTAGAAGTACCATTATAGGATACATTATAATCATTCTCGGAATCAGGGGATTCCTGAACATCTGTTTAAACTCTTTTTCTATTAGGAATTTTAATATTTTCATACGATTAAATCTGTTTATCTTCAATTATATCCTAAAGAACTCGCTTTAAGAGTTTCATTCTATTTACTCCAATCTCTTTTTTGTTTTTGCAATTGTAACTCCCAAAAGGAAAAAAGTCATTCCAATTAATATGAGCACTTCTTTGCAGATCATTAAAAGGCCTTGCCCCTGTATCATTACTTTACGTACTGCATCTATAAACCACCTTGCAGGTACGATTGCAGACAATGCTTGCAGCACAGCAGGCATATTACCTACAGGGAAAATCATACCTGAAAGCATAAGTACGGGTATCATGGCTGTAATAGCTGAGAAGATTACCGCATTCACCTGTTTATCTACCAGAGTAGAAACTGTCAATCCGTATGTCAAAGTAAGGGCTATATAAATGAGTGCGACCAAAAAAAGAACAAAAAGGCTACCTTCAACAGGTACACCCAACACAAAATAGCTTAGTAGCAGAATAATAATAAAATCAATAAACGATATCACCATATAAGGAATAGTTTTGGCAAAAATCATAGTTCCCTGTTTAAGTGGCGAAGCAAGCAAAACTTCCATTGTACCCCTCTCTTTTTCCCTGACAATAGAAACAGAAGTCATTATGGTACAGATAATCATAAGCACCAGTCCCATGATCCCCGGTACAAACATATATGATGACTTCATCTGTGGGTTGTATATCATCCTGTTCTCGGTCTGTATCTGAAAGGGAATCTGCATCAGTCCCATTTGTTCTTGCTGAAAACCTGCAATTATTGCTGTGGCATATGTTGCCGATATAGACCCACGGTTAGGATCTGAACTATTCGCAAGTAATTGAACAGAAGCATTTCCTGTATTCACTAAATCCTCCTGAAAATTTTGCTGAAACACAACAGCCAGATCAAGCTTCCCTTTTTGCATTGCCATCTCCATTTCATCCATCGACTGCATGTTTCCCTGATTATTAAAGTATGAGTTTTGCTTAATACGCTCAGCAATCCCCGTAGTGAACGCATCAGGTGTAGGGTCATAAAAAGCCACAGTAATGTTCTGAACTTCCATGTTGATAGCAAAACCAAATAACAGGATTTCCACAATCGGCATCCCAATTATTATCAGCAACGTTCTGTTATCACGAATGATATGACTGAACTCTTTTCTTACAAATGCTATAAATTGTTTCATATCAATCCCTTTCTGCTTTACGTGCAAGTTGTCTGAAGACCTCATCCATCGAGTCAGCATTAAATTGTTTACGGAGTGCTGCAGGTGAAT
>JAQVXD010000027.1 GCA_028709385.1 Fermentimonas sp.
TGCAGCATTGAAAGCACTTTTTCCCTCGAGTGCAAATTCTTTAAAACCGATTCTTATAAAGGGTTTTATTGTTCTTAGAAAATCCTGTGTCATTTTAAATGCACCACGTTGTTTTGTCTGACCTTTTGATCTCGGATTTGTCATTCTAACGGGACGACTTTTTATGTACTCTACACCTCTGCATGACGACCCAATTACATTACCAACTTTTCCGGAAAACCCTCCAAAAATACCATCTTTCAACTTGCCCATTTTCACTAAAATTTACAATTCTACAATTCATGCAAGTTAATAAATGTTTTTAACATAATCAAGTTTTTAGCTGTATATTTTACTGACTAAAATCTTAGTAAATACTAATTAAGTCTTAACTAACTACTAATTTATATAAGCTATCTTAGGAGTTAGTTAGGAGTTTGTACGTAGTTGGTTATGAGTTAATATGAATAATTATATGCTATAAACCTAATAACTCGTATTTTTCGAAGGAAAAAACTGATATTTTATTAGGAAATATTAATTAACGCTATTTTTAGATACAATATCTCTCACAATCCCTACAAATTTCTCAGGTTCTTCGGCATTGGGTGAATGAGCAGAATTATCAAAGGTATAAAATGCTTTGTCAGATACTTCTATATTGTCGAAATACTCAAGAGCTAATGTATGTGATACCTGATAATCAAATTTTCCATGTATTATATAAACAGGAATCTCGAAATTGGTTGACGATTCATTTAGATTATCATTTTCAACATAATTCCAGACATTTGAATGTAAAAAATTTATCCTTTAAAATAAAACAGTTTTTCTGATAGAGTGTATCCTTTGAAGGTAAACAGATTTTTAAATAATTCGCTAACAGTAAAATCATCACTATGCATTATTCCAATTCTATATTTGTTCATTAATAAAGAGCGTGCAGATGTACCAATCTTGTCGCAAAGAGTCGGTTCTCAATTTTGTTGGATGATTTAATGACCCGATCATCAAATTCCTGACTGCTCTCGGTTATATTAGTTTCGGAAGACTGACTGCTTCTGTAAAAGTCGCTGTTGAAGTCAATCTTTAGGTCTCCTATCGTTCCGTTATAGTAGGCATTCAACCGGTGTCTTGGTTTATTGTCGTTCATTTGTTCATTTACACTTTTCCATCTGTCGAAATATTCTTCATTTGCAAAAACATCACTATTAGTGACAATGGATTGATCATTATTTCCCGGATAAATCGACATAGTATGCTTCATTCCAACATAATGATTGGGATTAATCTCATAGTTAATTCCTGAGATAGTAGTCAGAGGATTTGCAACACCTTTTACATCCATTGTATTTGTCTGTGTCCAGAGAGTATCAACGAAAGCAGTTTGTGTTAAAGAACTACTCTGTATATAATCATATCTTTCATATTTGGCAGTTGCAAATATATCCCAGCCTTTGTAACGATAATTCAGGTTTAGCTGCTGCCTAAGGTCGGTATTCTCATTTATCAGATAAGTGGACCTTACATCAAAACTGAATCCGTCACCGGCTTTACGTACCGTGTGAATACGGATTATTGCTTTAACAGAAGCATCGTAACCTGCGCCGGGATTATGAACTATTTCAACCTCTCTGATATCGGAAGAGGCAATCATATCAAGTTCTGAAGCGTCGCGCAACTCCCTGTTGTTGATATAAATTTTTGCTTTACCTTTTCCGAAGATTGAGAAATCGCCGTCATCACCGGTAATTGCGGGCAGTCTTTTAAGAACATCATTTGCTGTGCCGGCTTTACTTAATACGGTATTTTCAACAGTTGCAACAACTGCATCATCACGAAGTCTTATCCTTGGGAGATCACCATTTACAACAACTTCGCTGAGCATAGTTGCATCTGATTTCAGATATATTTCCTGTTCAGGTTTAGCAGGCAGAGTCTGAGTTTCATAGCCAATAAACGAAACTCTCAGTAGTTTATCACCACTATTATCTTCATCTATAACAAAAGCACCGGTTTGATCAGTAGTTGTTCCGGTAATCAAAGTAGAGTCGGGTAGGGAATATACTGCTACGTTAGCAAATTCAATAGGGTTACTGTCTAAGTCAGAAACAACACCTTTAATTTGTGCATTTAGTGGTAATATCAAACCACATAAAACTAATGAAAATAGAATTTTTAGAGTAGTCATAATTTATTTATTTAATTCGAAAATATGACTACGGCTCTTTTTATTTGGTTACAGTTTATTTGATTATTTTTAAATCGGTGTTGTTTATCAGGTGGTTATATTATTTTTATGACTACAATAATTTCAGCATTTTGTCACCGCACGAATTGAAGTTTCGTTGACAGCATTGTCACATGGATATAAAGATGTGTATAGTCCTTTAAAATGTAACTGTTTTATCAGCCCAAACAACAAGATTTACACAGTCAATCATTGTCGAAATCGGACAAGCTTCAGTTTCACTTAGTTGTCTTGATTTTAAACATGTTCCACAAGCAAGTATTTCACCGCCGACATTCACAAATGCTTTTAATTGTTCGTCAACATTGTATTTATCGTGAGTTAATCCTTCACATTCAACGGCTTCTCCCATTAGGAAAACCTTTACTTCATGTCCTTGTTTTTTTGCTGTTACTGCAAATCGAAAAGCATTCCATGCTTTTTCAAATTCTTTTGTTTCTAAAATGATTCCAATTTTCATAATACCCTGTATTTTATTTTTTTGAAATTACTAATCCATAATGATATGGCTCCAAAATAAAAGGTTCTTTTACAATATTAAACCTTTTCTTATCAATCATATCGAGAATTTGTTCAGGTTTTGGTCTAATACTCAAGTCTGGTCCACGTGGTGTTGAAATATCGCTCCGCCAATGAATAATTCCAATTTTACCGTTTCTCTTTAAAATTCGAAATGATTCGTCCAAAAAGTCTGTCGGTGAATCATGATGAAGAATATTAAATAGCATTACATAATCAATTGAATTGACAGCTAATCCAGTAGTTTGGGTTAAAATATCTCTTTGTTCAATAATAACATTGACTATATAATTAACATGTAGTTTCTTTTTTAAAGATTCAACCATAATGTTATCAATATCGAAAGAGAATAATTTGCCCTTTATTAATCCTGCAGCCGGTATTGTAAATGTGCCATATCCACATCCAATTTCAACCAAATCAGTTATTTGTGAATCAATCTGCAATTCTGATAAGATTAGATTGATATCAAAAAATTCATTCCATAAATTTTCATCTGGCATTCCACTATCTCTTACTTTCATAAACTACTTGATTATGAGCAACAATTATCTTTTTGCATGGGCGGACATTTTACGCTGCCATAACTACAATAGACACAGCGTTATTATGGACAATAGTATTATTTCCATATTTAAATGTCTAAAAATGATTATAGAAACGAAGTTAATCAAAAACAATTTATTACAAATCGTATATTACAAAAAAATTGTACATTGCAGTTTAATATTTTTATTTAGTAAATCCATACATATGAATCGTACTCCACTAAAACGACAGGAAGATATCGGACTGTCACCTTATGAGCTGAAGTTTCGTGGAACACACCGTTCTAAAGAAGTGCAAATGACGATTTTTGATCTCAATTCTGAAGATACTCAGGAAACAATTATTCACGATGTAGAAGAACTGGAGTTATATAAAGATAAGCTAGTATGGCTGAATATAGATGGTCTGCATAATGAAAACCTAATGGGTGAACTTTCAGATAACCTGCAAATTCCGGCAGATATATTATCTGATGTTATGGAGCCGGTCACTCGTCCGCAAATAGAAGAGTTTGACGAAGGTCTATTCGTATCAATAAAAATGATGCAATTTGACGAATCAATGAATCAGATTTCGATTGACAATCTTAGTATTGTAGCGATTGATAATTGGTTGATTACTTTCCAGGAAGAACAGAACAGTCTGTTTAATCCTGTTAAAGAGCGACTTAAAAAGCATAATAAGAGATTCAGGGATCTGGGAACTGATTACGTTGCATTTTCCCTACTGGATGTGGTGATTGATAATTATATTTATATTCTGGGTGTGCTTGGTGAAAAAATAGAGGAGCTTGATAACAAAATGGTGCTTAATCCTGATAGGGATATACTTAAAACTATAAACCTTTTCAAACGTCAGCTTACTGATCTTGGACGTTACATAAAACCTGCCAGGGAAATGATTGCCAGCCTTGTGAAGTTAGACAGTGATTTTATTGATGAGAGAAATTTTAAGCATTTTAAGGAACTACATGATAACATTAACCAGGCTGTGGAGCTGTTGGATTATTATCATGAGGTTTTGTATGATGAATTGAATATTTATCACTCATCCATGAGTACCAGGCTAAATGATATCATGGCTCTTTTGACAGTATTTTCTGTAGTATTCATTCCGCTTACTTTTATAGTTGGTGTTTACGGGATGAATTTCGACAATATGCCGGAACTCCATATTCCAAACGGCTATTTTATTGTCTGGGGAGTGATGCTGATAATTGCAATAGGTATGCTTTGGTATTTTAAAAAGAAGAAATGGTTTTGAAAATAAAAAACCCGCCTTATCTGTTGTAAAGCGGGCTTTAAGTAATTTATATAAAATATTTTACATTTTTCCTCCTCCGTGTGTACTGACATAATCAATTACCGGTGAGATATTAAAGTAAACACGCTCTACTCCGAAACGATTTTCGCCTAGGGTGAGGTAATTTACTTTTTTGCCTCTTATGATTTTATCTTCTCCTCCGTAGGTGTATCCCAGGAAGGGGAGGATGTCATACTCATGAGCTACCTTGATAACGTAGAACGGAGTGCTGTCTGACATACCGTCACCCGTACTCACTATAGCATCCTGAACAATTTTACGTTGTTGTGCCACTTTCTTATATTCCTCCGTGTCATTCTGCTGAGCTAAAACTAAAAGCTTTGCATTTAAAGCTCTCAGATTGAATGGATCCTGCAGAAGAAGTGCACTTGAATATTGTAAAATATCATTATAATCAGCAGGCGTGAAAGCACCTTTGGCAAGTGTCTGAGCCAGTAGATTATTGTATGAAGAAGTATCAGTCGGCTCATAACCTTGCTGATATACAAAACCAAAATAGAGGTGCCTCCCTTCATTTGGGGTTAGTTTAGTATCTCCGGCCTGATACCTTTTCATCAGATTGGGATAATAAAAAGATGAGGTTGGCTCTTTTGTATTACGTTCTATCTGTTTGAAATCAGGTGCATCGAAAAACTCTTCCTGAGCTTGTGCTGAAAGAATTATGCAAGAGAAAATAGTGAGTAAGATAACTGATTTTTTCATTGTAAATATGTTTTAGTTTTGGTAGTCAGGAACAAATGTATTTTCTAATATCCTTTTTAACAAATAAACGTTGCTAACAAAGCTTAAACTACTGTTTTCCTGAAACCGTTACACTTTTATCAATTTTTGAAATAAGTCCCTGAAGTACACTTCCCGGACCGAGTTCCACAAACTCAGTTGCACCATCATCAATCATGTTTTGTACAGATTGAGTCCATTTCACAGGTGATGTCAACTGGGCAACAAGGTTTTTCTTTATTGTTTCAGGATCAGTCTCTCCCTTTGTAGTTACATTCTGATACACAGGACATACCGGTGTAGAAAAATCAGTGGACTCAATTGCTTCAGATAGCTCTACGCGTGCAGGCTCCATTAAAGGAGAGTGGAAAGCACCGCCAACTTTCAGGGGTAGTGCACGTTTTGCACCAGCTTCTTTCATAAGCTCACATGCTTTCTCTATACCGCTCATTGTACCTGAGATTACGATTTGTCCGGGACAGTTATAGTTTGCCGGTACAACCACATCATCTATTGATTCACAGATCTCCTCAACTTTTTCATCCGGCAGAGCAATAATTGCAGCCATAGTGGAAGGATTGGCTTCACACGCTTTTTGCATGGCAAGAGCACGTGCATAAACTAATTTCAATCCATCTTCGAAAGAAAGAGCTCCTGCAGCAACAAGTGCCGAGAATTCTCCAAGTGAATGTCCGGCGGTCATGTCAGGTTTGAATTCCTCACCTAAAGTTTTTGCCAGTATCACTGAGTGAAGAAATATTGCGGGCTGAGTTACTTTGGTTTGTTTTAAATCTTCATCAGTTCCGGCGAACATCAGATCAGTTATTCTGAATCCAAGAATCTCGTTTGCTTTCTCGAACATCTCTTTTGCAAGTGCAGATGTTTCATATAAATCTTTTCCCATTCCCACGAACTGAGCTCCCTGGCCGGGAAATACATATGCTTTTTTCATATTTTATTGACTGTTTTTGATTTAATTATTTGAAGTATCCTTACTTCTTATTTCAACTCTTCTGATTTTACCGCTGATAGTTTTAGGAAGTTCATCAACAAACTCCACTACACGCGGATATTTGTAAGGTGCAGTAACGTTTTTTACATGATCCTGAATCTCTTTTGCAAGCTCTTCTCCTGCCTGAGATTTATACTCTGCGGCCAGAACAATTGTGGCTTTAATTAACTGACCTCTGATTTCATCAGGGACACCTGTAATTGCACATTCAACAACTGCAGGGTGAGTCATGACTGCACTTTCTACTTCGAACGGCCCGATACGGTAGCCTGAACTTTTGATCACATCATCGGTACGTCCTTCGAACCAGTAGAAGCCGTCTTCATCACGCCAGGCCATGTCGCCGGTGTGATATATATCATCAGCATAAACCTGTTTGGTGAGCTCTTCATCTTTATAATAACCTTTGAAGAGAGATAACGGGCGCTGTTTGTCTGTATAGAAAACTATTTCACCCTGTTCGCCATCTTCAGCGGAGCGGCCGTCATATGTAAGCAGGTCCATTTTATACAAAGGATTTGGTACACCCATGGCACCCGGTTTTGGTTCAATCCACGGGAATGTAATGATTGTGGGAGCTGTTTCGGTCTGTCCGAATGCTTCCATCATTTTAATTCCTGTCTGGTCGTAAAATGAGTTGAACACAGAGGGATTAAGTGCTTCACCGGCAGTTGTACAATATTCAAGTGCCGACAGATCATATTTACTCAAATCTTCACGAATGAGGAAACGGTAAATAGTGGGAGGTGCACAAAAAGATGTTACTTTATATGTTGAGATTATGTTAAGCATATCTTCAGGAATGAAGCGTCCCTCGAAGTCGTAAACAAATACGCAGGCACCTACAATCCACTGCCCGTATAACTTTCCCCACACTGCTTTAGCCCAGCCGGTATCTGCAACTGTAAGATGAATACTGTTTTCATTGAGGTTGTGCCAGTATTTGGCGGTAGTAATGTGGCCTAAAGGATATGTAAAGTCATGTACCACCATTTTAGGCTGGCCTGTTGTTCCTGATGTGAAGTACAAAATCATCACGTCATCATTCTTATTGACTTTCTCAGGCCTGTTGAATGGTAATGCCTCTTCAACTCCTTTATGGAAATCGATCCATCCCTCGGGAATTGTTTCACCGATCTTAATAAGATGTTTTACAGTTGGTGAATCTTTCATTGCCAGATTCACATGTTCGGTCAGATTATCATCCTCTGTTGCTATAATGGCTTTTACTCCTGCCGCGTTATTGCGATAAATGATGTCTTTGTCAGTCAGCAAATGAGTTGCCGGGATTGCCACTGCTCCAATCTTGTGAAGAGCAATAATAGTCTGCCAGAATTCGATGCTGCGTTTAAGTATCAGCATAACCATATCACCTTTGCCAATGCCAAGTGACTGTAAGAATGAAGCTGTTTTGTCTGAAAGTACCTTTATCTCTCCGAATGAAAGATCTGTGTGAGCTCCTTTGTCGTTAGTCCAACAGAGTGCACGTTTATCAGGCTTTATCTCAGCCCATTCGTCTACTACATCGTAAGCGAAATTAAAATTTTCGGGTACATTAATGTGGTAGTTTTCAATAAAATCTTTGTGAGATGTAAATTCAGTTCTTTTTACAAATTTTTCTATCATGATAACCTTTTAAATAATCAGTAGTTATGGATATAATATCACTGCAAGGAATTTTACCGGCTTGTCGTTAAGCGCTTTCATTCCGTGAGGAAGCGAAGAGTCAAAATAAATACTGTCTCCGCGACCCAATATCAGGTTTTTCCCGTTGATATTTATCATCATACTTCCTTCCAGTACCATATTAAATTCCTGTCCGGCGTGTATATTCCTGTAAAAATCTGTATCGGCAGACTTAGGTTCTACTGTCACCTCAAAAATTTCAGCTACGTTGTTGGTGAACCCTGAAGTGAGCGACTGATATTTATAGGCTGAAACTCTTTCTACAGTCATTCCTTTGTCTTTTCTGGTGATAAAGTATGAGTTCATGCGCGGCTCTGTGCCAAACATCAAAGTGGATATATCAACGCTGAATTCTCTTTCAATACGCTGCAGGAATGAAACTGAAATGTCTTTTTCGCCCTCTTCAAAGAGTACGTAATCATCTATATCAACTTCAAGTCTTCCGGCCATTTCTGCAGGTGTGTAATCCAATGCTTCACGCAAACCTTTGATTCTTTCGCCTATCTGTTTTAAGTCTGTTTTCATCACATTATGTGTTGAGTAGTTATTTTAAAAAAAATCTAAAACAAAGATATCTTAATTCATTCAAATGAACAAATATAGACTAAAGGCCATTATGACCATTCCCAATACTAATCCAATTATAGAAAGATGGTGCTTACCATATTTTTCAGCACTTGGCAGAAGTTCATCAAGTGAAATATAAACCATAATTCCTGCAACTGCTGAAAGTACAAATGCATTCAGGGTAGGACTCCAGAATGGCATCAGGAATAGGAATGCTATCAGTGCACCGAGGGGTTCTGCCAATCCGGATGTAAAAGAAAGCCAGAAAGCCTTTTTTTTACTTCCTGTCGAGTGGTATATCGGAACAGCTACTGCAATCCCTTCCGGGATATTGTGAATCGCTATTGCAACTGTTATTGGTATGGCAATTTCAAGTGAGTTTAGTGCTGACATGAATGTTGCAATTCCTTCAGGAAAATTATGAATTGCAATGGTGATTGCAGTAATTATTCCTGTTTGCTTTAAGCCATTCTTTTTTTTCATCTCTTCAACACCGTGCATCTCGTGAGGATTACTTGCTTTAGGAATCAGAAAGTCGATAAGCGCAATCAAAATAATGCCTCCAAAGAACCCAAAGATCATATATAACATTCCTGTTTTTTCTCCAAAAGTGATGTTTAGAGACTCCAGTGATTGGGGTAACATTTCCATAAATGAAACGTATATCATTACACCGGCAGAAAGTCCTAATGAGAAACTAAGAAAATTGGTATTAGTGCGTTTAGCCATAAACGCAATAAGACTACCGATTCCGGTTGACAAACCGGCAAATAATGTCAAAAGAAATGCTATTAGGATAGTCTGATTGTCCATATTCTATCTCTGGATAATATATTTCATAATTTCCGAGTGTATAACTCCGTTTGAAGCAACCATTTCTCTTCCAAAAAGGTAATTGTTACCTCCTGAGAAATCGGTACATTTTCCACCCGCACACTCCAATATGAAAGCACCTGCGGCAACATCCCATGGTGAGAGGCCTGAATGAAAGTATGAGTCACTTATTCCTGCTGCTACATAACAAATTTCTAATGCTGCCGAGCCTTTAATACGGAAGGTGGTGCTACGGAAGTGATCAGCTACATTTTTCAGTATTTTCTCCCCGCGTTCATCAAGTTTGTAGGGAATGCCGAATCCTAAATATGCATTTTTTAGAGTTGGGTGCCAACTGACCTCCAGTAAATTATCATTTAAAAAAGCTTTGCCTTTTGATGTGGCGCTGAACATCTGATCTGCTAAAGGATCATATACCACTCCAAGTATGATTTCATCTCTGTGCTTGAGCGCAATACTTACCGAATAGGGCGAATCACCGTGAACATAGTTTGTTGTACCGTCAAGTGGATCAATAATCCATGTGTACTCTGTTTCTTTATACTCAACAGTCTCTTCCTCAGCCAGAAAACCACCGTTAGGGAATATTCCCTTTAGTTCGGTAATCAACCTGTTTTCAGCCTCTTTGTCGATATAGGTCACGTAGTCACGTGTACCTTTAAGTTCAATATCTTTTTTGTTCAGTAATTGCTGTTCAGTTTTCAGATATTCACCTACTTCGCGGGCTATTATCTTTACTTTTTCACATAAATTTTCCATAAACATCAGTTATCTCTTATTTATTCATCAGGATACATTGAATCCCACCATCTTGAATCTTCTTTTAGCCACTTTGCAAACCATGCATAAATTGCATTATTCCATGCAATACGTTTGTCATAATCGTATATAGCATGGTTCTCGCCGATTACCTGAATAAATTCAACAGGCTTATTAAGCAGCTTAAGAGCTGTATACATCTGTATGCTTTCTCCTATTGGTACGTTTGTGTCAGCAGTTCCGTGAAGTAGCAGCAAAGGAGTGGTTATTTTATCAGCATTGAATAAAGGGCTTTGTTTAACATATAGCTCCGGATTATTCCAAGGGTAGCTGCCCGCACTTGCACCGGCGCTGTAGGAGTAACCCCAGAAGCCTTCACCCCAGTAACTGGTGATATTACTAATTCCGGCATGTGAAACAGATGCAGAGAAAAGATCAGTCTTAGTAATTAGATATTGAGTCATAAAACCACCGTAAGAAGCTCCGATATTGCCTATTTTTGTGCCATCCACAAATGGGTGTTCAGCAATAAATTTTTCAACACCTTCAATTATCTCTTCAGCTGTCTGGTCACCCCAGGCATTTACGTGACGTGCTGAGAATTCCTGTCCGTACCCTGTTGTACCGCTTGGTTGTATTGTATAGACCACATAATCCTGGGCAGCATAAACGTGCAGTGGGTAAGTGCTCTCAAAAACACGTGAAGTTGGACTTGTTCCACCATAATAATATACAATAAGAGGATATTTTTTTGCGGGATCAAAGTTTGGAGGCAGATAGTAACGACCATCAATTTCGTCACCGAAAGAGGATGTAAAGTTCCAGTCTGTAACCTCACCAAGATCAATTGTATTTAATTTTTCTGCGTAAGGGTCTGATAAAAGCGTTGACTCCATATTTTTCAGGTTAAGCAGATAACTTCTGTTTGAGTTTGAAGTGCTCACCCCTGTGTAAGTTGCCCAAGGTCCATTTTCTGCTATACTGAAGGAGCGTATCACATCTTCCTTGAGAGGAAGTTTCTCAAATTTCCTGTTGCGGTGAGAATAGCGGTACATATTAGCCCTGTCACCCTCTTCAACACGATAATATATATAATTATCCTGAGGGCTCCATATTTGTGCTGAAATAGTTGGATCAAAGTTTTTTGTTACAGGATCCACTTTTTTAGTTTCCAGATCCATTATAAAAGATTGGGTATCGTAGCTGTTTGCTATTTGATCAGGATTGATATTCAGACCAATACCGCCAAATGCTTCGGGTGCACCGTGGATAAGAAGTTGCTTTCCGTCAGGGGAAAACTGTGCAGAGTATGTATAAGTCAGATCTTTCCATATTGTGTCTAAAGTCATGGTATTCAGATCCAGCATATACAGAGAGCTTTTTCGAAACGGTCGTTCAGAAAGGTCCTCTTCGGATGTTGAGAACAACAGATATCTAGAATCCATAGTAATATCATTAAGAGAAGCTGACTGCTTTCCGAAAGTAATCTGTTGAGTAAGTCCGGTATCAAGGAAATGTCTGTAAAGGAAGCTCCGGTCTCTGTAATTTGATTGTCTGTCATCTATGCCGATAAGACGTTTTAAGCCTGCAGGACTTGCAGCAGATATCGTCTCTTTTGATGAGAAAAAAACAGATTTCTCATCCGGTGCCATATAAAAACTTTCTTTTGGTAATCCCTCTGCAAGAATGTTGGTCTCTTTTGTAAGTGGATTCAATGTATATATAATTCTATTATCATTGACATCATCAACATAATAAAGGAGATCTGATTCAGGCATCCATCTTAAACTCTTTCTGTTTGCTGTTTCAGAAATTATGGTTTGTTTTTGTTTAGTGTCGTATATCTCTATAAAATCAAGGTTTTTGCCACCCGGCAGAGTCTCTCTCAGGCTTAAAAGTACAAACCGTCCGCTTGGTGAAATGGATGAATTACTTAAACGCTTACCTTCAAGAATATCTTTTATATTTATTCTTCTTTTATTTGTGTAGTTGAAATTGTAATTTAGTAGTGAATCAGCTTCTTCAGGTCTGATATCAATTTTCAGGGCAGGATTGATTTTATTATCAGCCGAAGTCAGCATCTTTATGACTACCCTTTGATTATTGGTAAATCCGTTCAAATAAGTATCTACGGAGCCGGAATGGTGTAGACTATCATTAAGTTGAGTTTTTGTAGCTCTTTTCACATCATCAACCCACAACTCCAGCGGGTTAGGTGAAGTTACTGTGAGTTTCCCTCTTCCATATCTGTCGCCGCTTACGAAAAATGACAACAGTTGAAAAGCCTGGCCCTCCAGAGGTTTATTCAAATGAAAGAATCCTGAACTATCGGGGGTCAGTTCAGTTTTAAAACGAGTGTGTTCGGGGAAGGTTACTGAATGTGACAGCAACATTTCGTCAGAAAATGGTTTGTTATTTAGATTAACACTGTCAAGGAAAATCGGCTTTTGCAAACCGATTGGTCCTAAACTGAACAGTCTGTCAGGCATAAAAAGATTCTGCGAATGCAGATTAACTGCAAACAATAGTCCTAAAAAAAGAAATAACAATTGATTTTTCTTCATATTAATTTTACTTTTCAACACTAATTAAGTTTACCGCACCAGACAAAACAGTCTTTAAATAACCCTTTAAAGTCAGGTATATTCTTAAAAATGCCGTAAACAGAAGAGCCCGATCCACTCATGGATGAATAATGAGCTCCCATTTCCAGTAATTGATTCTTTATATTACAAATTTCGGGATATTTTTTAAATATTGGTGTCTCGAAATCATTTTTCATTATATAATTCCACTCATTTATAGGCCTTTTAACGATTTCCTTTAATGATAACTCAGGCTGTTGAGGTGTTATCATCGCGTATGCTTCTTTAGTTGCTACTGAGATATCCGGTTTTACAAGCAATAAAAAGTATTCGCTCAAGTTAATGTCAATAGCTTCAAGTTCATTCCCGATTCCTTTTGCCAGCACAGGCTTATTGTGCAGGAAGAATGGGCAGTCGGCGCCTATTTTGGATGCCAATCTCATCAATTCATTTATTGAATATTTAAGATCGAAAGTATCGTTTAACAGCCTAAGCATAAAGGCTGCATCTGATGAACCGCCGCCAAGTCCTGCTCCTGAAGGAATTTTTTTAAGCAGATGTATGTCAATTAACGGAATTTCTCTCTCTTGTGAAATCAGTAGAAAAGATTTAATTACTAAATTATCATCAATCTCCCCATTGATGGTATTGCCATGTTGAAAAAAGCGGTAGTTTTTTTGAGATACAAATTCTGTTGATTTATAAGCAGGTAATATCTCCAGAGCATCTTTAAGGTCTATCGGATAAAAAATGGTCTCCAGGTTATGATAACCGTCAGACCTCCGAGAAACGATTTGTAGTCCTAAATTAATTTTAGCGTTTGGGAAACAGATCATCTGTTGTTATTTTTTACAAAGATATTAATTTAAGGTTCAAAATTCAAATGCTGCACGTACACCAATATGACGAAAATCAGTTTTATGAAATGAACCGAATATTCCTGCATTAAAATAGCGGTTGCCTATTCCATACCCCAGTTCAGTGTATGATACAATTTGAGGAGTATGCAGCTGGCTCAGGTAAATCCTCTCCTTGTCTGCAAAATCTGATACAAAAGGGATGTTTTTCAATATCAGGAAAGGAGTTTCGAACATGAAGTGCGCCTGAATATAAGAATCTGATGCATTATATAAATCTCTGCTGAGCAGACTAAATACGCCACCAAGACCGTCGTTCCAGTTTTCAGGGAAATTGTTTTTTGCAAAATAAACAAAGTCGGCAAAGTACTCAGTCTTCTGGTTTATGAATCTTCCTGCACCTAAATGATATTGAAATGAGTGCATGAGACCGATCTGAATATTCTGACTTATATCAAATTCCACACGGTTATATTCAGATGTACTGCCCAGGATGTTCTGAAAACTACGGGAAAGTTCGATTTTGAAAGTAGGGAATGATGACCTGACATAAATTTTCTGCCTTCCCTCATACCTGTAGTATTGTCTTGGGGTCCAGCTGATACGGACAAAAGGAGCGAATGATCTTCTGGTACCGAACATATCTTCTATAGGTTCAATTTCTGTATTAGCTGCACGCAGCAATGTAGGAGTGTCTTTGCTTTTTCTTATATGGTAGTCGATACCTGTTTGAAGTAGTAACCCGTTTGTTACCTCCATGGTGTTATACAGCTTAATATAGTAGTCCTTATAGTAATTAAGTGAAATATCTTCAAATGAGAGTCCTTTATTTTTAAGACTATCCTGAATCTGGTCGACAAACAGTGAACTATATGTAGGATTACCGTTACCTATTGATATTGCTGCACTTCCAAGACGATAAGGGTTGTAATTCCATGTAGTTGTCAGATCAGTAAAAAACTCCTTCCTTCGGAACATATATCCTCCAAAAGCGTCAATTTTGACAGTACGGTTGTTGCTCAAATCAATATTAAAGGATAATTTTTGACGATAAGTAACTCCATCTCTTGATGAATACCCCAGCATTAATGGATTAAAAAGCCCAGAATATCCCATCCTCATTGATTTGTATTTATAACTGGAGTTCATGACCATACGCTGAGCCAGTTGTTGTGCAATTTTAGGGTTTTCTGAAATGTCTCCATTTTCTTGGTTTATTTCTTTTTCTTTGACTCGATGTATATGATCTAGTAAAACCTCCTTCTCTTGAGCTTGTAAGGGAATAGGTCTGTTAATATTCCAGAATGTAGTGTCACTCCTGACAGGCACTGAGTCGAGACGAATTTTATAGAAATCGCTTATATTTAAAGATCTTACAGGTTCTGCAATTTTTCTTAGTTCGACATTAGTATAATTAATCTGGGCAAGATGTCTTGATGCAAGAATATTGCCCAAATATGAAGTAGTTTGAAAAATAGTTAGGTTTACCGGAAGATAATTTGTTATCCATTCATTTCCCATAGTCATTTCAAATGAGAAGTCTGAAAAGATATCAACACCCTCACCTCTGAAAAAAATAACTCTCCATGTGCCTCTTTCTACAATAAAATACCCTTTAAGCAGTTTAGTGTTTTCGTAAATAGGAGTATAGTGTATATAATAATAGGTTTTATTGTTTTCTGTGAAAGTTTTTGTAAGCGCATAAGTGTAATACTTAGCTGTAGTGAATCGTAATGGCATAAAAAAACTTTCGTCATTTGTTGTTTCCCCGTATATATTAATGTTTATTAGTTTAAAAGGTATTGACTCTATATCCTTTTTGCTTGTAATAGTACCAGCCACCTGCTTTATATCCTGTACGTAATTATTAGGATAATCAAATCTGAAGTTGCTTAATGTCTCAATGATTGCATTGTCGTTGTGTGGATCGTGAAGTACGAATTGTGGAATCAGATGAGTATATTTATAGAGAAAGTTTTTTTCTTTTGTTTCAACATATGAACGAGTATAAACCTCGGCGGAATAACTTTCCACCAGGTCGTTATATTTTTCTGCAGCATTCATCACTCTTATAAGTATTGTATCCTGAGGAAGAGAACCGGATGCAAAACAGCTAAGTGAGATTAACAAAAAAAGTATAGTTTGTATAAGCTTACCTCTATTCATTTATATATGCAAACTTACATTATTTTTTAAACAGTACGAATCATTTTATGAATGAGTCTCATATATTTAACAGTACTTTTTTTAAAAAAAAGAACATATTTTTTCACTTATTGAAAAAAACTCATATATTTGTGTTTTAGAACATAGTTCTATAACACTCATGCCTGGAAAGAGTAAGGAAGTAATTGATTTATCCTCAACGTTGCCCGAGATTTGGAGAATGTTGTCAGATGTTGAGCGCAATCTATTGCGTGAGAATGCACGTGTGCTAAATTTCAAGAAAAACGAACTCATTTATCTGGAGGATGAAATCCCTAAGGATCTAATGTGCCTTTTTAAAGGAAAGGTGAAAATATACAAAAGCGGGGTAGGAGGGCGCAGTCAGATTATAAGGATTATACGACCGTACATGTACTTTGGCTACCGTGCTTATTTTGCAAGGGAACCATATGTTACTGCTGCATCTGCATTTGAAGCTTGCACAGTTTGCATGATACCCATGGAGTTGATAGAAACTTTTCTTCGCAAGAATGGAGATCTTGCAATGTTTTTTATTCAGATGCTGTCTGTTGATCTTGGAATAGCTGACCAAAGGGTGGTTAATCTGACACAAAAGCATGTACGCGGACGACTTGCTGAGTCTTTGATATTTCTTAAAGAGAGTTACGGTCTTGAAGAAGACGGTGCAACTATAAATATTTACCTGGCTCGTGAAGATCTGGCCAGTTTATCTAATATGACCACTTCAAATGCCATCAGGACACTTTCTAATTTTGTTAACGAACGTATCCTGGCAGTTGATGGCAGAAAAATTAAGATTATTGATGAAGAGAGGCTTCGTAAGATAAGCCGTATAGGGTAAATAGAAATTTTTTATTTTAAATTGTGAATTTATTTTTTAAATTGTTGAAACTCCTGTATACCTTTGCGCCACAATTTTCACGAAAAGGATGATTCAAAAAATAGCTAGATCAATACTTAACTCATACTACAAGCCGGTGGAGAACTTCATTTCAAATCCACTGGAAACTCAACAGCGAACACTGCAATATCTTCTGGAACATGGACGGAATTCTCTTTATGGGAAAAGGTTTGATTTCGAAAACATCAAAGATTATACCGGATTTAATAAAAAAGTACCTGTAATATCTTATGAGGATTTAAGGCCTTATCTTGAGAAAATAATTGTAGAAAAAAAAGAAAATGTACTTTGGGACACTCCTGTAAAGTGGTTCGCGATGTCTTCCGGTACAACGGAGGATAAAAGTAAGTATATTCCCGTAACAAAAGAGTCGCTTTATAATGGTAACTATCGCGCCGGTTACCATATGCTGGGAACTTATGCAGTACATCATCCAAATACCGCTTTTGTGTTGGGCAAAACATTGGTGATGGGCGGAAGTCAGCAGGTGAACAAGATTGGGGATAGTATTTACACAGGTGATATTTCAGCTATACTGATGAAGAATTTACCAAGGGCAGTTAAAAAAAGAAGAACACCTGAAGAGATAGCACTTTTGCCGGATTGGGAAGAAAAGCTGGACAAACTTACCGAATATTCAAAAAAGACAGATATACGTGCACTTGTAGGAGTACCCTCATGGATGTTGGTTTTACTCAAAAAAATAGTAGAGGATACCGGTAAGTCCATAACAGATTTATGGCCTAATATTGAAGTGTTCTTTCACGGTGGAGTTAGTTTTCTTCCATTCAGAGAACAGTTTGATAAAATTATTCCATCTGATAAAATGAATTATTGGGAAACATATAACGCTTCAGAGGGATTTTTTGGTGTTCAGTATACTCCTGAATCGAGTGATTTGTTGCTTATTCTGGATAATGAAGTCTATTATGAATTTATGCCAGTGAGCGAATGGGATAAAGAGGATCCTGAAGTTGTTCCTTTGGAAGGTGTGGAAACAGGAAAGCAATATGCAATGTTAATCACTACAAGCGGAGGTTTGTGGAGATATAAGATTGGAGATACTGTACAATTTTCATCAGTCAGTCCTTATCTATTCAGACTAACAGGTCGTACAAAACAATTTATAAATGCCTTTGGTGAAGAACTGATTGTGGATAACGCAGACAAAGCTATTGAGGAAACTTGCCGCAAGACTGGTGCAAAGATAGTTGAATATACTGCCGCTCCGGTTTATTTCACAGAAAATCATAATGGCGCTCATGAATGGCTGATTGAGTTTGAAACTGAACCGAAAGATCTTAAAGAGTTTACGGAATTGTTGGATGACAGTCTTAAAAAACTTAATTCTGATTATGAAGCTAAACGTTCATACAACTTATCATTAGACTTACCGATAATAAGGTCAGTGGAGAAAGGTGTTTTCTATAACTGGATGAAACAAAGGGAGAAAATAGGAGGTCAAAACAAGGTTCCGAAACTGGCTAACGACCGCAGATATGTAGATAGTATATTGGATTTTGTTTCAAAAAAATACTAAAATAGGATAAAATAGGATTAAGATACCTATAAATGAGAAAGATTCAGTAAATTTGCATACTTAAACCGACTTGTAACGAGATGAAAATTAAACTTATCTTTTTTTTGATGTTCGCTTTAGCCCTGGGTTCATGTAGTGAATACAACAAAATACTGAAAAGTACTGACAGGGATTTGAAGTATAGCTATGCTAAAAAATATTTCGAGGAGGGTAAGTACAGTCGCAGTGTTACCTTATTGGAAGAGTTGATTGCTTTCATGAAAGGTACTGCACAGGCAGAAGAATCATTGTATCTGTTAGCACAGAGTCATTACAATTCAAGAGATTATTATTCAGCAACAGAGGTTTTTACGACATATTACAATACTTATCCCAATGGAGAGTATGCCGAATCGGCATTATTCTATTCGGCATACGGAATGTATCTCGATTCTCCTGATGCCAGACTGGATCAGACAAAAACCTATAGAGCAATAGCTGAATTTCAAAAATATATTGACAGGTATCCGCAGACTGAGCGTGCTGAGCAAGCCAAGAATTATCTGTTTGAATTGCAGGAAAAATTAGCTTACAAGGAATTACTTGCTGCTCAATTGTATTTAAACCTGGGAAACTATATGGGTAATAACTACGAATCAGCCGTTGTTACTGCCCGGGAAGCGATGAAAAGCTACCCTTTTTCAATCTACATGGAAGAGTATCAGATAACTATTCTGAGAGCCAGGTATGAATATGCACAGAGAAGTACATTGCAGACTCAGCCTGAACGTTATCGTATGGTTGTTGATGAGTATTTTAACTATACAAATACTTTCCCAAGTGGAAAATATATTGCTGAGGCTGAGGGTTATTATAAAGAAGCCCAAAACAAAATTGATGTTTTGCCTACAACTTGATTTTAATTAAATATTTAAATAAAATATGGATTACAGAAAAATAGCTGCTAGCTCAAATACAGAAACCCGTGACGTTATGAAGTTATCCGAACCGGTAGGGAATGTTTATGAGATGGTTAGAATAATTGGAAAAAGAGCTAACCAGATTAGTATTGATATGAAACAGGATCTTGATTCAAAACTTCAGGAGTTTGCTTCATATAGTGATAATTTAGAAGAGGTATTTGAAAACCACGAACAAATAGAAATTTCCAAATTTTACGAAAAACTTCCAAAGCCTTCACTTATTGCAATTGAAGAATGGAGTGAGAACGAGATTTATTATCGTAACCCTTCGAAAGAAAAAGATTTGTTCTGATTTATGTTTCAGCGTATTCAAACAATTTTCCTTGTTCTGGCTGCTGCAGCAATGCTGATTGCTTCCTCAACTCCCTTGGCAACTTTCAGTTACAATTTTAGTGATGAGGTTGTGTTTGAGTCTATAGGTATTTACCTGAACGGAACTCTAAATGACTCTACTTGGGGGCTTTTTGCTCTCAGCTTAGGCAGTTCAGTTTTAGCGTTGGTTACTATCTTTTTGTATAAAAAGAGAATGTTACAGATAAGGCTTTCTATTTTTAATATTTTATTAATGATAGGTTTTTATCTGTTTTTCGGGTTTATATACTATAAAGTATATTCAGTGGAAGAGCTCATTTTTAATAAAATCGGTATTGGTTTAATAATGCCTTTAATAGCCATCATCCTTACCATCCTTGCGATAAGGAAAATTGGTGCGGATGAGGCCTTAGTTCAGTCATTAAACCGGTTGAGAGGTTAAAATTTCCACTCTTCCGATGTTCTGGTTTTATTTGTTTCTACAGGTACAGGAGCTTTAGTTTTAATAGGTTCGGTTGTTTCATTTTGAACACCCGAGCCTTTATAATATTGAAGAGCTGTTGGCATAATTGCAGTAAGTCTTTCAATTCTTTTGCTGTCAGTGGGGTGTGTACTTAAAACTTCAGGTACTGATGCACCTCCCGATGCTTGTGCCATTCTTGTCCAAAAGGGTATAGCAGTTCTTGGATCATAACCTGCAATTGCCATTATAATTACACCTATTTCATCAGATTCCAGTTCCTGTTTGCGTGCATAAGGCATCATAACCCCATATTGAGCACCAAGTCCAAAAACTGTAGAAGCAATTTGTCGTGTTGACTCTGAATTTCCCAGCAAGCCACCGGCAATAGCACCTCCGTATTGTAATGCCACCTGCTGGCTCAATCTTTCATTTGAATGCTGTGCTATCACATGTGCAATTTCATGGCCGATAACAACTGCCAGGGCCTCTTCTGTCTGCGTAACAGGTAGTAGTCCTGAGTATACTACAACTTTACCACCCGGCATAGCAAAAGCATTAACACTTTTATCAGCCACAAGGTTGAATTCCCAAGCATAGTTATCCAGTTCAGACTCATATCCGTTACTTTTATAAAATGTCTCTACTGCTTTAGCAATTCTATTTCCTACCCGATTTACCATCTGAGCGTTTGCTGTACCACGTTCAACTGGAGCTGTACGCATAAATTCCTGATATTGCTGTAAGCTCAGTGCAATCACTTCATCGTTTGATACCAGTTGTAATTGTCTCCTGCCAGTAAAAGGGACACTTCCACAAGAGGTAATAAAAAAAGCTATAAAAAATGTCATTAATAATTTTATAAAAGCTTTGGGTGTACTAATTTTTTCCATAGTTAAGTTGTTTAGTTATTATTTTGCTTTGATAATCAATTTCTGAAATATCATCATTCTTATTATACAACAAATATGAGCACTTTATGACTTATATTATACAACAAAAATAATTAAAATAATGTAAGTTAAATCTGTTAACGCTTTATTATCGATTTAAGTGTAGCATTTTTCATCTGAAATGTCAATATTAATCTATTTTGAAATTAACCCCGTTTTTCATATCTTTGAGCGATTTTTAAGTAAATAATTTACACCACTGAAAACGATGAATGCTACTCAAATCAGGTAGTAAACATTAGTTTATTTAATTGACATATGTCTTCTAAGCAAATTAACGACGACGATATTCTAGAAAAAAATGATGCCCTGCACAATAATGATTCTGAAAACCGGCAGGATGACGAATTAGAAACGAGTTTTTCCTCTGGAGTTGGTTCAAGCTCAAGAGTTCCTGTGCGTTTAGGTGAGGACAGTACACTGAACTTATCAAAGATGTATCAGAACTGGTTTTTGGATTACGCTTCGTATGTAATACTTGAACGTGCAGTGCCGCATATATCTGACGGCCTTAAACCTGTACAGCGTCGTATTCTGCATTCAATGAAACGGATTGACGACGGTCGTTATAATAAAGTTGCAAATATTATCGGAAACACCATGCAGTTTCACCCACACGGTGATGCATCCATAGGTGATGCATTAGTGCAGCTGGGACAAAAAGATCTGTTGATTGACAGTCAGGGAAACTGGGGTAACATTCTCACAGGAGACAGTGCTGCTGCACCTCGTTATATTGAAGCGCGACTAACAAAATTTGCAATTGAGGTATTATTTAATCCAAAGACCACTGAATGGAAACCATCATATGACGGTCGTAATAAGGAACCGGTTACGCTGCCTGCAAAATTTCCATTGTTGCTAGCACAGGGAGCTGAAGGTATTGCAGTAGGTCTTTCCTCCAAAATTTTACCACACAACTTTAATGAACTGTGTGATGCTTCTATTTCATACCTGGAAGGTAAGCCATTTAAACTTTATCCGGATTTCCAGACAGGGGGTTATATTGATGTAGAAAAATATAATGACGGAGAACGCGGCGGTTCTGTGAAAGTGCGAACTACAATTTCGAAGCTTGATAATAAGACCTTAATAATTAAAGATGTGCCATATGGAAGAACTACTTCCGGACTGGTAGACTCAATTCTTAAAGCTAACGAAAAAGGGAAAATAAAGATCAAGAGGGTTGATGATATAACTGCTCAGGATGTTGAAATACATGTGCAACTTGCATCAGGAGTGTCATCAGACAAGACGATTGATGCATTATATGCCTTTACAGACTGTGAGATAAGTATATCTCCTAATTGTTGCGTTATTGATAATGATAAACCTCATTTTCTCACTGTCAGTGATGTTCTGATTGCATCCGTAATCAGAACTAAGGAATTACTTAAGAAAGAACTGGAGATAGAAAGAGGAGAAAAACAGGAATCTCATCTTTTTGCATCACTCGAAAAGATATTCATAGAAGAGCGTATCTATAAAGACAAAGAATTTGAGAACGCTAAAAATATGGATATTGCTGTTGATCATATTGATAAGAGATTAGAGCCATTTAAACCCACCTTTATCAGGGAAATTAACCGTGATGATATCCTTAGGTTGATGGAAATTAAGATGGCACGAATTCTAAAATTTAATGCCAGCAAATCTGATGAGCTTATTGCAAAACTTCTTGAAGAGATAGATGAAATTAATCATAATCTGAATAATCTTGTTGACTATACCATCTCATGGTATCTGATGCTTAAAGAGCGTTACGGAAAAAACTACCCGCGAAAGACAGAAATACGAAGCTTTGAAAATATTGAGGCAGTTAAAGTAGCAGAAGCCAATGAAAAATTGTACATAAACCGCGAAGAGGGCTTTATTGGTACAGGGCTGAAAAAAGATGAGTTTATCTGTAACTGCTCAGATATGGATGATGTTATTGTATTTTTCAAAGATGGGAAATACAAAGTAGTGAAAGTGAGTGATAAAATGTTTGTTGGAAAAGGTATACTTTACGCAAACGTGTTTAAAAAGAATGATAAACGAACAATTTATAATGTTGTGTACCGGGATGGCAGAACATCACCTCACTATATTAAAAGATTTGCAGTTACGAGTGTTACCCGGGATAAAGAATATGATCTGACCAGGGGTAAGGCCGGCTCACGAATTGCATACTTTAGTGCTAACCCCAACGGTGAAGCTGAAACTATCAAAGTGATTTTGAAACCAAAACCCCGCTTACGTATTCTTCAGTTTGAAAAGGATTTTAGCGAAATTGAAATAAGAGGTCGCAGTACAATAGGAAATATACTAACTAAGGCTGAAGTTCATAGAATTCAATTAAAACAAAAAGGAGTTTCAACATTGGGAGGAAGAAAGGTTTGGTATGATGCGGATGTTTTCAGACTCAACTATGAAGGAGGAGGTAAATTCCTTGGTGAGTTTCAAGGTGAAGATATGATACTGGTGGTTACTAAAAGTGGTGACTTCTATATATGTAATTTCGATCTGTCGAATCACTTCCCTGATGATCTGCTTATTATAGAGAAATACGATAAACATAAAGTATGGACTGCCGCACTATTTGACGCTGATCAGGGTTATGCATACCTTAAACGGTTTACAATGGACGCAACAGAGAAGCCACTTAATTTTATGGGCGAAAATAGTGAATCCCGTTTATTTTTAATTACTGATGCAGTTTATCCCAGGGTAAAGGCTATCTTTGGAGGTAATGAGGATTTTCGTGAGCCCGTAGAGCTGGATGCTGAAGAGTTTATTGGTGAAAAAAGTTTTAAAGCAAAAGGAAAGCGAATATCCAATTTTGAGGTTGAAACTGTTATTGAATTGGAACCCACGCGATTTCCTGAACCTGTAGACGAGGAGAAATCCACTAAAGTTGAAATAGAGGAAGATAATTCTGAAAATGGGAATGAGGATATATCAGATTCAGATTTAAGAGATGAAATTTCCGGACAGATGAAGTTGTTTGATTAATGGCGCCAAAATCATAAAAACGAAACAAATATTTTAGATGAAAAGGATTCCTTTTTTAGTTTGTATATGGTTTAGTTTTTGTTGTCTGCTTTTTTCTCAGGAGTCTGGCACAATAAAATCAGTAAGACCTGTTAATCAATCGACACTCGTGGGTATAGGTAAAGCTTTTCTGGATGACAGCTACCTCTCACCGATTACATACGAAGGAATTGCAATTTCACTTATTCATGATCGATTAAAAGGATCCTCGATTTTTGGTAGTAAAGGATTGATTCATAATCAGTTTAGAATACAAACAGCTATTACTAAAAATCCTACTTCATCCTCCTCAGAATACTGGGGTAGCTTGTATTATAGTCTCAACGGATATTATCCAATATTCAATTCAGATAATTTACGGCTGTTTGGAGGAGGAGGGACTGAGGCTTCGCTGGGTGGAATTTATAATGTAAGAAATACAAACAATCCGGGATCACTTAAAACATATATCAACTTAAATCTTTCTGCAATGGCTTTATACAACTGGCGTAATCTGACTTTCAGGTGGCAGTTGTCAACCCCTTTTGCAGGCATGTTTTTCTCACCCGAATATGGACATTCCTATTATGAGATATTTACTCTTGGTAATAACAAAGGTACTGTACATTATGGTTCATTTCATAATCAGGTGGCTTTACGTAACTACTTTACAATAGATATTCCGGTTAGAAATGTAACAATTCGTACAGGTTATCTGTGGGATTATTATTCAACAGATGTGAATGAGTTGATTACTAAAACTAATGTGCATCAGTTTCTACTGGGCCTTGCTTTCGAGTCTCTTTATGTTGGAGGCAAGAGAGCTCATGATAAAAATGTAGTTGATAGTGTTTATTATTAGAATAATTTTAATCGCATGAAATATAATTTTGACAAGATAATCGACAGGTCAAATACCGATAGTTCGAAACTTGAAAATATGAAGTCTCTTTTCGGTCGTGAGGATCTTATTCCTTTGTGGGTTGCAGACATGGACTTTAGGTCACCTCCCGCCATAACTGAAGCTCTTATGAAAAGAGTGGAGCATGGATTATTTGGTTATACAATACAATCAGAACCATATTTTAATTCAATAATCAATTGGCTTGAAAATCGCCATGAATGGAAGGTTAAAAAGGATGATATTATATATGTACCGGGAGTTGTAAAAGGCTTTGCTTTTGCAATAGATGTATTCACTGAACAAGATGATAATATTATAATACAACCTCCTGTATATCATCCATTCAGAATAGTAAGCAGTTCGTTAGGCAGAAATGTAGTTAATAATCCGCTTATAGAGTACAATGGTCAATACAGAATGGATTTGGATGGACTGCGAAAAATTGTAGCTGAAAAACAGTGCAAGATGCTTATTTTATGTAATCCGCACAATCCTGCAGGAAGGGTATGGTCTCCGAAAGAGCTTGAAGAACTTGCGGAAATTTGCTACGACAATAACATTCTGATTGTTTCTGATGAGATTCATTCTGATATGGCATTACCCGGATTTACACATACACCCTTTGCAAAAGTATCTTCTAAAGCAGAGAACAACTGCATAACGCTTATGGCGCCCAGTAAAACATTTAATATTGCCGGGATAGTAAGCTCATTCGCAGTTATTACCAATAAAGAGATTAGAGACAAATATTTGAGTTATATAAAACCAAGGGGTTTGGATGAGGGTACACTTTTCGCTTATACTGCAACCCGGGTTGCCTATGATGAATGCGGCGATTGGCTTGATCAGATGCTTGAATATGTTCAGGGTAATGTTAACTTTGTAGACAGTTATTTAAAAAAGAATATCCCTCAGATAAAAGCAATGTTACCTGAGGCTTCATTTCTGGTGTGGCTTGACTGCACATCTTTGAAGCTTTCTCAGCGTGATCTTGTTAAGCTATTTGTTGAGAAAGCCGGACTTGCACTTAATGACGGAACCGTTTTTGGTCAGGAAGGTGAAGGTTTTATGAGGTTGAATGTTGGAACTTCGAGGTTAGTGCTTGAAAAAGCTATTGATAATCTTAAAAACGCAGTTAATAAGTAAACATCACTTCTATTTGATTGTTATTATTCAAATACATATAAATCATTTAAAATAAAAAATCAATGAAAATTTCAGACAATAAATATATTACACTTTCATATGACTTGAATGTGGGAGAAGGCGATAATATTGAGTTAATGGAGCAAGCTACCGAAGAACAGCCTATGGAATTTATATTTGGAACCAACATGATGCTTGACGCCTTCGAAAAACAGATCGAAGGGTTGGAACAAGGTGCAGAGTTTAACTTTCAAATATCCCCGGAAGATGCATACGGTGAATATGATGATGCTCAGGTTATTGAACTTCCTAAAAATATATTTGAGATTGAAGGTAAGATAGATAATGAAGTACTTTTCGAAGGAAATGTCGTACCTATGATGGATTCATCCGGTAACAGACTAATGGGGTCGGTTGTGGAGATAGGTGATGATGTGGTTACAATGGATTTTAATCACCCGCTTGCAGGAGAGAATATGCATTTTACAGGTAAAGTTTTAGGTGTCAGAGATCCATCACCTGAAGAAATAGCTGCATTATTTTCAGGAGGAGGTTGCGGTTGTGGCTCCTGTGATTGCGGATCTGAAGGCTCAGGTAAAGAAGACGGTGAAGCCTGCGGTTGTGGGAGTTCAAATGGAGGCGGCTGTGGATCAGGTGGGTGTAATTGTTAATCTATGAATACATTTGGAACATTATACAGGCTAACATCATTTGGTGAATCTCACGGTGCTGCAGTGGGAGGTGTTATTGATGGTTGTCCCCCCGGTTTGGAACTGAATTTGGAATTAATTCAAAACGAACTTAAAAGGAGACGACCGGGGCAGTCGCGTATTACCACTCCGCGAATAGAATCCGATAAGGTTGAATTTCTGTCAGGTGTATTTGAGGGAAAAACAACAGGTGCTCCAATAGGATTTATTGTAAAAAACGAAAACCAGCAATCATCTGATTATAGTAATATTAAAGATGCATACAGACCATCCCATGCTGATTTTACATATCATCAGAAATATGGAATTCGTGATTACCGAGGCGGAGGACGTTCTTCAGCACGTGAAACAATTTCCAGAATTGTCGGGGGGGCTATAGCTAAGCTATTCCTTGACAGTCTGGGCATTGAAATAAAAGCTTACACATCTCAGGTTGGACATATAGGCTTGGAGAATGATTACAGAATGTATGATCTAACAAAAATCGAAGATAATATAGTACGCTGTCCGGATCCTGAAATGGCCGAATTAATGATAAGGCTTATTCAGGAAGTACGTTCTAAGGGTGACACAATTGGCGGGATCATAACCTGTGTTATTAAAGGTGTACCTGTGGGACTTGGTGAGCCTGTTTTCGGAAAGCTTCATTCAGCCTTAGGGGCAGCAATGCTTGGAATTAATGCTGTTAAAGGATTTGAATATGGAATGGGTTTTAATGTTTCAAAAAGAGGGTCGGAAGTGAATGATTCTTTTTATGATTCTAATGGAACAATAAATACCAGAACAAATTATTCAGGCGGGATTCAGGCCGGTATATCAAATGGACAGGATATTTATTTTCGGGTTGCTTTCAAGCCGGTATCAACTATTTTGATGGAGCAGCAAACTGTTGATAGTTCAGGAAAGAATACTACTATTAAAGCAAGGGGAAGACATGATCCATGTGTATTACCTCGTGCAGTTCCCATTGTAGAAGCTATGGCCTATATGACAATAATGGATTACTATTTGCTTTCTAAAGCAAATAAATCTGAGTAGATCAGTTATTCAAATAGTTTATAATCATGAAAAAAATACTTAGTGATAAGAAGAAGGTTTTTATTCTGACTTTAGCCTTAATAGTAGTGTCAGTAAATTCGGCAGCACAACAAAGTGCTGTTTATTTAAATGAAGATAGACATATTTTCAATGATTATATCGAATATATTAAGCCTTGGAGTGCAGATTCTAAAAAGAAGATCCTGGAAAAAACAGCCACATACTTTATAGGAAAACCATATGTTGCGAATACTTTGGATAAAAGCGAGGTTGAAGTATTAACCGTTAATCTTCGTGAATTCGACTGTTTCACTTATGTGGAAACAGTAATTGCGTTAACACTGACAGTTAACGCTGTAGAGCCTACTTTTGATACTTTTATGGATGAGTTGCAGTCAATCAGATATCGGGGTAATGAAATATCAGGATATCAATCACGTTTGCACTATACTATAGACTGGATTTTTGAGAACAACAAGAAAGGAATTCTAAAAAATATATCCGGGGAAATAGGCGGTGAAAAAGATGATAAAGTAATAAATTTCATGTCTGAGCACCGCTCATCTTATAATCAGATAAAAAGTGATGATAATATATTTAATGAAATTGTCAATATTGAAAATCAAATAAACAGCAGAGAGGGATTTTATTATCTTCCAAAAGAAAAAATAGGAATAACAGAACCTCTGATACCCCATATGTCGGTAGTTTGTTTTACAACAAGCATAGAAGGACTAGATGTAACACATGTAGGTTTTGCTTTCAGAAATGAAGGGGAGCTTAAGTTTATTCATGCGTCGTCTATTATAAACGAAATAGTTATCGATGAACAAACACTAAGCGATTATTGCAATAACAGGAAGTCGTGTACTGGCGTCATAATAGCAAAAGTATTATAGTTTTTTATTCCTTCATTCAAAGGTTTTGCCATTATCGTTGGTTTTATCGTTATTCTTCTTCTTAATATTAAATAAAGAATCTGTTCTTCTCAGGAGTGTATTAATTATAATAATTAAAACAGTCGTGGCGGCAAGCTCCCAGTATAAACCAAAACCTGCCAGACAACCAAGCGCAGCACTGCACCAGATAGTGGCAGCAGTGGTCAATCCTTTTACGTTTGTTCCCCTGTGAAGAATAACCCCTGCACCAAGGAAACCGATGCCGGTAACGACTTGCCCCATTACACGTGAGGGGTCTCCAGTGTTACTTCCTTCCAGTAGGTAGGTAGAAATCATTACAAATACAGAAGATCCAACAGATACAAGCATATTAGTCCTTAATCCTGCACTTTTGTTACTTGTCTCCCGTTCAATACCCACTGCGCCGCCTGCAACTGAAGCAGCTAATAACCCTAATATAAAGTCAGTTGGGAACATAGACTAATTGGTATTTCTATGAATATCGTTTTTCCAGTTTCTTTTTTATCTCTTCTGCAGGAGGTATATTATCAGGTATAGGCATTAGTATTGAGTCATAAACCTCAGGGCTTTTAAGAACTTCAACTGCTTTTTCAAATACTTTGTCACCTGCTAATTGATGCAGAAGTACCCCTTTCTTGTAATAATAACGTTGAACTATTTCAGACTCTATCAAATCTTTAATCTGATCTTTAAATAGTTCAAGGTCTCTTTCAAGATTTGGATGTAGTTTTGCTTCAAGTGCTTTAAACTCTTCAGCAGCTACATCTAAATAACCCTCAAACTCCATTATATTCTTTAATTGATTTAAAGACCGTTCACTCATTTTATCGTATTCAAAATCCTTCGTTTTGACAAAATTCTTAAAGGAATCATAATCAAGGTCAGATAAAACAAATTTATCCGGAGGAGTAATGCTGTCGTGTGATTGTACCCAATCGGTAACAAAGTCAAAGATGACATTGTCAGCCATAAGGTAAAAAGCAATTGTGCCTCCTGCTTCCTGAGGTATTGTTATATCAGGAGTTATGCCTCCTCCATCACGTACTTCTCGTCCGTTTCTGGTATAAAATATATTTGTTAATGAATCAGGGACACGTGCGACACTACCATCAGGATTCCGATGAGAATAATCAAGGGATTGTATGCCTCGCCCACTTGGAATATAATATTTGGAAGTGGTAATTTTCATATTCCCTCCATAAGGAAGATCTCGGGGTGTTTGAACCAAACCTTTTCCGAATGAGCGATTTCCGATAATTACTGCACGATCAAGATCTTGCAGGCCACCTGCAACAATTTCAGAAGCAGAAGCAGAACCGGTGTCAATAAGAACTACTATAGGGATTATTTCGTCTAGTGGCTGCTCCTGAGTAAAATAGCTTCTGTCCCACTGCGTCACCTTGCCTTTTGTTGAAACTATTTCCTCACCTTTAGGAACAAAAAGATTGACTACGTTAACAGCTTCTTCAAGTATTCCGCCACCATTACCACGAATATCTAATATAAGAGAAGTAGCTCCTTTATTTTTTAGTTCGGATACAGTCTCTTCAACCCTTTTGGAACTACCTGAAGTAAAGCTGCCAAAGTGTAAGTATCCAATATTATTACTAAAGATATCAGAATAAGTAACAGGGTCCATCTCAATTTTTTCACGTACAATATTCAATGTGATGTTTTCTTTTTCTCCAGGGCGATTAATAAGCAATTGAATAGTAGTACCCGGAGTTCCTTTAAGTTTATCGCTAACTTCTTTTACAGTTGATCCACTCACATCTTCACCATCAATCTCAAGAATAGCGTCACCTGCCTTTAATCCTGCTTTTGCAGCAGGTAAACCTTCATAAGGCTCATTAATAATAACGTGCCCGTCTTTATAAGAAATTATAGCTCCGATACCGGCATATTCACCCGTAGTCATAAATTGCAGTACTCCTATGTTCTCTTCAGAATAATATTCAGTATACGGGTCAAGTCGGGATAACATATTCTCTATTGTTCCCTGTACAAGATTGTTAACTTCAATACTATCCACATAAAACATATCTAATTCCCTTAAAACAGAATTAAAAATATCAATGTTTTTGTTGATATCGAAATAACGTTGATTTTGTCCTGGGGTTGTTGTTTGTGCAGAAATTTGTATTGTCGTGATGCCGAACAGTATTAAAAGAATATATTTTCTCATTTTACTATTAAAATTAATTTGTTGCCTTGTGAATGTGTTGCAACAGCTTCAGTTCTTATTTAGACAAAGGAACAAATTTTTCCTGAAATCAGTAGTTTCTTTTAGTTATATGTTTATAAATATCGTATGTAATGAAGATTATATATTACAATAAATTTAAATGATATTATCTTTGCATTCAACCAAAGAGTTTTTAAAATTCAATTATGAACACCCTTCTACGTTACACTTTATTACCCTTAATAATAGGTCTGTTAATTTTTATAGGTACATGTTTAATTCCTTCAGAGCAGGTTCCCGAAATGCCGCCGGGAATTCAATGGGATAAAATTGTACACTTTGGAATGTTTTTTCTGTTATCTTCAGTATCGTTGTATGATTACTATAAAATGCATAATAACAATCCCCCTTTTATCCGATGGTTGTTCTGGGGATTTTTAGTGCCTGTTATTTATGGTGGTATTATAGAGTTGCTGCAGATGTATTTCTTTTCATCTCGCAGTGCTGAGTTAATGGATTGGATAGCAGATGTTCTAGGGTCGCTTGTTGCAACTATACTTGTTGTTATTTTTTTACGCAGAAGGCGATAATGCAGGAAAAAATATATCTTTGTGTAAAATAGTGTATTATGATTAAAAATTTACTTTTCAGTTTCATTATAATATTGTTGGTTTCATGTGGAAATTCTTTACAGAGAAAATCAGACACCGATGGATCAGATACTGTGGAATCAGCAACAGCAGTTGAAACGGCACAAAAAGCAGATGATTATCAGTTTTTGGTAAAAGTGGGGGATACAGCACCTGATTTTGATATGCAAATGCCTGATGGCAGCACTGTAAATCTATCCTCACTTCGCGGTAAGGTGGTAATGCTACAATTTACAGCCAGTTGGTGCGGTATTTGCAGAAAAGAGATGCCGTATATTGAATCAAGAATATGGGAACGTCATAAAGACAATCCTGAGTTTGCACTTTTTGGAATTGACAGAGGGGAGCCTGTTGAGAAAATAGAAGAGCTTATCAAGGCAACAAAACTAACTTATCCTATAGGACTTGACCCAGAAGCCGATATTTTTGGTTTGTATGCGGAGCCAGAAGCCGGGATAACACGTAATGTGATAATTGACAGAGAAGGTAAAATTATTATGTTAACCCGCTTGTTTGAGGAAGAAGAATTTAACCAGATGGTTGAAATAATAGATCAGTCGCTTCAAAATACCTTATAATTTCTTAATTATTTTTGGTTCAATAAAATTTAGTATTATGAAATATGAAGATTTAAAGATTTTAGATGAGTTAAGAGAAAAAGGAAGTATTACAGAAGAAGAATATCAGCGAGAGAAAGAGAAAATACTTAATGACAATAGTACTTCTTTTAACGTAGGAAAGAAACCTTTATTCGGCATGATGGAAAATACATATATTATGCTGATGCACCTAACTCAGTTTGCTGGCGTCTTAATTCCTCTTGCAGGTTTTATAGTTCCAATACTGATGTGGATTACAAACAAGGATAATAATGTAAATGTTGATTTGCACGGTAAAAACATTCTAAATTTTATGATCAGCTTTGCAATATATGCAGCAGTAGCAGCAATCACAATTATCGGTATTCCTGTTGCAGTAATTATTGGGATATTGTATATAGTTTTTGTAATTATTGCAACAGTAAAAGCCAATAACGGAGAATACTGGAAATATCCGATGACGATACAATTCATTAAATAATGGTTAAAGAACAGATAGTAAATTATTCTAATGTACAATTAAACCGCGAAGAGAATATTATACTTCGTAATGTCAATCTCACTGTAAACAGGGGTGAGTTTTTGTATATAATTGGAAAAGTAGGATCAGGTAAAAGTACTCTCATGAAAAGCATGTATGCAGAATTACCTATTGTTGATGGTAGTGCACGTGTGTTTGATTATGAACTTGCAACAATTAAGCGGCGACTTGTACCCTTCCTAAGAAGGAAGATAGGGATAGTATTTCAGGATTTTCAACTCCTGATAGACCGAACAGTAGAGAAAAACCTTGAGTTCGTACTTCGGGCAACAGACTGGAAAAATAAGCGTGAAATTAAAGACCGAATCAATGAAGTATTAATATTGGTAGGGATGCAAAATAAGGCTTATAAAATGCCTCACGAATTATCCGGAGGTGAACAGCAAAGAGTGGTAATTGCAAGAGCGTTACTCAATTCACCTGCTCTTATATTAGCAGATGAGCCGACGGGTAATCTTGATCCGGAAACAGGCAGTCAGATTGTTTCTCTTCTTCAGGATATCTCAAAACGAGGCACAGCGGTTATAATGTCTACTCACAACTATTCTATAGTTCAAGCCTTTCCCGGCAAAATAATGCGATGTGAAGATATGAACTTGATTTCAATGTGATTTACATTACACAGTTTGACTTATCTTAATGATATTCCCCTTTATTATTGGAACATTGACAAACTATCGTTACTCAATGTTCTAAAAAAATATGTACCTTTGCATCTTCAAAAAAATAATAAAATACATCACAATCGTGGCTGACACAAAGTATATATTTGTAACCGGAGGCGTTGTTTCTTCTTTAGGGAAGGGTATAATTGCATCGTCACTCGGTAAGTTATTACAGGCAAGAGGATACAAGGTGACAATACAAAAGTTTGACCCGTATATTAATGTTGATCCGGGAACTTTAAATCCTTATGAACATGGTGAATGTTATGTTACAGTCGATGGACATGAGGCAGACCTTGATTTAGGACATTACGAAAGATTCCTTAATATTCAGACTACAAAAGAAAATAATATTACTACCGGTCGTATATATCAGAACGTAATTCTGAAAGAGAGACGGGGTGATTTTTTGGGAAAGACCGTTCAGGTTATCCCACATATAACAGACGAAATAAAACGTAATATTAAATCTTTAGGAATAAAGAACAAATTTGATTTTGTAATTTCTGAGATTGGCGGCACAGTAGGAGATATTGAATCTACTCCATATCTCGAAGCTGTTCGTCAGTTAAAGTGGGAACTCGGAAAAAACTGTTACTGTCTGCATCTTACTTACGTTCCTTATATATCAGCAGCCGGAGAAGTTAAAACCAAACCCACTCAGCACTCTGTAAAAGAGTTGCAATCTCACGGAATACAACCTGATATGCTGGTTTTGCGTACTGAACGTAAACTTAATAAAGATATACTGGACAAGGTTGCACTATTCTGTAATGTGGAGCAAGGTGCAGTAATGCAATCAGTTGATGTTTCAACAATTTATGAAGTTCCGACTATGATGCAGCGCCAGGGTATGGACGAGATAGTTCTGCGTAAAATGAACTTAGTACCCGGTGAAAGCCCAAAAATGGAAGCATGGAATGCATTTCTTCAGAAAAGGAAAGA
>JAQVXD010000028.1 GCA_028709385.1 Fermentimonas sp.
AACAGAACCATATTAAAATACGCACCTATAAAAAGAAATCCACAAGTTTGAAGGTTAACCTTCAAACTTGTGGATAAAAATAACTAGTTTTGTAAAAACCTGTAACGGTTATTTAGGACTAGTCAGTAACATAATTGTATTAAAAACTTCTTATTTACTTAACCGAAAATACTTTTCAGGTAACGATTATCGTCATATATTTGCATCATTATTTTTCATTCTCTCAATAATAAGGAGGCTAATAATTTCGATAATTTTATTTTTATAGCCCCGAGGTTCAGCCAGCAAGTGATTGCCGGCTGTTTTTTTTCTATAAATTTCTCAAAACTAATGTTTCATATCAGGTAAATGAGCGATAGATTTTATACCTTTGTACACTTTTAAATTAAATGTATTAATAAAGTAGCAAAATGTCACGTAAGATTCAAACAGCACTCATTTCAGTTTATCACAAAGATGGTTTAGAAGAAATACTACAGGAACTAAACCGGTTACAAATTAAGTTTATTTCAACAGGAGGAACACATGAATTTATAACGTCTTTGGGGTATGAATGTGAAACAGTGGAAGATGTCAGCGGTTACCCTTCTATACTTGGAGGCAGAGTAAAAACGCTTCACCCTAAAATTTTCGGTGGCATATTATACAGACGTGAATTAGAAGCAGACAAAAAGCAGGTAAAAGCTTATGATATTCCTTCAATTGATCTTGTTATTGTAGATTTGTATCCTTTTGAAGAGACGGTTTCAGCCGGTGGCAGTGAAGAGGAAATTATAGAGAAAATCGACATAGGCGGTATTTCACTTATACGTGGTGCAGCAAAGAATTACAAAGATGTAGTAATAGTTGCTTCAAAAGAACAGTACATGCCCTTGCTGGAGCTGTTAAAAGAAAAAAATGGTATATCAGATGTTGAAGATCGTCGTCAGTTTGCCACTGATGCTTTTAAGGTATCATCTGGTTACGATTCAGCTATATTCAATTATTTTGTTAATGAAAACCGTTCAGCTTTACGTGTTTCACTTAATGAAGCAAAACATCTGAGATATGGTGAGAATCCACATCAGAAAGGAAATTTCTATGGTAATTTTGATGAGATTTTTGAACAGTTGCATGGGAAAGAAATTTCCTACAACAATCTTCTTGACATCGATGCGGCAGTATCCCTGATATCAGATTTTGATGATACGGCACTTGCTATACTTAAACACAACAACGCTTGTGGAATGGCTTGCAGACCAACCGTTAAAGAGTCGTGGGATGCAGCTTTGGCTGCTGACCCTGTTTCAGCATTCGGAGGTATTGTAGTTACCAACAAGACAGTTGACAAGGAGGCTGCTGAAGCTATTAACTCGATTTTCTTTGAAGTGATAATTGCACCGGCTTATGACAAAGATGCTCTTGAAATTTTGTTTCAAAAGAAAAATCGTATAATTTTGGTACTCAAATCGGCAGAAAAGGCTACACAGAAACTGCAGTACAGATCCGTATTGAACGGAGCTCTTGTTCAGGATAAAAATGACAGTGTGCAGACAAGCGGTGATATTCAGGTTGTTACAGACAAAGAGCCTACTGAAAATGAAATAAAGGATCTACTATTTGCCAATATATTGGTTAAACATACAAAATCAAACGCTATCGTTTTGGCAAAGAACAGACAGCTTATTGCCAGCGGAACTGGACAAACTTCAAGAGTTGATGCATTGAAACAGGCTATTGAAAAAGCGGAAGCGTTTAATTTCGACCTTAACGGTGCAGTAATGGCAAGTGATGCGTTTTTTCCTTTTCCCGACTGTGTGGAAATTGCTCATAACGCAGGCATCACTTCGGTAATTCAACCGGGTGGCTCTATCCGTGACGCTGAATCTATCGATTTTTGTAATAAAAATGGCCTTTCGATGGTAACGACAGGCACAAGGCATTTCAAACATTAGGTTTTGTAATGCTAATTGAGATTTATTTAAGAATGTTTTAAATTAAAGCGTTAGCCGGATATGTTGTATCAGCTTTTAGACGCTTAAAAAATAATAATTATGGGCTTATTCTCTTTTACGCAGGAGCTGGCAATGGACCTCGGAACAGCCAATTCCATAATAGTGAACAGTGCAGGCAAGATCTTGCTTGACGAACCTTCAATAGTGGCTTTGGACAGGAAGACCGAGAAGATGATAGCTTTGGGTGAAAAGGCCAGGCAGATGCATGGAAAGACTCACGAAAATATTCGTACTGTAAGACCACTCAGAGATGGTGTTATAGCTGATTTTAATGCAGCGGAACAGATGATCCGCGAAATGATTAAAATGGCGAATAAAAATAAAAGAGGTCTGTTCTCACCATCATTGCGAGTTGTGATTTGTATCCCTTCAGGCAGCACTGAAGTAGAAATACGTGCTGTCAGAGACTCTGCTGAGCATGCAGGAGGAAGGGATGTTTTTATGATATTTGAGCCAATGGCAGCCGCACTCGGAATCGGTATCGATGTCGAAGCCCCTGAAGGAAACATGATTGTTGATATAGGTGGCGGTACTACTGAAATTGCAGTTATTTCCCTTGGAGGTATTGTTTCCAATAAGTCAATTAAGATAGCAGGCGATGATTTCACCGAGGATATCCAAGACTATATGGGACGTCAGCATAACATCAAGATAGGTGATCGCACGGCAGAGCAAATTAAAATAATGGTTGGTTCCGTTTTAACTGAACTTGACAATCCGCCTGAAGATTATGTAGTACATGGTCCAAACAGAATGACATCACTGCCTATGGACGTGCCTGTTTCATATCAAGAGGTTGCTCATTGCATTGAAAAATCTGTTACAAAGGTAGATTCTGCTGTACTTAGTGCACTTGAACAGACACCGCCTGAACTATATGCCGACATCGTAAGAAACGGTATATATCTGACGGGTGGAGGGGCATTGCTCAGAGGGCTTGATAAGCGATTAACAGAGAAAATTGGTATTCCATTTCATGTTGTTGACGATCCACTGCATATTGTTGCAAAAGGTACAGGAATTGCATTGAGGAATATAAATAAATTCAACTTTTTAATGCGTTAATATTTACTTTTTGAAATAAAGATACAGGGTTTGAATGCGTAATCTGTTCAACTTCATTATTAGAAATAGTCACTGGTTGCTTGCTATCCTGCTTATAGTATTCAGTTTCTATCTTGTATTTGCGCATAATCCATATCAGAGAAGTGTATATCTTACTTCAGCAAACAGTGTTACAGGCTGGTTTTATACCATGTCAAGCAATGTAACATCCTTTATTCATCTCAGGAAGAATAATCAGATGCTGCTTGAACAAAACGCTGTACTGGAAAATGAACTGTTCTCACTGAAATCATACATAAATGATATAGCAGTGACAGACTCCTCTGATGTGGATGCGTTTGTGCGTGATTCAACCGAACAGACTCAGTTCAATTTCATTCCTGCTGAAGTCGTAAACCTTAGTTTTTCAGGAGTCAATAATTTTATCACCATAAATAAAGGTTCAAAGGACGGACTAAAACCGGATATGGGTGTAATTTCCCAACGCGGTGTAGTTGGAGTTATTGCAAATGTCTCAACTAACTTTTCAGTTGTAATTCCCATTATTAACCCGATGTTCCGTTTGAGTGCCAGGTTAAAGAATTCAGTCAATTACGGTTCAATCTCCTGGAATGGTGAGAGAGTTAGTACTGCGCAATTGGGAGAATTGCCAAAGCATGAAATTTATCAGGCAGGTGATACCGTGATGACCAGTTTCTCACGAATCTTCCCAAAAAATACAATAATTGGTTTTGTTAGCAGTATGGGTAAAACAAGTGATGATAATTTCAATACATTCAATGTTGAGTTAGCGACTGATTTTAACTCATTGCAGGATGTGTTGGTTATCAACGATCAGTTTTATGAAGAGCAGAAATTACTTGAAAACAGTTTGGAGCGATGAAAACTCTCTATTTTAAAGAAGTTCTTGTATTTATACTGCTTATCCTTCTTCAGGTGTTGCTTTTGAACAGGATAAATATATTCGGTATTGCTACTCCTGTTCTGTATCTCTATTTTTTGCTGAAGCTTCCGGTAGGCAGAAACCAGTTCTTTGTTATCATTTCCGGATTCCTGATAGGATTAATTATAGATATTTTCTTGAACACTCCGGGTATGAATGCAGCTGCAACAACAATTATGGCAGCATCCAGAAAGCCAATCATAAATCTTTTTTATGACAAGGAAATATATGATGAATTTGTTCCGGGAATAAATACAGGAGCCGGTCCGTTCGTGAGATTTACCATATTCATGGTATTAACTCATTTGACATTACTCTTCTTTATTGAATCATTTACGCTGTTTAATCTGTTGAACACTGTAATAAGGATAATTTCCTCTTCCATAATTTCAATTTTACTGATACTTGCATTGGATGGTTTAACGTTTAGGAAAAAAGCAGGTGAGCAATAATAGTAACCCTAAGAATTTAGCAAACCGACGATATGTAATCGCTGCATTAATTGTGGTGATTGGTATCATATATGTAATACAACTTTTTAACCTACAGATTCTAAGCCCTCAATATCGTGAATTTGCCGATAGTAACGCTTTTCTGAGAAGGACATTATACCCTGCAAGAGGAGCCATTTATGACAGAAAAGGGGAGCTGCTTGTATATAACAGGCCAACTTATGACGTAATGATGGTTGTCAGGGAAATGACCCGTTTTGATACTCTTGATTTTTGCAATACACTCAATATTGATATCGAAAGGTTTCGTGAACTTAATGCAGAGATGAGAGACACCAGAAGAAATCCCGGTTACTCATCTTATACACCGCAGCTGTTCATGTCGCAGCTAAATGTTGAAGAATACGGACTCTTGCAGGAGAAGCTTTATAAGTTCCCGGGCATTTATATCCAAAGCAGAACAGAGCGACAGTATAATCATCATAACATGGGACTTATACTCGGTTATGTCGCAGAAGTTGATCAGAATAAAATTGCTTCAGACCCGTATTATGTCCGTAAGGATTATGTCGGGAAGTCAGGCATTGAATTATCACACGAGATAGATCTTCGAGGAGAGAAGGGTGTAGAAATATTACTTCGTGATGCACATGGCAGAGTTCAGGGAAGGTATGATGACGGTCTTCAGGACAAGGCACCGGTATCAGGTAAAGATCTGACTCTTGGGATTGATATTGAATTACAGGCATACGGCGAACTGCTTATGCAAAATAAGGTGGGGAGTATTGTTATGATTGAGCCGGAAACAGGTGAGATTCTGGCAATGATATCAGCGCCTACCTACGATCCTTCTCTGCTTACAGGTAAAGAGTTCAGTTCCAATTATCAGTCACTGGTAAATAATCCATACAAGCCCTTGATAAACAGGTCTGTTGCAGGCACATATCCACCAGGGTCAACATTTAAAGCCGCAAACGGACTGGTTTACCTTCAGGAAGGTATCATTACTCCCGAAACAATGTACTCCTGTTATGGCGGTTATCCTCCGTTGGGAGGCCGTCCAAGGTGTCACGGTCACGGATCACCATTGGCACTTCAGTATGCACTTTCAACCTCCTGCAATTCCTTCTTTTGTTATGGACTCAACCACATGCTAAGCAACAGGACAAAATATTCAAATGTGGGTGAAGCTTTTGATGTATGGAAAGATCACATGGTAAGCATGGGCTTTGGTTACCAGTTGGGAGTTGATCTTCCCTCAGAGAAAAGAGGATTTATTCCAAACAGTAAGTTTTATTCCAACATATTCAACACTGAAAGATGGAATGCTCATAACATCATATCAATTGCAATTGGGCAGGGTGAAGTATTGACAACTCCCTTGCAGATTGCTAATTTAGGGGCAACAATAGCAAACAGGGGATATTTCTACACACCACATGTTGTTAGAGAAATTAAAGGTGCTGATTTAGACAGGGCATATACAACCAGACATGATACAGGCATCAAACGTGAGCACTTTGAGCTTACAGTTGCCGGAATGGCTGATGCTGTTAAATTTGGCACCTGCCGGGGTATTAATCTTGAACCTCTTGTTGAGGTTTGCGGTAAAACAGGAACATCTGAAAACCCTCATGGAGATGACCATTCACTGTTCATGGGCTTTGCTCCTAAAGACAATCCCCAGGTAGCAATAGCTGTTGTTGTGGAGAATGGTCGTTTCGGAGCTACTAATGCTGTACCTATTGCACGATTAATGCTTCAGAAATACTTCAGAGGTGAAGTTCCCGAGAGCGATAGATGGCTAGAACAGACAATCATGAGTCGTGAGATACTTCCATACGTTTACACAAGAAATTTACCTTCCAAATAGAGCAGCACTAAATGATAATGCAAAATAACATAGAAGTTGAAGATAAGGGGAAAGTGGATAAGGTTACACTTTTCCTCTACCTTCTGTTTGTTATTCTTGGATGGCTTAATATTTACGCTGCCAGTTACGATCTTGAGAATGCAACCGGTATGTTTGATCTGTCAACCCGTGCCGGATCACAGCTTATCTGGATTGGCACATCACTGCTTTTAGCATTTTCATTACTTAAAATAGAAGTAAGCTTTTACGAAACGTATTCTTTCCTGTTCTACCTAATAGGGATATTTCTATTGATAGTCACACTGATAGTTGCACAGGAGATCAACGGATCCCGTTCATGGCTCATAATAGGGCCGGTCAGACTTCAGCCGGCTGAGTTCATGAAGTTTATAATATCCCTTGCATTGGCAAAAGTCTTCAATGCCTACGATTTCAAACTGATGGAAGGGCGAAATCTGCTGCTGGTAAGCAGTATCATATTAGTTCCCACAATCCTTGTGATACTGCAAAGCGAGACAGGTACAGCGCTTGTTTACCTTAGTTTTATCCTTGTGCTTTACAGAGAAGGCCTGCCAGGCGGAGTCCTCTTCATGGGCGTTGCCGCAATTGTCTATTTCATACTCGGCATACGATTCTCTGATGAGCAAATAGGTATGCTTTCAAAAGGAGAAATAATGGCTGTTGTACTCATTATAATATTCTCAGCAGCAATGGTATGGGGCTATCTCAAACGCAGAAAAACATTCTACTCAATTCTTTTAATATCTTCAATCCCCTTCGTTGCAGCATATATACTTACATTTTTCTCACTGTCAGTTGACTGGGGAATGGTATCACTCATAGCACTTGCAATTACGGCAACACATCTGCTTTATCTTTTTTTGCGATACAGAGTAAAGACCTATTTCTATATATTTCTGTTCCTGGTTGTCTCGTTTGCTTTTCTCGAGTCAACAGAATATGCTTTCAACGATATACTTCAGCCGCATCAGCAAATGCGTATTAAAGTTGCTTTAGGTATGGAGCAGGATCTCAGCGGAGCAGGATATCACGTAGGACAATCAAAAATTGCAATCGGCTCAGGCGGACTCACCGGAAAAGGTTATCTCAACGGTACTCAGACAAAACTTAAATATGTCCCGGAGCAGGATACCGACTTTATCTTTTGCACGATAGGTGAGGAACATGGTTTTCTCGGATCAACATTAATCCTGATACTGTTCACTGTTTTTGTACTCAGGCTGCTCAAGCTTGCTGAAAGACAAACATCTACCTTCGGCAGAGTATATGGTTACGGCGTGGTAAGTGTTTTCTTCTTCCATCTTCTGGTGAATATCGGTATGGTTATAGGTATCATGCCGGTAATAGGTATTCCCTTACCCTTTTTCAGCTACGGCGGTTCATCATTATGGGGATTCACCATACTGCTTTTTATTTTTCTCAGAATTGATAAGTCCAGAAGAAGAGCTTAAGATTCTACATCTAGTAGACAACCTGATTTTCATGTAATTGTTAAAGCCATTATAAAATAGTGGTTGTTTAAATAGATAACGGGTACACCCTAATTTCACAATTTGAGTGCACCCAATCAATTAGAACCCAATTTAATAAACATTGCAGTGGATTAAACCTGCAATTCCTTTATATTTTAGTTTGTACTTACTTGATATCTTATACTATACTTTCATCTTACCAAATAAATATTCTCTGTATATATGACACTACAGAGGAAAAATAGTTTAATTTTGTTCTAAATAGTGGTTGAGAATCAATTGGTAAAAAAGAGACTATGAAAAAAACTGCATTAATAACCGGAGCTTCAAAAGGTATTGGAAGAGAGCTTGCTCATCTTTTTGCAAAAGATGGCTGTAATCTTGTATTAGCAGCAAGAAGTGCAAAAGAACTGGACAGTTTAAAAGTTCAGCTTGAAGAAAAATATAAAGTTACAGTACACACCTCTATCAAAGATTTAAGTCAGCCCGAATCAGCACAAACTCTTTTTGATGAATTAAAAGCTGCTGATGTTGATATAGATTATCTTGTAAATAACGCGGGCTTTGGTGATTATGGGACTTTTGCCGAAACCGAATGGGACACTTACGAAAAGATGATATCGCTGAACGTGACAACCCTGACTCACCTTTGTCACCTTTTTATAAGAGATATCAGAGGCAGAAAACACGGCAGAATACTCAATATTTCCTCAACAGCGGCATTTCAACCCGGACCGATGATGGCTGTATATTTTGCTTCAAAAGCATTCGTGCTCAACTTCTCCGAAGCAATAGGGCACGAACTCAGAAAAGATAATATAACAGTAACAACACTCTGTCCCGGTCCCACCAGTACCAATTTTGGAGAAGTCTCAGGTATGAATGCATCAAAACTTGTGAAGAATGTAACAATAGCAAGCTCCGCAGATGTAGCCAAACTGGGTTACAAAGCAATGATGAAAGGCAATGCAACTGTCATTCATGGCGCTCAAAACAAGCTTGCACCATTTGGTGTGCGGTTTTTGCCCAGAAAATGGGTGACCCGTGTTTCTGCAAAGGTTATGGGTAATAGTATGTAGTTTAATAACAGTGTGTAGTCTATGTGTAGTCTATGTTAAAACAACTTAGATATGAAACGTCTCTACTGCTTATGTTTATTATCTCTGGCGACTGCAACTGTTATGGCTCAGTCCTCAAAGTACTCCGCAGAAGAGATTATGTCTTTTTTTAACCAAACCAGGGAAGCAACAGAAAGTCACACAATTTTATGGGATAAAGATATTTACGGTCCCATACTTCTTGTAGACCCGCAAACCAGAGAAGCTTTTGCTAATGTACAGGATGCAGATAATAAACTTACACCCAAAGGAGGAATTTTTATAGGCTTAGTACCGCGTGAAGTGCCTGTTTCAAATACAGATATCACATGGAACGGCACCCATTGGGCAATGCTGCAGTTGCCTTTACCCGAAAAACGATACGACCGGTTGGATTTAGTTACTCACGAACTGTTTCACACTGCACAGCCGTCTCTCAGTTTTAAGCCGCTGAGAGAGGATAACAACCATCTTGACTTGAAGGATGGAAGAATATACCTTCGGCTTGAACTGGCTGCATTAGAAGCTGCCTTAAGAGCAAACAGGTTAACCAAATCAGAAGAGCACATACGCAATGCATTAATCTTCAGAAAATATCGACAGATGATCTACAGGGGTTCCCAGGTTTCAGAAAACAGTCTGGAAATCCTTGAAGGACTGGCCACATATACCGGGCAAATCATGAGCGGCCGTGATAAGTGGGAGTGGCGCGAATATCTGATCCACCGAATCAATAGTTTTAAGGAAACACCCTCATTTGTAAGGTCTTTTGCTTACGAAACAACTCCCGTGTATGGTTTTTTCCTGCAACAGAAAGACTATTTTTGGAACAAAAAGGTAGATAATGAAACTGATCTAACCGATTTCTTTTACGAAGCTTTCGGGATGGATTCACGTATACTCCTGCAGACTTATGTAAGGCAGGTTGCAGAAGATTATAACTGGCGAAAGATTGTTGATCAGGAAACAAAAAGAGCCGCTTCAAACAATTCAGTTCTTGATGAATACCGTGATAAGTTTTTAGAACAGCCGCACCTCGAGATACGACTTGAAGATATGCAAATGTCGTTCGACCCTAAAAACCTCGTGCCGCTGGATGAGGATGAAGGTACAGTTTACCCCACCGTCACAATAAACGACAAATGGGGAGTTCTCACTGTTACTGATGGAGGCGCATTGCTGAGGTCTGACTGGCGCTGGGTTATAGTCTCAGAGCCTTTGGAGATAACTGATGACCTTATCACGGGCGACGGTTGGGAAATCGAACTTAACGAAGGTTATCAAATTCAGGAGTTGCCTGATGGCAATTATCTGTTAACAAAGAGCGAATGAGCTCTCTAATTTGGCTAAAAAAAAGAAATTAGCTAAATTTGGACTCAATTCGAGGATAACAAATGAATGAAGGCGAAAAAAAGGTTGTCAGCAAGATGATTACCTTATATTGTCATTCCAAACACAAACAGGGAAAAGGCTTGTGTGAAGAATGCAACTCACTTAACAATTATGCACTACAGAGGCTTGAACGTTGCCCCTTCGGGGAAAACAAGCCCACATGCGGCACATGTACAGTACATTGCTACAAGAGCGACATGCGCAGTAGGATAAAAGAGGTCATGCGCTTCTCCGGTCCACGCATGCTGTTCATTCATCCTGTTGAAGCTATACAGCACTTTTATCGTGAGAGTAAAAGGAAAAGATTAAAATGAAACTGGTCGACCTACATACTGTAATTGCTGATGTGTTAAGTGAACACAATGAGCTGATACCCGTACTTAACCGTTTCGGAATCAGGCTGGGTGTAGGAGATAAAACCCTTGAAGTGCTGTGTGAAGAGAACAATCTTGACCCGGGACTTATTATAACCGTCCTGAATGTTTACCTTAACGATGATTATGTTCCCGATATGCTTGAGTATATCGAAACTGAGTCGATTGCCGATTACTTTCAGCACACTGTGGAGAATTATATTCATGATCTGATGCCAAATATCGAGAAACACTTATATGCATTTATAGCTTTAAGCAGTTCCGCCAACGATTCAGACAACAACCACACTTATTATAAAAACGTTTCCGGTAACGAAGAGCTGGCGATGCTCAGGCAGCTTTTTACGAAGTTTAAGGAGGGGATGACCAACTACCTAAAAAAAATAGCAAATTACGATGAGGATTTCCCTGATGAACTTCTTCATGACTTAAAAAATATACTGATCAAACATCTTTCCACAGAGTATAATCAAAATCTCTGTTATGCAGTAATCTTTTCAATACATTCATTCGAGAAAGATCTTGAAGCTCACAACAGACTGCGAGAAAAGGTGCTTCAGCCCAAATTAAACCAGCTTGATACATCAGGTATAAGACAACTTCAGCACTCAATAGTAAACGAACATACCCACAAAAGCGATGAAGATGGACATCATCTCACCAACCGTGAAACGGAGATTCTCAGACTCATTGTTCAGGGAAATCTTAATAAAGAGATAGCAGATATGCTGAATATCAGTCTCAACACCGTATTAACTCACAGAAAAAATATTATTAACAAAACAGGTATTAAAACTGTTTCGGGACTCACATTCTACTGTTTACGAAATGGATTGATATCTATGTAATACAATAAATACTTTACAGTATGTCAAAAAAAAGTTTTCTCAATATCCCGCTTACCAACTGGGGTGAGGTGCTTCAGCACGATTATGATATTGCAATCCTTCCCTGGGGTGCTGTCGAACCTCATAACTATCATCTCCCTTATCTTACCGACTGCATCCTCACATACGAAATTGCGGGCGATGCTGCTGAGGCGGCCTACGAGAAGGGAGTCACCTGCATGGTAATGTCACCCGTCTACTTTGGCTCACAAAACACGGGTCAGTGGAACAAACCCTTTTGTGTGCATACAAGAAGCGAAACCCAGAAGTATATATTAACGGATATAGTAGCATCACTGCATGCACAAGGATTGCGTAAGCTGGTCATAATCAACGGTCACGGCGGCAACACCTTTAAACCTTATGTAAGAGATCTGAATATGACATACCCCGATTTCAAAATAATTATAGTGGACTGGTTTACTCTGGAACCCACTAAAGACTATTTCGAGGAGAGTCCCGACGAACATGCCGGCGAGCAGGAAACATCCGTTATGCTTCATTATCATCCCGATCTGGTTAATATGGAAAGTGCCGGTGACGGATCAGTAGGCCCGGTTAAAATATCAGCATTAAACAAAAAGATAGGATGGGCACCGCGTGATTGGGATGAGGTCTCAAAAGACACTGGAATAGGGAATCCAAAGAAATCAACTGCGGATAAGGGCAAGAAATATGTTGAGGTGGTAGTGAGAAAAATCACCGAACTTCTCGTTGATCTCAAATCAGCCGAGTGAGTTTTTTAATCTAAATAGTTTTAAATGAGAGCAAAATGTTGTATTTTTGATGCTCTTATAAAAAACCGTTTAGCCGTGTTATAATCAATAATTATTTAAAATAGATTTCCTGACTGATTATTTAATGATAAATCAGTGAATCAACACTTTGAGTTAAAGTACTAAAAACTTCATAATAATAAATAAAAGTAAATATGAGTAATCAGAGAGAGAAACTTTTTACAGATTTTCCTCCTGTTTCCACCGAAGAGTGGATGGAAGTTGTCACCAAAGACCTGAAAGGTGCAGATTTCCAAAAGAGACTGGTGTGGAGAACTAAAGAGGGTTTTAATGTAAATCCGTTTTATCGTGCCGAAGATATGGAGGGATTTAAAGCACTTGACAATCTTCCCGGGCAATTCCCCTATGTGAGAGGCACAAAGAAAGACAACAACTGGTATGTCCGTCAGGAGATTAAAGTAGAAGATTTTGCCGAAGCAAACAAGAAAGCACTTGTCTTGCTTGAAAAAGGTGTAACCTCATTAGGTTTCACTCTTCCCAAGCAGCACCTATCTGCCGAAAACCTGGCAATATTGCTTCAGGGAATAGCTCCCGACAAAGTAGAGCTGAACTTCAGGACCTGTATTTCACGTACCATCGATCTTGCAAAACTGGTGGTGGATTACATCAAAGGTCAAAACCTTGATGTTATGAAATGCTTCGGTTCCGTTGAGTTCGACCCATTCAGGAAAATCTTGAAAAAGGGAGTAGATGAACCAAACTGGGTAGAAAAAGCAATGGAAATTGTAAATATTACCGCTCCGCTTCCACGATACAGATCAATAATTGTGACAGGCAACATGATGAATGATGCCGGTGCCTACAGCTATCAGGAGCTCGGTTATAGTCTGTCCTACGGCAACCAGGTACTATCCAAACTTATCGAAAATGGAGTTGATCCCTCGGCAGCTGCAAAGAAAATCAAATTCAAATTTGGTGTAGGATCAAACTACTTCATGGAGATAGCCAAATTCCGTGCAGCCCGCTGGCTATGGGCAGAGGTTGTTAATGCATACAAACCGCCTTGTCCGCACGACTGCGACAACAAGGCCGATGACGGCACCTGTCGTTGTGCTGCAAAAATGAACATCCACGCAATCACATCAAGCTTCAATCAGTCGCTGTACGACCCCTATGTTAACCTGTTACGTACACAGACAGAAGCTATGTCAGCTACACTTGGCTCAGTTGATTCACTTACCGTACGTCCTTTCGACGAAGCTTTCGAAACACCCACTGAGTTCGCAGAACGTATCGCGGTAAACCAGCAACTGCTGTTAAAAGAGGAAGCACACTTTGATAAAGTTACCGATCCCTCATCAGGTTCATATTATATCGAGACACTCACCAGTTCACTTGCTGAACAGGCATGGAAGCTTTTCCTTGAGACAGAAGAGACCGGTTTCTATGATTCACTCAAATCGGGTGCAGTTCAGGATGCAATAAACAAAACTGCCGACGAACGTTTCAATGCACTTGCCAATCGCAGAGAGATAATGCTGGGTACCAACCAGTATCCTAATTTCAACGAAACGATGAGTGACAAGATTGATGAGAACGCAGAAGGTTGCGGTTGCGGATGTGGTGATTCTGACAAACAAACACCATTGAAGAAACTCAACAAAAACAGACTTTCCGATCATTTCAATGAGCTCAGACTTGCTACAGAGAACAGCGGCAAACGTCCTAAAGTGTTCATGCTTACAATAGGTAATCTTGCAATGCGCCTGGCACGTTCACAGTTTTCCAGCAACTTCTTTGCAAGTGCAGGCTATGAAATTATCGACAACCTCGGATTCAAAACAGTTGAAGAGGGAGTTAAAGCTGCAAAAAAAGCGGGAGCAAATGTAATCGTACTCTGTTCAAGTGATGATGAATACCCACAGTTTGCTCCTGAAGCGCATGAAATGCTAAAGGACAGCAATAAACTGTTAGTGATAGCCGGTGCGCCTGCTTGTATGGATGAGCTCAAAGCTCAGGGAATAGAGCATTTTATTAATGTTAAGAGCAACGTTCTCGAGACACTTAAGATGTTTAATGAAAAGTTGTTATAAATAGAAACTAATAAATCTGCATACTGCAAAAATTAATATTATGGATGGTAGAGGCAAACTGAAAAACTGGATTATTGTAACACAGCCCTGGGCATTTCCCGCTTCAGGCAGTGCCGCACTAATGGCAATATCATATGTCTTTTATCTCTATAAGACAGGGGCAGTAGCAGAATCCAACTGGTTATTCGGAATAATCGGACTAATTGGTGCAGTCATCTTCCAGATGTCAGCAAACCTGATGAATGAATATCAGGATTTCAAACATGGGGTCGATGTAAAAGAGAAGACAGGTCCGCCGCGACTTCTGGTCGAAGGTGTATTCCAGCCCAAAACAATATTCCGTTATAGCTTATGCGTTCTGACAGTGGGAATGGCAATAGGCATTTATCTTACAATCAAAACCGGATGGCCTTTGCTTGTTATTGGCGGCTTCGGTATCATAAGTGCCATGCTGTATCACAAATTCAAGTATATCGCTCTGGGCGACCATCTGATATTTGTGACATACGGACTATCCATCCCCCTCGGAATTGCATTTGTTATGACCGGTGAGCTGATCTGGACAATACTCCTCGTAAGCATACCCGTGGGATTGCTTGAGGTTGCCATTTTACACGCAAACAATACACGCGATATAAAAGAAGACAAAGCGGCAGGCACCAAAACACAGGCGATGATATTAGGACTGGAAGGGGCACAAGTCACCTACCAGACACTGTTGCTTGCAGCCTATCTGCTGATAGCAATCCTGGTATCTGTTGATCTGCTTCATCCGATTACGTTTCTTACGCTGTTAAGTTTTCCGCTTGCAAACAGAAACATAAAAAAGATGAAAATGGCTAAGCATGATGATTTCACTTCAATTCAGTATTTGGATGGTCAGACGGCAAAACTGCTTCTTCTTTTTGTATTTCTGCTCTCAGCAGCAAACTTCATTGCTCCGTTTATATAACCGGCAGCTTAGTTACTATTTAAGAATAAAATAAAAAACAAACATTAGTCTAAATAATATGAAACCTAATTTTAAGGAAATAGACATTAAATCAGCCGGATTTTATAAGTCAGATGTTGACGAATGGGCTGAAAAAAACGAAATAAAAGCCGATTGGCATACACCTGAACAGATACCCGTGAAACCGGTATATACCAAAGAAGATCTTGAGGGAATGGAGCATCTGAGCTATGCAGCCGGTATACCTCCCTTTCTTCGCGGACCCTATTCTACGATGTATGTTATGCGTCCCTGGACAATCCGCCAGTATGCAGGATTCTCCACTGCCGAAGAGTCAAACGCATTCTACCGCCGTAACCTTGCATCAGGGCAGAAAGGACTCTCTGTTGCATTCGACCTTCCCACCCACCGTGGCTATGATGCCGACAACGAGAGGGTAGTGGGAGACGTTGGTAAAGCAGGTGTTTCAATCTCTTCTGTTGAGGACATGAAGATACTCTTCGACGGTATCCCGTTGAACAAGATGTCGGTATCCATGACAATGAACGGTGCAGTTCTTCCCATACTTGCATTCTATATTGTAGCAGCGCAGGAGCAGGGAGCCAGTCTGGACGAGATGGCAGGTACCATTCAGAACGATATACTCAAGGAGTTCATGGTTCGCAACACCTACATCTATCCGCCTGAATTCTCAATGAAGATAATTGCAGATATTTTTGAATTTACATCACAGAAGATGCCAAAGTTCAACTCTATCTCAATCTCAGGATACCACATGCAGGAAGCAGGCGCCACAGCCGATATCGAACTGGCATACACTCTTGCCGACGGAATCGAATATCTGCGTGCAGGTATGAATGCAGGTATCCCCGTTGATAAATTTGCACCGCGACTATCATTCTTCTGGGGTATCGGAATGAACCACTTCATGGAGATTGCAAAAATGAGAGCAGCACGCTTACTCTGGGCAAAGATTGTGAAAAGTTTAGGTGCAGAAAACCCCAAGTCAATGGCACTGCGCACACACTCGCAAACATCAGGCTGGTCGCTGACAGAGCAGGACCCGTTCAATAATGTCGGTCGTACTGCAGTAGAAGCAATGGCTGCAGCACTCGGTCACACCCAGTCACTGCACACAAACGCCCTTGATGAGGCAATTGCACTGCCAACCGATTTCTCTGCCCGTATTGCAAGAAACACACAGATCTATCTTCAGGAAGAGACCTACATCACTAAGCAGGTAGACCCATGGGCAGGTTCATATTATGTTGAATCACTCACCCAGGAGCTTGTGGATAAAGCATGGAACCTGATTCAGGAGATTGAGAAGCTCGGCGGTATGGCCAAAGCTATTGAAACCGGAATTCCCAAGATGCGTATCGAGGAAGCTGCTGCACGCACACAGGCCAGAATCGACTCAGGAGTACAGTCAATTATCGGTGTCAATAAATACCGTCTCGATCAGGAAGATCCGATTGATATCCTTGATATTGATAATACTGAAGTCAGGAAGCAGCAGGTAGAGAGACTTACTAAATTAAAAGCAGAACGTGACAACGAAGCAGTTCAAAAAGCACTCGATGCAATTACAAAATGCGTTGAAACCAAAGAAGGCAACCTCCTTGAGCTATCAGTTGAGGCAGCCAGAGTTCGCGCCACATTGGGTGAGATTTCGGATGCCTGCGAAAAAGTAGTTGGACGTTATAATGCAGTAATCAGAACAATTGCAGGAGTGTATTCATCAGAATCAAAAGGAGATGCAACGCTTGAAGAAGCGCGGGCACTCACAGATAAATTTGCCTCACAGGAAGGGCGCAGACCAAGAATCATGGTAGCCAAAATGGGGCAAGACGGACACGACCGTGGTGCTAAAGTTGTTGCAACAGGTTATGCCGATTGTGGTTTCGACGTAGACATGGGACCACTTTTTCAGACACCCGAAGAAGCAGCCCGTCAGGCAGTTGAGAATGACGTACATGTACTTGGCGTTTCTTCACTTGCTGCAGGTCACAAAACACTTGTTCCACTGGTTATTGATGAACTCAAAAGACTTGGAAGACCTGATATAGCTGTAATTGTAGGAGGAGTTATCCCCGCACAGGACTATGACTTCCTATACAAGACAGGAGTAGCAGCAATATTCGGACCCGGTACACGCGTCACCAAATCAGCTGTTGACATCATGCACATCCTTATGGATGAATGATGATTGACTGTCCCGTAAAAAGGATCAATAAATAAATCAATTTTCCGCTTTCGGCTTACTCTTTTCAGAGAGTTTGTCGGGAGCGGATTTTTTATGTCCGTGGTTAGGTGTAATACTTCTTTTTTTACCTCAAAACTTTAGTACTCCTGATTCCGGTTCTTCAAAAGCATCACTATCTTTTAAAAATGAATGCACATTATCAAAGTTGTCTCCAACAATATGAGAACTGAATAATTGCAATTTTTCCATAACACGGATATATACCGTTGGGTCATTACGACGGGAAAGCCTTCTCAAAGACAATAAATAATCTTCACGGAAAACAGTAGGAACTATAATACGTGTCTGCCCGGCTCTAACTAACTCGGCATTCATCATGATTCTGGAAACCCTCCCGTTCCCATCGTTAAATGGATGCACTTCACTGAATATAAACATCATGAATATCGCTTTTGCAAACGGGTCTGTCAATACAGTATATAACCGGAACCCGTACCTAAGCGTGCCCTCTACCAATTGCGGTAATACAAAAGATGTACCTCCTGCCTGATTGGCTTTTGTTTTGAACACACCGGGCTCCATATCCGGACGACCTTCCATTAATATCGAGTGGCGGTGTTTTAGTATTGCCAACAATTCATTTTCTGTTGTAGGCACAATATTCATCTCTGCTCTGTTAGAAACTATCTTAAACGTACCGAGTATATCATGAGAATCATTTATGCGTTTCGGAATTATCTTTCCCGTTTCAACTATTTCAAGAGCTTCATTCACCTCAAATTTAGTACCCTCTATATAATTAGAAAAATAACTTTCAAAGAAAGAGAACAGGCGGAAAGATCCCTCGTCCCTGTTTTTGTCCAGTACCTCCTTGAAAAACTTACTTGATAACGAATCATAAAGCAAAGAGAATAATTGTGCTCTTTTCTCATCATACGGCATTCCGGCAGCCCGGGCTTTACCAGATTCTGTGGTTAATATCGAGGCGGGACGTGTAGCTAAAAGAGCTGAAATTATATTGTCAAGCTTTTTGAATTCCTTACCCATTCCACACTCTTTCGCAATAACTCTGGTCTTATCCCTAAAATCATTAACTGCCTCCTCTCCTTGCGAATTAATAAGGGATTCCATTCTTTTTTCCACAAAAGACTGGTCAAGAGACTTGCTTTCATCTCCTTTTTTTCTGCTTGATTGAAGAATTTCAAGAGTACGGCGGTAATCTGACGATACATACAGAGGCATTTCTCCCAATTTTATGTCGCTCGGCAAAGGTTCATGACCTTTGGCAATGTTAAGCCTGACTCCCGGAATATCATTGATTACCCGAGAAGAGCCTGCTGTTAAAAAGAAATCCCCTGTTACAGTAGGAGCCATACTAAAGGCGCTCCTGTGACTGATTATTGCACCCGGAAGCCTCCATGCAATCACTTCTAATAAATTCCTGCGAATTATATTACTTTCTGAATCAATTAAATTAGAAGTATAAATGCGTGGTGCAATCTTTTTAAGCTTTCCGGCTTTTTCCATATTCGTAATACGACGTGATATAATGGAATCCGAGGAACCAAAAATTATTTCTTTATTTATATCCATGATGCAATAAGTATCGATTAAAAATGTAAATCACGGCAAATATGCAAAATATTATCGACTAAAACTGTGTTAGTGCAAAAAAACATCGACTAAAACTCTTTTTTTTTGTCGTAAAAAAACATCGACTAAATAGTGATTATTTTTAGAGATTGCTAAATTTAGTCGATTATATCGGAGTAAATGCAAAATAATGTCGATTATAATATCAATTACTATTCACATAGTAAGGTATCAAAAACAATGTTAAGTTGAGTAGCTCCGCTTTCATCTACTCTAATCCATTTGAAACTCTTAATGACATAAGCATTGCCTCCGTCTAATTCTACCCATTCATCAATTCCTACAGCACCGTTTCTTAAATCTCCTTTCGTTGTTATGGCAAGTGGTGCTACATATTCTCTACCTTGAACTAAAAACTTACAGTTGTTTGTTTTTACGGCTTCTTCTGCTTGAGTATATGTAAGATATCTTGATTTGGTTAAAGAGGGCAACGTATTGTGAACTTGAACAGGTGACATTGAAGTAGCACATGAAGTAAATAAGAATATAAATCCAATTAGGTACATAGCTTGTCTTAATGCTATCATATCAATTATATATTATAAAGTTTAAATTCAATTCAATCCTTTAATTTACAAACTGACACAGTTTAATTTACACTACCCCATTAAACGCCTCACATTTACTCTGTTTTTTACTTTAACACCTATAAGTGAGTTTTTAGAAATTAATGCCAATGCCTTTTCAGTCTCTGCTTCAACTTTTACAGAATAAGTAACAGTCCCGTTGTGTCTAACCCAGTATCGTAGAATATCTTCAAATTCCGCAATTGCCCTATTACTCCATATTATAGATAGCATTGTAGAATCTTTTTTTTGCTTCATGGTGAGGTGTGACGTTTCCTTTTTCTATATCTTCAAGACCTTTATCAATTGATTCCAATTCTGCTGCAGAGACTTCTACTTCGGTTTCATCTGTATGTGAGGTTAAGCTAATACGCATTTCTTTCAACATAGTTTTGACAAGCTTACTTTGCCTCTTATTGTCTGGATTTATTATAATTGTTTCCATAACTTACGGTTTTATCTCTTGTAAAGATAAATAATAATTTTAGAAATTCATAAGTACTCCAGTTTTAATAAATCATTTTTTACTACAATATTTTCGAGTATGAAAGGAAAGATACGACATCAAGGGTAAAGACACCATTTCCGGAAACTGCAAATATTATTATTAACATTCTTATGTAATCAGTTAATGAGATATCATATTATATCCAATTACATATAAATCAAAATAAACCACCCTTATTATATGCTTTTAAATATAATTCCTTATATTTGCCTGAAATAACTGTAAATGCATATAATCATGGCATTAAGTATAGCTAAGTTTATTAAAATGAAACGTAAGGAGGCCGGGCTCACGCAGGAGGAATTTGCCGATAAAGCAGGTGTCGCGCTTACGGTTATCAGAAAAATGGAGCAAGGTAAAGATAATCTCAGTCTGACAAAAGTCAATCAGGTGTTGATGATGTTTGGGCATAAGTTAGCCCCCGTTAATCATAAAGAAATTGAAGAATGAGACAAGGAAAAGTGTATTATAACAATGATTTAGCCGGAATCATTACTGAAACGGCTGATGGTGAATATCTTTTTTCCTACGATAATGATTATATCAGGCATTTTCCGGAGCAGTCTATAACTTTTACTATGCCTGTCTCTGAAAAAGTCTATCGAAGTAAACGCCTGTTTCCCTTTTTTGAAGGATTAATTCCTGAAGGATGGTTACTGGAAATAGCCACCAAAAGCTGGAAACTAAATCCTAATGATCGAATGGGACTGCTTCTGGCATGTTGCAAAAATTGTATCGGAGCAGTTAGTGTAATAAATAAAGATGATGAAAACAATGAGTAAGAAATGCCTGTATTGTTATGAAGATCTGATAACGGATGAATCTTCAAACGCGAATCAATATTTTCATGCTTCTTGCAGTGAACTTTTTTTTGGAACAAAATCGGCTCCTGTTTTAGATTATTCAATGGATGAAATGGCGCAGCTTGCAAAAGAAGTGGTAGAAAACTCCATCTCTGTTCCGGGAGTACAACCCAAACTATCCTTAGGATTAATAAAAGAAATACTAAATGAAAAAGAACAAGGCCGGCTTACAATTCTGGGTGCATTAGATGGAAATTATATACTAAAGCCTCAAAATGAAGCATTTCCTCAAATGCCGGAAAACGAACATCTGACAATGAGAATGGCAGAGATTTGCGGCATATCGGTGGTACCATCTTCTTTGATCAGATTGAAATCGGGAGAACTTTCATATATTACAAAGCGGATAGATCGCACCGAAAGCAGCGAAAAAATCCACATGCTGGATATGTTTCAAATACTGGAAGCCTTTGATAAATACAAAAGCTCAATGGAAAAAGTGGGCAAAGCTGTTGCGGAATATACATCCAACACGTTACTTGATCTGCTGCGACTTTTTGAGGTAACTGTTTTCAGCTTTCTTACAGGCAACAATGATATGCATCTAAAGAATTTCTCATTAATAAATAACAGTGATGAATGGCATTTATCTCCAGCCTATGATTTACTGAATGTTAACATGCATCTCCCCGAAGATACCGAAGAAATGGCACTAACTATCAACGGCAGAAAAAGAAAGCTTACAAAAGCCGATTTTATGCAATTAGGTGAAAAATTTAAATTGAACGAAAAGCAAATAGTAAACTCTTTTGACCGATTTGTTAAAGCGGAGGAGGAATTGAAAAAGATGATTAAACGCTCTTTCCTCTCGTTAGAAAATCAGGAAAAGTATATATCATTACTGGAAAATCGGATGATGCTGATTAAATAATAAAGGTAATCTCAACAAAAGTATCGAGAGACTGTGATATGATAGATAAATAGCCCATATTTCGCCCAACTCAACATCGTTTCAACATCGTTTCAACATCGTTTCAACCTCATAAATTTTTGATGTTGCGTTGTCTGAAGTACCGCCGAAATACCTCGAAAACAGTTGACAATAAAAATGATTCTGGGTATATTAACTTTTTTACAATATCTTTAGGCAGTATTCTAATCCGTATTTATAAACTAATAATAAAAAAACCAAAATATGATAAGCTTAATATCATTCATTATATTATTTCCTCTTTTTTCATTGAAAACGCTATTTATGCTCAACAGATAGCATAATATAAAACGACTGCATTTAATGCAGGTGATGACGGAATTGATTCTTACAGAATCCCTTCAATAATTACTACTAAAAATGGGACATTGGTAGCTTTCTGCGAAGCGCGAAAAATAAGTTCTACTGATAAAACACCGACAGATATCGTAATGAAAAGGAGTACAGACAATGGGAAAACCTGGTCTGAAATGCAAGTTCTGATTCATGGTGACAAAGAGGCTTTTATGGATCCTGTTGAAATTTTAGCAGAAGGTCATCTTTTAAATGGGTTCGGACCGGGTTCCTGTATCCAAATGAAAGGGGCTGCATTTAAAACAGACTTGTTGTTCCAACACGGCAATTTGATGTTGAAGAAGGATTTATTCGCAACAGAACTATATACAGTGATGATCACGGAGTAACATGGATAATTGGGGATCCTGCATCAAATGGAGATGAATTTGATATAGCTGAATCATATTCAAATAATATTCTTTATTTCACCGGTCCGGCTGGCGGAGAACGGGATGATAATCATGAAGACAGACAAAATCTAAAAATATACAGAAGCTTTGATGGCGGTAAAACTGGTAAAACAATTAATTAAATAGCGAGATTTGCATTTCTGATAAAGATTATTCCAATGAGCTATAGACGAACAAATAGAATTAATGTGCGTTTGTTACTATTACGCTTGTTTTAAATATTGGATAATTTAATCAGAATGATGGAAAATAAAATAAATAGAAGAGAAATTTTAATTACAATAATATTGATGTTGTTTACAGCGACTTCAATTTATTCCCAAAATAATAAGATAAACGGGAAAGTATTGGATAAAGAGACTGGTGAATCAATACCATTCGCAACTGTATCTGTTTTCGATAAAGATTTTGAAGCTCTCGTAGGCGGAACTGTTTCAGACGACTATGGAGTGTTTGCTGTGGATAATATCAACTTAAATGAGATTCACGTAACTGTTTCCTTTATTGGTTACACTACCGATACACTTTCATTACTATCTTTCACTCCTCAGAATACGAATCTCAATCTCGGAGAGATAGAACTTATGCCTGATGTTATTGAACTCGACGGAGTTGAGATTGTAGGCATTCAAAGTACAACCACGCGTCATATAGACCGGCAGACGTATCGTACAGGGGATTTTGAAACGGCTCGCGGAGGAACTGCAGGAGATCTGCTTAGTCGTTTACCATCCTTATCTGTTAATCCCGACGGCGATATAACACTGCGAGGGACAACCGACTTTGTGGTTTATCTGAATGGCAAACCTACACAACTGGAGCCATCTGTTTTGCTGGAACAGATACCGGCTAACAACATAGAGAGTGTTGATGTGATAACTGTTCCATCAGCTCGTTTCGAGGCTCAGGGATCAGGCGGAATTATTAATATCACTACAAGAAGTTCGGGGGTTGAAGGGTTGTCGGTAGTGATTGACGGATTGCTTGGCGGTGCTCCATGGAAAAATAAAACGCATAAGTATAGTGATCAAGAGCTTAATTATGACAGGTATGGTGGTTCTTTAAATCTTATGTATAATAAGGATGATCTGACATTATTTGGAGGATTTAACTACGCTAAAAGAAATGAGTTATCTTATCGTTCGGGTGATGCCCGTTTGTTGCAGCCCAACGACTCTTACTTTCATATGGTTGCCGAGGGAGACAATTTTTCCTGGAATGAAAACTATTCAGCCAACCTGGGAGCTGACTATAGATTAAATTCAACAAGTACTCTTTCCGGTTCTTACTATTTTGGTCACATGCATCAGGGAAGAACGGCTCACTATGTTTACAATAATTTTTTTGGAGATATTAATAAGAACCCGATTAACAATATCGATCCTGATGAAGTATGGATATATAATCCTAACACTGAAGACCGCACGGGAATAACTCACTCAGTGAGTATTGATTACAATAAGAATTTCGATAATGAAAGCAGTCTTAAACTTTCGGCGCTTTACGAGCATACCGGTCTTGACTGGAAACTGGAAAACCCTGATTATTATTTTGATGCAGTCAGCGACAGTTACGGCGATTTATTAAATTTATATAAACAGTCGGATAGTTCTCCTCTTGACGGACTAAGATTTAATGTGGATTATGAAAAAAAGTTTGATAATGGTCACACATTAGGTGTGGGGCTTCAGCCGCAATACTTGTCTCATAAGGGAGTGTTTAATTACGATACTCTTAATGTAGCGTCTGATCAATGGGGAGTAAACGAGGAGTTTTTGAATCAAACTGATCTTTCTCGTCTTATTTATGCAGGATATATAGACTATGCCGGTAGTTTTGAGAACTTGTCTTTTATGGCTGGTTTGCGTCTGGAGTATACTAATCAAACGCTCAAACTTGATAATCCCAACTATCTTAATTTATTTAAGAGAGAGCCTAAATCTGAATTTGAAGTGAAGCAACTCGACTGGTTCCCTACGCTTCACACGCAATATAGAATAAATGACGGAAATTCTATTATACTGGCAGGCAGCAGACGAATAAACCGTCCACCTACTAAAAATATGGCACCATTTTTATACCGTCGTCATTATGAAGTGTATGTAGTAGGAGACCCCGCTCTAAAACCTGAATACCTTACTAATGCTGAACTCTCTTATCAAACAAGGGTAGGGCAGCAGCAATTTACACTTACGGGATTCTACAGAGGTACAGACAACGCAATCTTCAGAGTAAATACTGTATATGATCAGGAAAATGTATTAATCCGAAGTTTCACAAATGCAGGAAACGTACAGGCGCTTGGTGCAGAACTTAATGCTAATCTTTCTCTCGGGTCATTTGCAAAACTATTTGTCGGAGGCTCTGTTTACGATTTTAATCTTCAGGGTGATATATTCGGATATCAGGAAAATAGCCGCAGTACCAACTGGAGTTTAAAAAGCAATTTAAACCTGTTCTTAACGCGATCACTTAAGTTCACAACAGACATAGATGTTCGCTCAGCAACCGTCACAACGCAAGGTGAAGATGCTATGTTTTATATAGCCAACGCGGCATTAAATTACACGCCTCCAAAGCTTAAAGGTTGGGATTTTGGCATTAAAGCAATTGACATCCTCTCTTCAAATATACAAGAGCTTTATACACGTGCTTACAATGCATCAGGAACTCAGATTTTTTATCAGGACACTAAGTTCAATCGAACAGGACCAATTGTTGAGCTGACCGCTTCTTATTCGTTTAATATGAATGGCAGGTCGGGTAAAAAAGCCGAAAGTGTTTTTGGTAAAGAACAATTCTAAGTTAATAAAGAATAATTCTAATAGAAAACAGTTTGCGATAACATATTTTTAAACACATTAACTATTTCATATGCAAGATTTCATTCATACTCCTATTTAATATTTTAGAACTAAGAGCCCAATCACAAAGATTGATGCTTAATTATTAATTTCTAATTTTAAATAAGTATGAAAAAATCAACAAAATTAATGAGTTTGTTATTTGTATCGATGGCGCTGTTTGCATTTACGTTCGCGTCGTGTGATGATGATGAAAAGGCAAAAATTGACCTAAGTTTCGACAAATCAAGTGTTGAACTAGCGGTAGGTGAAACAACAACTGTTACGGTGAAGAATGGTACATCTCCATATACTGCAACTTCAGGCGACACGGAAAAGGCAACAGTTACAGTGGCAACCAACAAAATTACTGTTAAGGGTGTTAAAGAAGGTACAACAACTGTAACGGTAAAAGACAAAAATAACAACAACGGAAAGATTACTGTAAAAGTAACAGCTGCAGACGAATAAGTGGCTTTTAGTGGATAAAGCTGTACCTTTGAAAATTGGTACAGCTTTTTTTTAACGCTATTTCCCGGTTTTCTTTTCCAAAATAGAAAGTACCAGTTCTTCCGCCTCTATTTTATCCGACTGATTGAAGTACTCCTGTAGAGTTCCTTTTTCGTATGAAGTAATAATATCAGGATGTACGTAATATTTTTTACAGACTGCACGAGTGTTGCCTAATTGTGATGCAACCAGGTCAATAGCTTCAGCTATGAATTTCTTTTTTTCGGTTTCTGTCTTACCAAATCCAAGTTCTTTGAATGCCAGGAAAGCATTGACGGTGCCAGCCCAGGTTCTGAAATCTTTTGAAGTAAAGTCCTCTCCGCTGATGCTTTTTATATATTCGTTGACCATTCCCGAATCAATTGTTTGCCGCATTCCTTCTTCATCATAATACTGAAAAAGTTCTTTACCCGGAATCTCTTTACACCTTTGCACTATTCGCGCCAGACGGGGGTCCCGGAGACTTATATCCTGGTATACTCCTTTTTTACCTTTAAAGGAGAATTTGATATTACTGCCTTTTATTTCGGTGTGATTATCATTAAGGGTTGTCAGACCGAAAGATCCATACAGCTTTTGGTATGTGCTGTTACCTACTCTTATGCTTGTTCGTTCCATCAGACTTATGATAAGTGCCAGGACTTTTTCTTTAGGTAATCCTTTACGTGAGAGATCTTTTTCGACTTGCAACCTGATTTTAGGAAGGGCATGAGCGAAATTTACCATTCTGTGGTATTTTTTTTGATTTCTCAAACTTATCCAGTCAGAATGATAAATATATTGTTTACGACCTTTTGCATCAATTCCCGCAGCCTGTAGATGTCCGTTTGCTGCAGGACAGATCCATACATTTTTCCAGGCGGAAGGGATAACAAGTTTGCTAATTCTATCCAAAACCTTTTTATCTGTAACTTTTTCTCCTTTGAAAAGATATCTGAATCCTTTTCCTCTTTTTTCACGTAAAATACCGTCTGATTCAGAATCGGGAAAATATACAAGCTTTGCCGCCTTTGCAGATTTTACAGGATCATCAAAGATTGTTTCATTATTCATATTTAGAATAAGTGTATTATTTTTCTTAAACTCTCTTCAAATAGACTGAGACTGATCCTCCTCCTACCGGAAAGTTGGCATGACCGTCTTCTCCTATTATTATTTCCTCTTTTATGTTACCTAATTTATCGTACCAGGCAGATCCGGAATAGTCTGTTCCCACAAAAATCCTCTTATCTCCCGCTTCATCATTACTCATGATTACGACACAACCATCCGGGTTCTTTTCATCTCCGCGCCTTATCCAGGCTATTATGCTTTCATGATCAAAATAATCTTCCTGATCACCATATGCAAATTCACGCCTGACATCCAGAAGCTGATCAATCACCCATTGCTGTCCATCCCTAGGATTAGGTCCCTCAATACCAAAATAGTCTCCAAAAAATATACAGGGGTAACCATCTTTACGGAGCAGAATTAAAGCATAAGCTAAAGGTTTGAACCAGTCAAGTACATACAAGTCATCGTCATGCAGATGTGAGTCGTGATTGTTGACATAGGTAACAGCCAGTTCAGGGTATTTCTCAACAATTGTATCATCGAATATTTTACTCATATCGAATCCGGGACCATCAAGACTGCATATCCTGAAATTGTAATGCAGTACTACATCAAAAAGATCCAGTCTGTGTTCCACATTGTGCAGGAATGTGTCCATATCATTACCTTCGTAATGCGAATATTCCCCGGCTATAAAATAATCTTCACCAAATTCGGATCTAATGTGACCTATGAACTCTTTTATAAACCAGTCACTTATATGTTTTATTGCATCCAACCTAAGTCCGTCAACCTTTGTTTCGTTGATAAACCAGGTTATCCATTTTTTTATTTCTTCACGAACATCGGGAATTTTAAAATCGATATCGTTGTACAGGAGGAAATCGAAATTGCCAAACTGCTGACCTACCGACTTGTCATCTGGATTAACTCCTTTATTATCACCCTGTATTACATAAATAGCATCTTTGGGATCCCTGTGGTTGTAATCTGTTGCAGAGAAATGTTCCCAACTCCATTTAAAATCAGAGTATTTGCCATTTCTCCCTGGAAAAGTGAAGCTCGTGTAACTTTCAATTTCAAATGGTTCGGATATTATCTCATTTCTGTCTTCGGGATTTACCTCTACAACTGTGAAGGTTTGCAGTTCATCGCCACCGCCTTTATGATTGATAACTACATCTGCATAAACAGCTATTTCTTGCTTGTGCAGCTCATCAATAGCCTGAATAAGTTCCTCTTTTGTACCATATTTAGTGCGAACAGTACCCTTTTGATCAAACTCTCCCAGATCGTACAGATCATATGCTCCGTAACCAACATCATCTGAGCCTGTCCCTTTTATTGCCGGTGGTATCCATACTGCTGTTATACCAATATTCTTCAGTCTTTCTGCATCATCTCTTAGCTTCTTCCACAGGCTTCCATCATCAGAAAGGAACCATTCGAAGTACTGAAACATTATTCCGTTTATACTCATAATATGTAATTTTAGTTATTTTGGAAAATATCCCTTCTCTTTATTGAGAAAGGATATTTTTGAAGAAATTTGAAGAAAATCAAATGGTATTAAGATTATTATTAATTGATTAAACTTATTAAATCAGATCTCTCATAGCTTCAAGTTCATCATAAGATTTCTGAATATCTGCTCTGTGGCTGTTCAAAATTTCTCTGGTTCCCCATGACAAATTGCCTGATTCCAAAGCTGAATTGTATGCGGCAAGTGCTGCACCCTCTCCTTTTAAACAGCTGTCAAGAACAGCTTTTCTGTCATTGCCCGAAAACAACACTTTGACATCCATCCAGGCACGGTAAATTTTACCAATTACCAGTGTTCCCGTTGCAACTTCTTCACCTAACAGGGCAACCTCAGAAACCAGATCATTGTGGAATGTCTGACTTTGTTCTATTCTAAGTTGAAAAATATTTTTCAGATCAATATCCTCACCATTCAATTGTTCGATTGCTTTCAGATACCCTTCCATTCTATCATTGTTGATTTTTATCAAATCATTCAAAATTTCACCTTGTTTTTCTGCTATCATAATTGTAAATTTTTAATTTATAAAACAATAATTATTCTTTTTCAGCTTCTTCATTGACATACTCCTCAGCAAGCTGAGTTAGGGTTACATCAGTACTTTTTTCTTCATCTAAAGTAAATTCCAAAAGCTCTGCTGCTTCGTCAAGTCCCATTGTACTAGCCAATTCTGCAAGGCTGCCATAAGATGTTATTTCGTAATGCTCCAGTTTTTGACTTGCAATGATAATTGCTGCATCACGGACCATTGAACCTTCATCAGTATCTTCAACAACGCCTTCGCCATCCTTTATAATGCCAAGTATACCCTCACATTTTTTCTTGGCTGGTTTTTCTCCCAGGAGTGAGAATACCTGCTCAACTCGGGATATTTGTTCCTCTGTCTCTGTTTGATGGTTCATCAGACTATCTTTAAGAGCTTGAGATGTAGCAGCCGCCTCCATCTTCTTTAACGCTTTCAGTGCTTCATGTTCGGCAAAATAGATATCTTTCAACTCATCAAGGAAAAATTTTCTTAGTTTTCCTTCATTATCCTTATTGAGAGATGTTTTGTTGGATTTGTTGTTGTTTTGCCCTTTTTTTTCAACTTCGGACTTCTTGGTAGAAGTACCGGTTTTTTCACTCTTCTTTTGTGTAGTTTTTTTTGAGTCCATACCTTAATTGATTAATGTATCTGGTTCGGTCCAGTTACAACTCTAGAACTTATGGGACTGTTAAATTGTTCGGGTGTATTATTTTACATTAGTTTTTATTGTCTTTATTTTGCAAATTATTTATGAGATTACAGGGCGCTGTATACTAAGCTCGAAGAGGCCTGATAAAACAAAAGATAGCTTTTTCTGTTTAATAATATATTTACATATTCCGGGCATTGCCGGATTTAAATAAAAGTCATTATGCAAAAACAAGAAGACAAAAAGAAATTGCGTCCTGAGCAAAAACAACGCCGGCCGGGTAAAGAATCAAATTTAAAACCTGTTCCTGACACAACACCTGTTCCCCAGACAGATAAACTAGCAGGAAAAATTGCCTTTATTTCAGGCGGAGACAGCGGTATAGGCAAAGCAACAGCATTGCTGTTTGCATTAAACGGAGCTGACATTGCCATAGTATATTTGAGTGAAACAGATGATGCTAAAACAACACAAAAGGAGATCCGGGAAATTGGAAGAGAGTGCTTATTAATCAAAACCGACCTGTCCAAAGAGGCCAATTGTAAAAAAGCTGTAGAGAAAACCATTGAAAAGTTTTCTAAGATTGACATATTAGTGAATAATTCAGCTCTGCATTGGGAAACAGAAGGTTTGGAGAATATTTCAACAGAACAACTTGAACGTACATTTTATAATAACGTATTTTCATACTTTTGGGTAACTAAATATGCTCTTCCTTTTCTGAAAAAAGGGAGTGCTATAATTAATACAGCTTCAGTGACAGCTTACAGAGGAAGTGCACATCTTATGGACTATGCTGCAAGCAAAGGGGCTGTAATAAGCTTTACGAGAAGCCTGGCACAAAGTCTGACCGATAAAGAAATTCGTGTTAACGCTGTGGCACCCGGTCCTATCTGGACTCCACTGATTGCTTCATCTTTTAACGAAAAAAAAGTTTCTGTGTTTGGTAGTGATGTTCCAATGGGCAGAGCCGGTCAGCCAAACGAGGTATCTCCATGTTTTTTGTTCCTGGCATCTGATGATTCGAGCTATATAACAGGTCAGTGTTTACATCCAAATGGAGGGGAAATACTGAACACATGAGCATTTATTCAGGAACGAGCATGTCTGTTGTAATTTTTAGATTCCTTTTATCTAAAATATTGTTTAAGTTTGTTATCTTTTATCCGGAAAAGATACATACTTTTCTTAAGGGACAGTAATATTTATTTCAATATCACAGATGTAGATTAATGATTACGCTATTATGAGAAATTAGGAGTCAAACTCTTTATTACATTTAATAAATGGTTATATTTGCTAATAATAAAACTAATATATCATGCAAAAGTATATCCTGTCCGCTCTTTTATTTCTGCATATTGGTTTTCCCCATTCTCAGAATGCAGATGATTACATAGCACTGTTTCATGAATATGCACAAAAGCATCCTGTCGAAAAGATCTATCTGCATGTTGACAAGCCATACTATGCTGCAGGCGAATTAATGTACATGCGTGCCTATTTAACCGATGCGCATCTGGATACCAGTACTGTGAGCAGGATAATTTATGTGGAGTTATCCGACAGTGAGAAGCGTCTTGTAAAAAGAAGCCTGCTATATTCCGACAAAAATGAATTTGCCGGACAAATCCAGCTTCCTGACTCTCTCCCTTCTTCTAATTACCACTTGCGTGCCTATACAAACTGGATGCGTAATGCAGGAGAGGATTACCTCTTTCACAGAGATATTTTTATAGGTAACGATTCGGTTAAAGCTTCAGTTGCAGAGAATATTTTTGATTACAGCGTAAGTTTCTTTCCTGAGGGCGGGCACCTCATTGCAGATACCGAAAACAGGGTTGCTTTCAAATCTTTGGGAAATGATGGGTTTGGCTCTGATGTTTCTTGTGTGTTAAAGGATAATACCGGATCTGAGATTTTGAACTTCACAAGTACACATCTTGGGATGGGTAGGTTTAGTTTTATCCCTAAGGCTGGTCACACCTACCAGGTGGTAACGGTTTCCAGTGGCATTGAGAAAGTAAGTATATTGCCAAAAGTAACCGATGACAGGCATACACTTTCCGTATCACAAACAGAAGATAGTATTTATCTCACCATAAAATCAGCAAGATTAATTTCCGATTCGGTTTACATTATTGGGCAAAGCAGACAAACTGTTTGTTATGCACTGCGGGGTGTTTTAAAATCGAAAGAAGAAAGTATTGTAGTGTCAAAAGAAAAATTCCCTACCGGAATAGCACAGTTTACACTATTCAGAAATCAGATACCGGAGAGTGAACGGTTGATTTTTATTGACAGGAACAATGATTTGAATATTCAGATTATTCCGGACAAAGAAAAATACAACGATAGAGAAAAAGCTGAATTAGCTGTTCAAGTAAAGGATAAAGAAGGTAAACCCGTACAAGGCAGCTTTTCATTATCTGTAACAGATGATAAAGTGGTTATGCCCTCTGTTGATCGTTTCAATATAAAAAGCAGTTTATTACTGGAGTCAGATCTGAAAGGATTTATAGAAAATCCAGGGTGGTATTTTGCCAATGAAGAAAAGGAACGCAAAGAAGCACTTGATATTTTGCTAAGTACTCAGGGCTGGAGCCGATTCTCATGGGAAACCGTGAGGACAAACGATTCAAATCCTGTATATCCTATGGAGGAAGAATTCAGAATAACCGGAAGATTGATAAATGCTTTGGGTAAACCGGTTAGAGGAGGAACAGTATTGTTATTTTCCAATGTGAAGACAGATTTACCCGAATCAGCCGTAACCGATAAAGATGGTCGTTTTGGCTTTGCCGGATTCAATAATCCCGACACAACAGTACTTGTTTTACAGGGAAGAACCAAAAGAGACAGACGTACTTTACTGGATATACAGCTGGATGAATGGGATAATAAATCAGAATTGTTAACAGTACCATTAACCCGAATTCAATCATCAATGAGTCAGTATGTAGGTCCTACAACTGAATTTATTGAGCAGGCTATACTGCAGAATAAATATGCCGAAAGCATATGGACAATAAATTTGCCTGAGGTAGAGGTAATAGATAAAAAACTGGAACAGGTTAACCAGGATATCATCCAGCAAAATATGTTCAGTCGCAAAATAAGTTTAGACAGACTTGGTGAAAACATGACATTAAGAAATGTCTTTGGATTAGCCGGTATATATGTTGGAATAACATCAGCACAAAAAAGAGAAGATAATATGTTTTACAGTAGTGACGGTATCTGGATTGTAGATGGGGTTGAAGTGCCACGCAGCAGTATTGATGGTATGATGAATGCTCCTGCTTCTTTCATTGAATCAGTTGAAATTGTTGAAAGGACAGGAAGGTCTTTATGGGGATCGAGGGGTGCTGTTGGTCCTATTGTAATAATAAAAACAAAGAGTCCGTTTGATATTATGGCTTCTTTTGAAGCATCTACTCCAGGTTTAATTCAACATAAACCGGAAGGCTATTGTATATATAAAAAATTCTATGTTCCCGAATACGACAATCCTGATATCAGGCAGAGTGCTACTCCCGACCTTCGTACTACCATTTATTGGAATCCTGTAATTAAAACAGATTCCGAAGGAAAAGCTATCGTAGAATTCTTTACTGCGGATAACGTAAGAACATACTCTTATGTGATGGAGGGAATTGGTGATAATTCTGTTGGTTACTCTTTTTAAACTGAGTAACGAGAGAATTTATTCATAAAGGAGTCATAATAGGTCTTCGAAACCGGAATATTGGGTGTTGCTTCAGCATCCAACTCCAATACTATTCCACTTTTTTCTTTTTTCAATATTTTCACTCTATCCAGATTTACTATATAAGAGCGATGACATCTTATCAAAGGAGTATCTTCGGTAAGATTTTCCTCAATCCATTTGAGTGAATTACGAATCATGTAATGTGACCTGTTGGATTTATTTATGTAGTAAATTGTTGCATAGTTGTCGGCCGACTCTACATATAGCAGGTTCTCGAGCATCACAGATATCTTAAGGTCGCCCTTCTCATCGTGGAATGCAATCAACGATTTCGGCTGTTTAATATTTGATTTTCCCTGTTCAATATCTGCTAATATAGAGCTTTTCTCTTTCCATGAAAGATATAGCCATGATATTGTGTAAGGTAATAGGAGTACCAGTGCGGTATTAAAGAGACTTTGTTTGAATATTTCACTAATTTCTCTGCTTAACCCATCCTTTGGCAATAATACTGAGAAAAGAGTATAGAAAATTGACATTGCAATAATCTCACAGAAAATGCAAATTGCGTAATGCCACT
>JAQVXD010000055.1 GCA_028709385.1 Fermentimonas sp.
AGGACTTAAAGATATTTGTGGAAGACCTTTATTGGGACATATCATTGACAGGTTAAGAAGTGCAGTTAGAATTGATGAAATAGTAATAATAACAACCAGCAGAGAAGAAGATCGTCCTTTAATTGAATTTGCTATTAGTGAGGGCATTCATTATTTTGCTTATACCGGTGATCCGGAAGATGTTGTGGGGAGAATTACTGCTGCAGGAGGACACTTTGATGCTGAAATAATCGTACAGGTGAGTGGGGATTGTCCATTAATTCATCCCTCAACAATAGACAAGATGATTGCCACAATGACTGACAAACATGCCGAGTTTTGTACTATTGATAACAAAAAGACCATACACGAAGGGGTATGTGTTTTTACCCGGGAAGCTTGGGGGAAAATCGATCATCATTCGGTACATGATTATCAGAGACAAAGTGCCAGCGGTTGTCTGATAGAATATCCTGATATTGTTACTAGAGCTGAAATCATTGACGATCCAATGTTTTATAAACATAAATATCGTATAGTGGTGGATACCCAGGCTGATCTTGATTTTATTCGTGTGGTTTACGCTAGATTATATAAACCGGGTACTATAGTAGATTTGGAGGAAGTTATTAAACTGTTGGAGGAAGAACCTGCTTTACAAGATATTAATTCAAATGTGCGACAGAAGGGACTACATGATATAAGTAGAAAAATTATATTCAGGTTAGATGCAGGTATGAAAGAAGGAATGGGACATTTGGTTAGATGCTTGGCCTTGGCAAAATACCTGCAAGAACAGTACTTTTGCGGAAGTTATTTTGTTGTAAAAGGTACTGCTGTTGATGAAGTTGTTTCTTTTGTATATGACAGTGGGTTTAACATTAAACATCTACCTATGGATACATCTATACAGGATGAATTATCTGTACTAGCTAATTTAGGCCTGTATTTTAAAGCGGATGGATACATATTAGATATGAAAGATGATATACCCATAGACTATATCGATAATTTAAAACAATTAAATACAACTGTGATAGCTATAGATAATTTTAGTTCAGGTTGCCAACGGGCAGATATAGTGGTAATGAGCGGATTGCATCATAAACCTGGACAAGAATGGAACTCTTACCAGGGCAAGCTGGTTTATGGAGCTGATTTCACCATTATAAGGCCTGAGTTTAGCAGGTCATACAATAAGGTTTCATGGCATGCACCCAGATTAATAGTTTCCATAGGAGGAAGCGATGATAACAATATAAGCGAGAAGGTAGTGCATAGTCTTGTACCTTTACTTCCTGAAGTAAGTATTGCAGTAATTACGGGGAGACTTTATAAACATGGCCAAAGGTTATTGGATAATTATGCTGACATAAAATTGTTTCATGATATTTCTGATCCTGCTCCAATAATGGCTCAGGCAGATCTTGGTATAACATCTTATGGAGTAACCCTTTATGAATTTGCTACCTTAGGCATTCCAACTCTGCTTATAAATCCGACCAGATTTCATACCCATGTGGCTAATGAAGTTCTAAAATATGGATTCTATTATAATATGGGTTATTTTGCTGACCTTGAACCTGAGAACATCTGTAATGAAGTAAGAGATTTAATAAAGCAGAACGCTTTACTAAGCAGTATGTCTGATAATGCCCGCAAACTTTTTGATGGTCGGGGAATTCAGAGGGTAGCCGATTTGATAATAGAAAATTTAAAAACCAAAAGGAGCTAAAAACATGAAAATATTAGGCATTATTCAAGCACATTCCAGGACCTTTGCCGGTGGTGAAGGTTTAGTATTGAAAAGACTCTCTGATGGTAGCTTATTGATTGACAAAGTTATTTCCAGGTTCAAAGAGGTTCGTAATTTAAATGATATCGTTCTGGCTGTGCCAGATGTACCGGAAAATGTAGTTTTCGATGAAATTGCCAAAAAGCATGATATTGCTTGTTTTAAGGGTGACAAAGATGATATAGGAAAAAGATTATTATACTGTGCCAGGGAGAATAAAGCTAACATAATAGTAAGGATTTTTGGACATGATGTTGCTATTAACCCGCTTCAACTGGAAGAAATGCTAAAGGAAGTAATAGCTAAAGGGGTTGAAGGAGCGGTCTTTAACAATGAAGTATTTCATGGCGGAGGATTTATTTTAAATATCAAGACGCTGGCCCGTTTGCAAGATCTTCTAAGCAAGCCGGAAGTTAGAAGGGAGTTTGCAGCCAGACCAGACAGTTATATTAGATTAAATCCTGATAAGTTTGATATCATTTTTGTTGAAGCTAAATTACCTTCAGAGGATGAAATAGAAGCAGCCAGGAAATATCTTAGGGAGACCTTATGTCAGGACGGGGTTACAGATGTTGATATTAAGTACGCTGATGATAGGGATCATAGTATTACAAAATACAAACTAGCCATAGATTATCTTCATGCTCAGCACAATGTGCTGGATGTAGCATGTGCTTATGGTGTGGGGACCAATTTACTGGCAGAACATTGTCAAACGATAACCGGGGTTGATCTTTCTGAGAGTGCAATTAAACAGGCAAGAGACAATATAAAAAGAGATAATGTGTCATTTTTACTAGGAGATGCTACAGCATTAGATTTTATTAGTGATAACATGTTTGATAGAGTAGTAAGTTTTGATACTATCGAACATATAGAGCAGGATAGGGCATTCATTAAGGAAATTAAACGAGTACTAAAACCAGAAGGTCTATTTATTTTAGGGACACCGCGTAAAGTAGGTGAGCATGTTATTAATCCTTATCATGTCAGGGAGTATTCTTATGAAGAACTAGAAGCTCTCCTTTTGGAGGAAGGATTGCGGATTATTAAACAGTATTCTCATACAGGCTACATAATTAGTGAACAGGATGCTACAGGTGAGGGTTTTATCTGGGTTTGTCAGAAATGGGGGGAACGGAGGACATATTAATGCAATATGTTAACTGCAACCTTTGTCAGGCGAATGATTATCAGCAGTTATGGAGGGAAAACGAGTTTTCTTTGGTGGCATGTAAGAAGTGCGGGTTGGTATATCTTAATCCCAGGATTTCGCAGCAGGAAACCAGGCTTTTTTATAAAGGATATTTACCGCGGTATCCGGATGAATATTTGTTAAGCGCTGAAAATGCGTTTGCTAAAACGGCACAGGAAAGAATAGGTTTTTTACAACAATATAACAACTTTTGTAAAACTAAGATCCTAGAGATAGGCTGTGGTTATGGGCACTTTCTTCATCTCTTGCAAGAGCGAGGATGCGAAGTTTATGGGATTGAACCTTCAAGTGAATCAGTATCTTTTACTGCCAAACGATTGGGCTTAAGAAATGTAACCAACGCTGTTCTTGAAGAAATACAACCTGTTAAAGATGAATACGATATCATCGCTTTGTTTCATGTTTTAGAGCATTTACAGGATCCTGCAGCAGCATTGAGACAGGCCTGGGAGATGTTAAAGGACAAGGGAATACTGTTTATAGATATTCCCGATATATGTAGACTACCGATTACTCTAATTGAGTATTTTGAACTATACACCAACCAGCATTTATATGGCTTTTCAGCTATAACCATAAGGGAACTGCTTGTTCAATGTAAATTTTCCATCGATTATATCGGTAATCGGCCCTTGGCAGTCAATTCCTTTACTAGCAATCTGAGGGTAATAGCTCGAAAAGATAAAAAAATAATTACAAAAGATACTGTCAGCAATGATTTCGAGAATGTTGAACAAACGCTAAAACTTTTTATTTCAGGTATGGAAGACCTCAGGTTACAGTTGCAATTAAAGGCTGAGGAATGGAAACAGAAAGGACAGCGAGTTATAATTTATGGAGCAGGGTTTCACACGCTTACTTTATTTGAATTCGTTGATTTTAGTAGTTGTAATATAATTGGTATGGTCGATGATGATGCACTAAAATGGGGTAGTTCGTTAAATGGTTATCATATTTATTCACCGGATCAATTTATACAGTTACATCCAGATGTGATTATGATATCCTCACTTGGTTCAGAAGATAAGATTTACAATAGAATTAAGACATTGGAACGTTCAGGCATAAGTGTTATAAAAATATATAGTTAAGCAGGTGAGGGAAAGTGTTTAATTTAGTGAATGATAGTTTTATTATTGTGGTTGGTGCCGGGTTGCTTATGGTTCCCACAATAAAAACAGCCCGACAAATGGGATTAAAGGTTATTGCTTTTGACAGGGATAAATCAGCACCTGGCTTTAAGTATGCAGATGTACAAGTTATTGTTAGCACCAAGGATGTTGAAGGTTGTATTAAGGAGGCTAAAACTGTCAGCCAAATTTATAATGTTGTAGGTGTTTTTACAGCAGGGGCTGATGTTGAAGTAACCGTAGCAAGCGTGGCAAAAACGTTGGGACTTCCAGGTATAGATCCGCGTGTGGCATACATCTGCAACAATAAAACTGAAATGAGAAGGGTACTGGAAGCGCACGGTATACCTGGTCCTAAGTTTACCGAAGTTAATTCACTGACAGAAGCTAAATCACAAATTAAAACTTGGGATTATCCCCTGATTGCAAAAGCTGTAGATAACTGCGGGTCACGGGGAGTAATAAAGGTAATTACTCCTGAAGATCTGGATAAGGTTTTTTTTCTCGCCCAGAAGTATTCTTCAAATGGTAAAGTACTGATTGAAGAGTATCTTGAAGGATCAAAACAAACAGTGGAAATGCTCGTTTATGATGATAAATTTTATTTGTGTAGCATTATAGATACTCATTATGGTTATGAACCATATACAGTTGAGACATATCACAATAATCCAAGCAGGTTATGTTTGGAGGATCAGAAGCTGCTATTTTCATATGCGGAAAAGGTTGCGCGCGCAGTAGGAATTAATATGGGAGCGGCCAAGGTGGATACAATTTTGACTAGCAATGGGCCAATGGTTATAGAGCTTACCGCTCGACTAAGCGGAGGGTTCCATTGCCAATATACCTCTCGTCTGGCATACGGTACCAATGATATTAAAGCGGCAATTGATATTGCTTTAGGCAACGAACTGGATGTATCAGATATAACCCACAAGTATGAACGGGCCGCTATTTGCCAGGCGATTTTCCCTGCTCCGGGTGAAGTTATAAATATTAGCGGTATTAAAGAAGCTAAAGAAATTGAAGGCATACACGAAATTTTTATCCTGGTTGAAAAAGGAGATATAATTACTCCTTACCAAAGTTCAGCAGACAGAGTTTGTTTTATTATTGCTGATGGAGATAACATGGAAGAAACGGAAGAACGTATCAAAAGAGCAGTCAGCCTTATTAGAATAGAGACGGTATAGTAATGACTGTGTTAGGGAGTTGACATTCATAATGTTGGTTAATCTTGGTTCAAAGCTCATAGGTGACGGGCAGACAACCTATATTGTTGGTGAGGTAGGATCAAACCATAATGGCAGTATCAATATAGCCAGGCAATACATTAGGGCGTTAAGTGAGATAGGCTGTAATGCAGTTAAATTCCAATCCTTTACCCCACAGAGCCTGTTTAATAAGCGGGAAAACGAAAATGTATACAAGATATTAGATAAGTACAAATTTGAAAAGGAATGGCACGCTGAGTTAAAACAATATGCAGATAATTGTCGAATAGACTTTATATCTACTCCTTTTGATGAGCAATATGTTGATTTGCTTTGTGAAATTGGTGTTGATGCCATTAAAATTGCATCTGGTGATATAACTAATATTCCCCTTATTCAACATATTGCTCGAACTAGTAAGGTAATATTTCTATCAACCGGAATGTCAACCCTGGGGGAAGTGGAAAGTGCACTTAAATGTATAAGGGAAAATGGGAATTCCAATGTGGTTTTATTACAGTGTGTAGGGCTATATCCCACTGAATACCGATATGCTAATATAAAGGCTATGCTTACCATGCAGGGTGCATTTCAAGTACCGGTAGGTTATTCTGATCATTCCGAGGGAGATCTTGTCTTACTTGGAGCAGTAGCAAATGGAGCATGTGTGATAGAGAAACATGTTACCTTCGATAGAGATGAGGAAGGACCGGATCATTTTTTTGCTATGACTATAAGTGAATTTGAAGTGATGATTGATAGGATTAGAAATCTAGAAGAAGCTATGGGAAATGGGATAAAGTGTCCTAATGAAATAGAAGCACGAGAAAAACATAATGCTAGGCGTGGTCTGATTGCACAACAAAGAATAGCTAAAGGGATGATGATCACTAGAGAGATGATTGGTATTGTCAGGCCTGAAAAGGGAATTGAAGCCAGATATTTAGATTTGGTAGTAGGTAGAGTAGCTAAACTAGATATTGAATCAGGTGATAGTATTCTATGGACAATGATTTAAAGAGTTTCTTATTATCTTTTTTGATTTTCCATCTCAATCTGGCTTATTCCTCCATCGAAGAAGAGCAACGGCCGGAAGTAATACAGAGGTGTTACTGGCCGTTGTTGAATTTAATTGAGGATTTGCAGATTCCGGCTGGAGTAGAGGCTACTGTTTGTACTCTCGAAAGTATAGCAGCCATTGATTATAAATGGATAAAAAAGCTAATAGAGTTGGTTAATCAGGATTTAATAGAGTTCGTCGGCAGTGGTTATGCCCAAATAATCGGACCGTTGGTACCGGCAGGAGTTAATGAGGCTAATCTGTATCTGGGAAATAAGGGCTATGAACAGTTGCTTGGAATAAGGCCGAAAACAGCTTTAATAAATGAGCAGGCCTATTCATCCGGTCTGATTGAAATATACAAAAATGTCGGTTATGAAGCCATTATCATGGAATGGAACAATCCTGCTCATGCTCATCCAGAATGGCAGGATGAGTTACAGTATTATCCGCAATATGCTCTGGGAAGTAATGGCTGTAAATTGCCGGTAATATGGAACAATTCGGTGGCTTTTCAGAAGTTTCAGCGTTATGCTCATGGTGATATGGAACTGGAGGAATACCTGGATTATTTGAGCCAGCAGTTTAACCGGGATGGTGGGATGTTTTCCCTGTACGGAAATGATGTCGAGATATTCGACTTCCGACCAGGCCGTTATCAGACTGAGGCGGCTCTGTCCGAAGAAAGTGAATGGCAGAGGATTCGCCGCTTGTTCGAGCTGCTAAAAAATGATGAGCGGATCAAGATAGTTAAGCCTGGAGAGGTATTGAGCCTTCTGGATAAAGCACCTGCCGGCAACATATTATCCCTGGAATCAGCAGAACAACCGGTACCGGTAAAAAAGCAGGCCAAGTATAATATAACCCGCTGGGCCGTTACAGGACGGGATGATATAGGGTCGAATACCCGATGCTGGCGTATTTATGAGCAACTGCAAAGTAGTAAAGAGACTTCGGAAGAAGAGTGGAAGGAACTGTGCTACCTCTGGAGCAGCGACTTCCGTACCCATATTACGGAAAAACGCTGGAAGAATTATTTAAAACGGCTATCACAGTTCGAGGACAATATGAACGAAAAATATGGGATGCAGAACGAAAAATTGCTCTGGGCTGGTAAAAGCACCGGGGAGTCCGAGCTTTTTGAGGTAAGAAGGCAGGGGCGATGTCAGATTATAAAAACCGGGCAATGCAATTTATGGCTTGATTGTAAGCGAGGATTGGCTATTAATCGTTTCTGGGGAGGAGTAACGGATGGTACCTTTTTATGTGGTACCCTCCCCCATGGTTTTTTTGAAGATATTTCTCTGGATAGTGATTGGTACAGTGGTCATAGCATAATAGAATGCCTGGGTAAGCCTAAGATTACTGATTTGAATCCGGTACATGATCTGGATATAAAGTATGGTAAGGATAATATAATAATTAGTGCGGTGGTTGATACGGCTGAGGGAACTGTTTATAAGTCGGTTAGGGCGTCGTCCAGCGTACCCGAAATTGCTATTCATTATCGTTTTATATGGAATCTGCTCCCACCAGCAACATTTCGCTGTGCCCACATAACCATAAATCCCGAAGCGTTTACACGGCATAGTCTTTACTATGCCACGCATAACGGTGGACGCTATCCTGAGATATTCCCGCTTACCGGGAGAAGTGTGGATTTGGGTGCACCGGTATCATTTCTGGTGTCTTCCAGTGGTTGTCTGGGAATGACCGAGGGCTGGATGGAGATAGGAGATAGTGCCCGCGCTTTACAGATAGAAGTTGATAAAACGGAAGCTGCTCTGGTTGGTTTATTAAGTTACCAGGAAATAAAGGACAAGTATTTTCTGCGGGTAGCATTTTCAGCGGGAGAATGGGATGAAACCAGGAAAAACAACCAGCTGGATTTGGAACCACTGGAGTTTACGGTAAGGATAAGGGTGATTGAGCAGCAGTTTGGTTAATTAAACTTGATAGTACTCGCGGTACCAGTTTACAAACTGGGTCAAACCATCATACAGTTTAGTTCTTGGTTGGTAGCCCAGTTTTTCTATAGAATAGCTGATATCGGCATATGTTTTTACCATATCTCCGGGTTGCAGGG
>JAQVXD010000056.1 GCA_028709385.1 Fermentimonas sp.
TTTTCAGTCATTTGTTGTTGATAAATTGTTTTAATTAAATAAGTGAGACATTATGTTGTTTAAAAAGCGGTGCAAAGATAATTGGTTTTTTGTTAATAACCAATTCTTTGCACCGGTAATTTCATTGTGTTAAAGTGAATTATACCATCAAAATCAGAGTCTGATTATTAAAGAAGCAAGCCACTCTGTACTTCACGCCGAACATGCAGACCGGCAATTTGCTCCACAAGTCTCAATGCAAAATCAAATACAAGTGCCGGACCTCTGCCTGTTGTTATATTTTCATCAACTACCACGTTCTCGCCGGTAACCTTAGCACCAATAAGTTCAGGTTCAAAACCGGGATAGGTAGTCGCTCTTTTACCGTCAAGTATCCCAAGACCGCCTAATACCATTGGTGCAGCACAAATGGCAGCAATTTGTCTTCCTTTAGAATTATATTCACTGATAAGGTTCTTTAATCCTTCATGTTCATTGAGATGCTTAGCACCGGGCATACCTCCTGGTAGTACTAAAATATCTATATCAGAGAAATCGGCTTTGCTGAAAGTGGTGTCAGCTATTACCGGCACGTTATGTGTACCAGTCACAACTTTATCATCTGTAATTGAAACTGTCATAACCGGAATTTGCGCTCTTCTTAAAATATCAACTGTTCCGAGCGCTTCAATTTCTTCAAATCCGTTTGCTAAAAAGAGTGCTACTTTCTTCATATTATTTACATTATTAATCCAATTTGGGTTGGATATAGTTATAAATTCACGTTTGGTGTAATTTCAGGACTAAGCTGAATATCAAAAATATAAACATTACGTCCAATATTTAGCCTGAATATTTATTACACATGATGAATTTAAATTCAGGCTTATCTGAATATTTCAATTTAAAACCAATCAGTTCAGTCTGAAATTATAAGTGATAGTTCCCTGCTGGTTATTAGTAGAATTTATAGCATTGAATTTTGTATTTCTTGCAGCACGCATTGCTTCACTCCTTAGAGTCGCATTTGGTGTAGTAGTGCCACGTCCGATTTCTGTATGAATCACGTTACCTGCAGGGTCTACTGTTATGTTAACAACTACAGTACCATAATCGTTCACATTATATCTAGGTTGAGCTAATCCACCACTACCAAGGCTTCGTCCACCAAGGTCGTAAGATCCGATTCCTCCATTTCCGGCAGGAGAACCTTGTGATGAGTTTCCTGTTGATACTCCCTGGGTGCCTGTCCCTTCAGTATTACCCCTGCTACCTGCACTTTCTCCGAAAAGACCTGACATCTGTTCATTTATTTCTCTTTTCCTGGCCTCTTCCTGCCGTCTGATGCGTTCAGCCTCTTCAATCCTTCTTCGCTCCTCGGCGATTGCTGCCCTTCTGCGTTCCTCCTCTCGCAGAGCCTCAACGTCAATTGTTGGCTCTGTAGTCTGAGTAATTAATGGCTCGTTTGGTGAGTATTCAGGTATCTGTATTTCTTGAGAAGGTGCGGGAGTGATTTCTGTCATAGGTGGTTCAACAAATCCAAAAGCATCTTCAGTTGATCCAAACATAACAGGGATACCTTCAAGCTCTTCAGGAGGCGATGCCATAGTAAAGTAGGAGAAAAGCAACAGAAGTACCAGCAATATCGCAAATATTGTTGTTCCTACTATTCCTCCTATCTCTTCTTTTGTAATTTGCATCTTGTAATAAATCAACGATTAAAATTGAAAAAACATCTAATTTAATGTACTTACTTTTGTGATTATACTAAGTAATCTCCTTAATTGTTTACAGTATTCAAATTAAATTGACTTCTTGTTTGAAAGTTATATTGATAAATAGTTTAATTTGGCCGGGTCATTAATACCATATTAAATTGATTCTGATTTGCAATATCAAGTATTTGCACGATCTCGCCATAAGGTACTGTTTCATCGGCATAGAGTGCTACAAATATATCAGGATCAGCGCTGTATGCCTGTTGCAGGAAAGGTGTTATCTCTTCAAAAGATACCTGTCTTTCTGTTTCATTGCCATGAGCTACGTAATAATTCAGGTCTTTATCTATAGTCACCCGTGTAATAGGTTTAACCTGAGCCTTTTGTTGTGCTCTAGGTAACGCAACCTGAATGGCATTTGGTGTTACTATTGTTGATGTGATCATGAAAAAAATCAAAAGCAGAAAAATCACATCCGTCATAGATGCCATACTGAAATTTGATTCTATTGTAAATCGTTGTTTTAAAGCCATCTCTTTAATTCTTTAATGTACTAAACAGCGGGTTCATTAAGGATATCCATGAATTCCATTATTTTGCGTTCCAGATTATTTACAATCCCTTTAATGCGGGTAGTAAGATAATTAAATGCGAACAGTGCAATAATACCAACAATTAGACCACCTACTGTTGTAACTAACGCTTCATAAATACCTGTTGAAAGAATATTTACATTCACGTTTGCTCCTGCACTTGCCATATCCATAAATGCTCTGACCATTCCGGTTACTGTACCGAGAAAACCCACCATAGGTGCTCCCGAAGCTGAAGTAGCCAATACAGGCAGCCCTTTTTCCAACTGAGATATTTCAATATTACCTTGATTTTCAATTGCCGACATTACATCAGCTGTTGGTCTGCCGAGTCTGGAAATACCTTTTTCAACCATTCGGGCAGTTGGTGTATCCGTCATACGGCAAAGGTTGACAGCAGCATCAATTTTACCATCGTGAATATAATCCTTTATACGGTTCATAAATGAATTGTCCTCTTTTGCTGCTTTGTTTATAACTAATGTTCTTTCGATAAGAACATATATAGACATCAGCAAAAGGATGAGCAAAACAATCATAAGCCACCCGCCTTTGAGAGCAAGATCAAATGCGTTCATTGAAATGGCTTCAGTTTCTGCTGCTGCAGCTGTCTGCTGCATAGTGTTGTAAATTGCTTGTGCTGTATCAGCCGGTGAAGGTAATTGCAAAAAAATCATACTGATAATATACTATTGTTGATTACTTTAGATTACTTATTTTGCTAAAGATATAAATTTTGAATATTTAAACCACGGGTTGCGGGTCTTTTAAACAATCTTTATACGCTTTTATTGTTTTTTCTAATCCCATATAAAGAGCATCGCTTATGAGCGAATGCCCAATCGACACTTCTTTAATCCATGGGATGTTAGTATAGAGGTAGTTGAGGTTGCTTAGATTTAGGTCATGACCTGCATTAATACCTAATCCAAGGTTCTTTGCCAGTTTCGCTGCTTCGATATAAGGAGCAATGGCTTTTTCTTTATTTGTAACAAACTCTTCTGCATAAGGACCCGTATATAATTCAATTCTGTCTGTTCCGATTTGCGATGCAGCACGAATAATATCCGGATTCGGGTCAACAAATATTGATGTTCTTACACCCATAGATTGAAATTTACTGACAATATCGGATAAGAATTCTTTGTGGGCTATAGTATTCCAACCCGCATCGGAAGTTATTGCATCATTAGAATCGGGGACAAGGGTTACTTGTGCTGGTCTTATTTTTTCTATGAGCGAAATAAATTCAGGAGTAGGGTTTCCTTCAATATTAAACTCAGTTGTTACTTTTGATTGAAGATCAAACACATCGGAATATCGAATATGCCGCTGATCTGGTCTTGGATGAACAGTAATTCCTTCGGCTCCGAAAGCCTGACAATCAATTGCTACTTTCACTACATCGGGGATGTTCCCTCCACGTGCATTTCTTAGGGTAGCTACTTTATTGATATTTACACTTAGTTTTGTCATATTTATAATAAATATTATTTACAAAGAAATAAACCTGTATTGGATTTTTAAAAAGAAATTTAAAAATAAACTGTTAGTGGGTTCAAATACGCAAAATTTTGCCATCTTTGTAAAACTGTTACAAAAGTAATACGAAATAACCATTTTCTCAATGTCAACGAAAGAATTTATCAAAAAACAAGTGGAAAAGTTCAGCAAACCACTTACACCTGAACAATTCAGTGAACTTTCGGAAGCTGAGAACTCTCTCATAATTCTCGAAATACCTCTGAAAGACTATACTCTTACTGAGATAGCTCGTATTGTTGAGAGTAATAATGCACATGTAATTTCACTTTCGATATTACCTATTTCCGGAGGAAACTACCTCTTAGTATCAATAAAGCTTGATATCTCAGATCTGACTCCTGTACTGAGAAGCTTCGAGAGATTCAATTATAACGTAATATATTTTTTCATGAAAGAAGGTGAAGTTACCGATAAACAGAAGGAGAGACTTGATGAATTAATGTATTACTTAGATATGTGATTTAATGAAGTTTGCACTATTTGGAAGTATGTTCCCCGATAGAACCGCTAAAGCGGAAGATCAAATTTTCGGGGTTTGTGATTCAATAATGAGACATGGTGGAAAATTATTTCTACCTGAGAATTTTTACATTACACTACCTAGTCATATTCGTCAGAAAATTGATCCTATTTGTGAGTTAGTCGAAACACTCCCAGATGTTGATATGGTTGTCAGTGTAGGTGGAGACGGAACATTTCTGCGCACTGCAGCCACAGTAGGCAGTTCAGGTATCCCTATCCTTGGTATAAATACCGGCAGGTTGGGTTTTCTTGCCGCAATTAACTACTCAGATGTTGAAGATACGCTCACAGAAGTTATGCGGGGTGATTATAAAGTTCAGGAACGCACCTTGCTGAAAATGACAACAGATGAGACATTCCCGCCAAACTACTTCAATTCCAATGCTCTAAATGAAATTGCTATTCTTAAGCAGGATACAGCATCTATGCTTTCGATTCATGCTTATATAAATAATGATTATCTCACTTCATATCAGGCAGACGGACTAGTAATATCCACTCCTACAGGATCTACTGCTTATTCATTAAGTATAGGAGGGGCAATTCTCTCACCTACAACTCCAAGTATTATTCTGTCAGCAATTGCGCCGCATAACCTTACTTCACGATCACTTGTGGTAGATGACAGCAGTCTTATCTCGCTTAAGGTAGAAAGTCGCAGCCATATGTTCCTTGTATCTGTAGACGGACAGTCACGTGTATTAGACGAAACTATTAGTATACAGGTCAGAAAAGCTGATTATACATTGCGTGTGGTTAAAAGGATAGGGCATACTTTTTATGAGACACTGCGCGATAAACTAATGTGGGGCGCAGACGTAAGAAAGCAAAATAAATAGTATATTTCTAATCCTCAATTTCGTCCAGAACAAAATCTTGTTCTGGCTTTTCTTCTTTATAAGGAAACCATTTATCCAGACCTTTTATCAGTAAGTAAAAGATGATCATGAAAATAAATATCCCTAATATCCCAACTATTGCAATAAATAATGCTGTTTGTATTGTTGATGTCATGTCATTTCGTTTTTAAGCAAGTAAAGGAACCAGTGTTAATATTATACCTCCTGCAACAACTGAACCGATCTGACCGCCTACGTTTGCACTGATAGCCGGCATAAGCAGATAGTTATATGGATCCTCTTTCTGACCCATCTGATGTATTACTCTTGCAGACATTGGAAATGCAGATATTCCGCAGGCACCCACCATTGGATTTATCTTGTTACCTTCCTTCCTAAAAAGGTTCAGGAACTTTGCGAAAATAACACCACCAAAAGTGTCAAATACGAAAGCGAATAATCCAAGTGCAATTATAATTAGTGTATCAACCCTGATAAACCTTTCTGCAGTCATTGTACTGGCAATGGTTATACCAAGAAGTATCGTCACCAGACTCGACAGTTCATTCTGGGCTGCAAGCGATAATTTGTTCAACACACCGCATTCACGTATAAGGTTTCCAAACATTAGAAATCCTATTAACGCCAGTGACGAAGGTGCAATAATTCCGGCAGCAATAGTTATAACAATGGGAAAAGCAATCAATGCCTTCTTAGAAATCTTCTTATTGTTATTGCCCGTCATTCGAATCAACCTCTCTTTTCGTGAAGTAAGTAATCTTATCACTGGAGGCTGAATTATAGGTACAAGCGCCATATATGAATAGGCCGCTACTGAAATAGGTCCCAGTAAATTAGGAGCGAAACGAGAGGCAACAACTATTGAAGTTGGTCCGTCTGCAGCACCAATTATTCCAATTGAAGCGGCTTCACGAATATCATATCCAAGCATGGTGGCAAGCAACATTGTCAGGAAGATACCTAATTGAGCTGCAGCACCAAATAGTAGCAGAGAAGGATTTCGGAAAAGTGGCGAGAAGTCAATCATAGCACCTATCGCCACAAATATTAGCAGCGGGAATATCTCCGTCGCTATACCTGCATCAAAAAATATGTTAAGCACACCCTCCACTGCTTCTCCGGTAGCCGGATCAATCTGTGAAATGGCGGATGATAAAGGTATATTCACTAATATTGCACCAAACCCCATTGGTAAGAGTAGGGTGGGCTCATAATTTTTTGCAATGGCCAGATAGATAAGTGTTAATCCCACTCCAATCATAACCAAGTGCTGCCATGTCATTCCCGATATAGCAGGTAATAACTGTTCTAATCCCATAGTTTTTAGATTTTTACAATAATTATATTAATCAAGTAAAGAGATACTATAAAAATATCTCTTTACTATCTATGTTTCATGAAGACTTTATTTATATACAAAAGTCCAATCAAATTATACGCTAGAAATTAAAACTCTATTAGAGTTATGCAGTTTCTTCTATCTTCTTCTATCCCTTTTTAGTAAAGGAATCCCAGTAATATACCGGCGGCAACAGCCGAACCTATCACACCTGCAACATTCGGTCCCATAGCATGCATAAGCAGATAGTTTGAAGGATTATATTCTAGTCCAATAGACTGTGAAATGCGTGCCGCATCAGGCACTGCAGATACTCCGGCGTTTCCTATAAGTGGATTGATCTTCTTCTCTTTTGGCAGAATCAAATTGAATGCTTTAACAAAAAGTATACCTGTAATAGTTGCAATAACAAATGATAAGGCACCTATTAAGAATACTTTCAAAGATTCAATCCTAAGGAATGTGGTTGCTTGTGTTGAAGCTCCAACTGTCAGTCCCAGAAGAATTGTAATTGTATCAACCAGCGGACCGCGAGCTGTTTCTGCCAAACGACGTGTAACACCTGATTCCTTGAGCAGGTTGCCAAAGAACAACATACCCAGAAGCGGAAGTCCCGAAGGTACAAGGAAAGCAGTCAGTAAAAGTCCCATAATCGGGAACAACACCTTCTCTGTCTGTGATACCACACGAGGTGTCTTCATCTTCATCTCCCTCTCTTTCTTTGTAGTCAGCAATCTCATAAAAGGTGGCTGAATAACTGGTACAAGCGCCATGTAGGAGTATGCCGATATCGCCACAGCCCCCAGCAAGTGAGGTGCAAGTTTAGAGGTTGTAAAAATGGATGTAGGTCCGTCAGCACCACCAATAATACCGATAGCTCCCGCTTCATTCGGCGCAAATCCCCACTGGATAGCAATAATATATGCTCCGAAAATACCAAACTGACAAGCTGCTCCTATCAGAATAAGTTTAGGGTTCGCTATTAAAGCTGAGAAATCAGTCATTGCTCCAATTCCAAGGAAAATTAGCGGTGGATACCATCCCTGTACAACACCCTGATAAAGGATATTAAATACAGATCCTTCTTCATAAATACCAATCTGCAGGCCTGCGGCTTCGTTAAACGGGATATTGCCAATCAACATACCAAATCCGATAGGAATTAGTAACAAGGGTTCATACTCCTTTGTTATAGCCAGGTATATAAACACCAAGCCAATTAAGATCATAATAATATGCCCTGACTCCACATTGTGGAAACCGGTATACCCCCAGAAGGTTTGTAAATTATCTGCTAATGATAGTAATGTATTCATATTATTCCCCCAGGTTTTATTCGATTACTACAAGTTCAGCTCCCTCAAGAACTGAATCTCCTTTTTGGACTAATATTTCAGTTATTTTTCCATTTCCGTCAGAGAGAATATTGTTTTCCATCTTCATAGCTTCAAGTATCATAAGGGTCTGTCCCTTTTTCACTGTATCGCCCACCTTGCAGCGTATATCAAGGATTATTCCAGGCAGAGGTGACTGAATGGTATTCTTGCCTGAAGTACTGGAAGGCTTTGTAACCAGAGTAGCCGGTGCCGTTTGAACAGGTTCAGTTGTATGGCGCTGTACAACAGTCTTTGGCTTTTTAGTCTTAGGTGCCAGTTCAACTGTAAATGGTGTACCATTCACCTCAAGCTCTACTGTCTCTTCGTCCGATTTGCTAACCACCACTCTGTATGGCGAACCGTTTATTTTATATTTGAACTCTTTCATAAGATATCTGTTAGTGTGTTATTCTTTAATATTTATTCTAATTAGGTAGTTTCCTTAATGATTTCCATTTAGCACTCCAGGG
>JAQVXD010000057.1 GCA_028709385.1 Fermentimonas sp.
CAGCTATTTAATAATTTCAATTGTTAATATTTGATGTGATATATCCCTTTAAACCTAAAATAGTTTGCAATAAATTAAAATAACACTAACTTTGTTGTTGGATGTTTTTTTAATTGATAATACTATTTGTGAAAAAAGAAGCTGTAAGCGTTAAATTTACTCCTTTTTTTAATATGTGCTAATGTGAAAGTGTATTAATGATTATCTCGAATCATTTATTCTTCATGTGAGAAGAAAATAATTTGGATTTATTTAAATACATGAAAATTTCAAAATGTTTTAGACTCAAATTAATTTATGGATTAACTTAAAAATTAAAGAATGAAAAAACTAAAAACTAATCAAGTGAGAGTGATTTTATCTGCATTCGTGTGGGTATTATCGCTGGGTTTGTTTGCACAGAACGTTACCGTAACGGGTAATATTACTGATGTAAATAACGAACCTTTAATCGGGGTAACAGTGCTTGTTCAGGGAACAGGTAACGGGACGGTAACAAACATCGACGGTGTTTACACCTTGAGTGGCGTTCCTTCAAACGGCACTTTGGAAATTTCTTATGTTGGAATGCAAACTCAGTCTGTTCCGGTTAACGGACGCACAATTATTAATGTGACAATGACTGATGATACTGAGTTACTGGATGAAGTAGTAGTTGTAGGTTATGGAACTATGAGAAAGTCTGACGTAACCGGTTCAATTTCTGTAGCAAAAGCAGAGGATATCCTTAAAAACTCTTCTTTTAATGCTTTAGACGGATTAAAAGGTAAAGCTTCGGGTGTGAATGTTTTCTCGAATTCAGGACAACCGGGAGGACCAAGTCGCGTAATTATTCGCGGTATCGGTACAATTAACTCATCATCAAATCCTTTGTATGTTGTTGATGGAGTTGTAATGGAAGATTTCCAGTTTCTGAATCCGAATGACATTGAAAGTATGGAAGTATTAAAAGATGCTTCATCTGCTGCAATTTACGGTGCAAGAGGTGCCAACGGCGTTATCATGGTAACTACAAAAAGAGGTTCTAAAGATGGTTCAACTAATATTAGTTATAACGGGTACGTCAGCTTAAGCAATCCTGCAAGTAAAATGGAAGTTATGAATTCTGCTGAATTCATGGAAGCATTAAAAATTGCCAACGAAAACCATGCTAAATACTGGCCGGATAGACCTCAGGAATTCTTTACTCCTGAAGATCCAAGGTTATTTAAAGCTGACGGAACTCCAATATATGATACTGACTGGCAAGATGAATCCACACGTACTGCAATATCTCATAATCATCAGTTAAGTATTCAGTCAGGATCACAGAAATCTTCAACAGGTGCATTCCTCAACTATACAGATCAGCAGGGTATTATGCTAAACACATATATGAAGCGTGTTAATGCAAAAATGACATATGATGCTAAACCTTTGAGCTGGTTATCTACAGGTATTAATCTTCTTGTAAATCATACCTGGCAAAATGATACTGATGAAGGTGGCGGGGGACAGGTTCCAAGACGTACTATGATAGAAATGCCTCCATTCCTGCCTGTGAAACTTGATGGAAAATGGACAAATTCATTTACGCCGACAGATCCTTTCAGATTTGAAGCAATGGCGAATCCTGTACATATTTTGGAAACTTCACAGAGAATGAGATACAGAACTCAGTTGTTTGGTAACGTAGCTTTTACATTTCATCTCACTCCTCATCTTGATCTTAAGACTCAGCTTGGAGTTGACGGACACTTACGTAAATGGAAAGAGTATTATCCAAATGACTTGATTAATATTTCATCACCAAACGGACGTGCATATATGAGCGATACTCAGGTATTATACTGGCAGGAAGAAACTTACCTTACTTATAATAATACTTTCGGGAAAAACCGTTTGAATGTTATGGCCGGTCTTTCATGGCAGGAACGTGAAGAAACATGGAGTGGTGCACAAACTGAGGGATTTACTAATAACATTTTTGGTTATCATAACTTAGGAGTTGGTACAAAACCAGGCACTCCATGGTCAGGTCATAATCGCTGGGCAATGAACTCATACTTCCTTAGAGGATCATACAGTTATGACAACAAGTACATGGCAACTGTTACTGCTCGTCTTGATGGTTCATCAAGATTTGGAGATAATAATAAATATGCATTCTTCCCTTCAGTAGGTCTTGCATGGATGGTTTCCGAAGAAGATTTCATGAAAGATATCTCTTCCATAGACGCTTTGAAACTTCACTCAAGCTACGGTCTCACAGGTAATACAGAAATTGGTACTTATGCTTCATTAGCTACTATTTCTTCAGGTACAACACTGCTTGATGGAGTCAGAGCTTCAACTTCATGGCCTTCAAGACTTGCTAACCCTAACCTGAAATGGGAAAAAACCGGTCAGTTTGATATTGGTATGAACCTGATTCTTTTGCAAAACAGGCTGAATTTTGATGTTTCTTTCTATCATAAATTGACAACAGACTTATTACTTGCTAGACCTGTTCCTCATTCTACAGGCTACGGTTCTGTAATGGATAATATTGGTTCTGTTTCAAACAGAGGTATAGACTTCTTATTAAATACTACTAATGTACAGACCAAAGATTTTACATGGAATACAACATTAAATGTGAACTTCAACAAAAACAGAATTGAAAAATTAGGTGAAAATGATGAAGATATTGAACCGGGACCAAACTGGGTATCGGGTAGTCAGACTATCCTGAGAGTTGGAGAATCATTAAGTTCATTCTATGGTTACGAAAGACTTGGTGTATGGACAGAAGAAGAAGCTGATGAAGCTGCTGAATTAGGTCGCCATGTGGGTGAAGCAAAACGCTCATCTGACAAAAGAATATTAGGTAAGGGTATTCCGGATTGGACAGGTAGTTTTATAAATACTGTAAACTACAAAAACTTTGATTTCACATTTGACCTTCAGTTTACTGCAGGAGTTGAAATTCTGCAGCAGTTCTTCCACTCTACGGAAGATCGTTTTGGCTACACCAGTGGTCTTAAAACAATTCTTTATGAAGGTTACAACGGAACTAATCCGAATACAATGGTTCAGGCAATCAGAAATGCTAACCTATCAGGTCAGAACTCAGAGCTTGATTCACATTGGGTGGCAGATGGTTCATATATCAGAGGAAACGTAATTCAACTTGGATATACTTTTGACAGCGAATTATTGCAAAGTGCCGATATTAGCAATTTAAGAGCATACATAAGTGTAAACAACGCTTTTGTAGTTCATTCAAAAGACTTTAAAGGGTATGATCCTGAAGGTACTTCACAAGGTGGCCATCAGTGGGGACAAAATATGTTTTTCTTCCAGTATCCTAAACCAAGAACGTTTACATTAGGTTTAAACCTTACATTTTAATTTTTTAAACTACTGAATAATGAAAAATATAATACAGACACTTGCTTTAATAGGCATATTATTCATAGGGTTTTCCTGTGAAGACTTTCTGACTGAAAGTCCAAAGAGTGACTTGAGCTGGAATACAAATTTTACGACTCCTACTCATGCATATAATGCTGTAAATATCCTTTATAGAAACGGAGCGCCTACATTTTATGGCAACGGGGGTGTTTATATCGGACCGACTGCTACTTACGGCGGATTCATGTCAGGTTTATTTGACAATGAATATAAAGGACAGGAAGTTATTGCTGACTATAGTCAGAAATTATCAATTACTCCTGTAAATATCGCGAATCAGATGGATGGTATTTGGGATGGTTGTTATACTGCCATTTCGAGAGCTAACACTGCAATTCAGGGGATAGCTGTAACTCCTGATTTAACTGAAGAAGAAATTAATACACTTTCAGGAACTGCACAGTTCTTCAGAGCGTTTAATTATTTCTATCTTGTTAAAACATTTGGTGATGTTCCTCTTATTCTTGATCCATATACATCACTTGAGAATATTTATCTGCCAAGAACATCTGCAACCGAAGTGTATGCACAAATTGTTGAGGATCTGGTCTCAGCTGTTTCGAAATTACCTAATAAGGCTTTTACTCAGAACGGCCACAGGATTACTAAAACAGCTGCACAAGCTTTGCTTGCTGACGTTTATCTCACTATGAGTGGATTTCCGGTGCAGAGTAATCATTATGCAGATGCTGCAACTACTGCCAGAAGTATTATAAACAGCGGTCTGCATAGATTAATTGAAAATGGATCTACACCTGAAAGCAGTGCTTATAATAAAATAAGAACTACAGATAATGATGTAGAATACCTGTATACTTATGAAGCAGAAACAAGTATCTCCTGGAACTCATTACCACAGATTTCAATGCCAAACAAGGCTGCAACATGGGGCATCTTTAAATACAGCATTACTAACAATGCTTATCGCCCTGTAAAAGAGTATCTTAATGTATATGATTCAGTACCTGACCTAAGAATGCACGAAAGACAGTTTTTCCATACTAAGTATACCTACACTAAAGATGGCAAAACAATAACTGAAACTTTCCCGCAATCGCCATATTTTTGGTTTAATGAAGATGCAATGCTTGTATCGGGTAGAGGAGGCAGCGATGTTAAAATATATCGTTATGCGGAAGTTTTGTTAATTGCTGCTGAGGCAATTGCTCAATCTGAGGGAGTTACAACAGAAGCTGTTAAATATCTTACAGATGTCAGAGCAAGAGCTTATCATACAACACCTCGTGCTATAATAGAAGCTTCACTTTCTAAATTGAGTAAAGAAGATTTTATAGAAGAAGTTTGGATTGAAAGGATGAGAGAAATGCCTTTTGAAATGCGTATTTGGTCGGATATTCAGAGAACTCGCAAATATCCTGTTACAAATGCAGGCAATAAAGGAACTGCAAACTTTGTTAATGTGATTGGAGCAGTGAATCCCTGGGGTCAGACATTCCAGGAAAAACATCTGCTATATCCTTTGTCAAACAATGAAATGCAGCGAAACCCTGAACTTGTTCAGAACCCGGGTTACGAAACGCTCGACTAATAGTTACAAGTGATATTTTATATTTAAAAAGCTCCGGTTGCGACTGGAGCTTTTTACTGTAATAACTATTTTGTTATTAAAATAAGTAATAATCGGTGAATTTTACACATATAATTTCGTTTTCTAATTAATTTATCTTACTTTTACAAAACTATTTTCTAAAAAGAAAGTAAGAATATGTATGCTATAACGTATTCCGGATGTAGTCCCATAAAGATTTTTAATTAATAATATACCATTTGTTGTTCTGAAAGCTAAAGATTAGCAGATTAAATATTTGTAAATAAGATAGTATAAAATATACACATTATTCAAAAGTGAAACCTAAAAAAAGTACTTATGTCATCAAACATTTCAAGAAGAAGATTTTTAGAAACCGGAGCTTTAGCAGCTGCCGGATTAACAGTTGTACCTTCATCGGTACTGGGAAAAAGCATGGGCTATAAAGCACCAAGTGATAAACTCAATATCGCAGCTGTCGGTATTGGAGGTATGGGAAATTCTAACCTTAACGCTCTTCAGAGCGAGAATATCGTTGGTCTTTGTGACGTAGACTGGAAATACAGCCAGCGTGTGTTTGAAAAATATCCTAAAGCTAAAAAGTATTACGATTACAGACGCATGTATGATGAGCTTGGTAAAACTATCGACGGAGTTGTAGTTGCAACTTCAGACCATACTCACGCTATCATTACAGCTGATGCCATGACAATGGGCAAACATGTATACGTTCAGAAACCATTGACACACAGTGTTTATGAGTCACGTCTTTTAACTAATCTGGCTAAAAAACATAAAGTGGCAACCAGCATGGGTAACCAGGGTTCATCCGGAGCAGGTGTGCGTCAGGTAATCGACTGGATTGCTGATGGTCAGATTGGTGAAGTTACTAAAGTTGAAACATTTACAGACCGTCCTATCTGGCCGCAAGGTTTAATGATTCCTAAGGAAACTCATAAGGTACCTTCTACACTGAATTGGGATCTTTTCATCGGGCCGGCTAAGAAACGTCCGTTTAATGAAATTTATCACCCATGGAACTGGCGCGGATGGTGGGATTTTGGTACAGGTGCTCTTGGTGATATGGCTTGCCATATTCTGCATCCGGTATTTAAAGGACTAAATCTGGGTTACCCCTCAAAAGTTGAAGCTTCTTCTACAATGCTACTTACTGACAGTGCACCATCTGCTGAAATGGTTAAATTCACTTTCCCTGCACGTCATAATCTTCCAAAGGTAGCTATGCCTGAGGTAGAAGTTTACTGGTACGACGGCGGTCTTCAGCCAATGCGTCCTGAAGGAGTTCCTGCAGGAAAGAATCTGAATGATCAGGGTGGTGGTGTAATTTTCCACGGAACCAAGGATACATTGATTTGTGGTTGTTATGGTGTAAACCCATGGTTAGTATCAGGTCGCACACCAAATTCTCCAAAAACTCAGCGTGAAGTGACTCTGTCTCATGAAATGGACTGGGTACGTGCATGTAAGGAATCTCCTGCAAACCGTGTTGAAACTGCATCTCCTTTCTCAGAAGCAGGACCTTTCAACGAGATGGTTGTTATGGGTGTTCTTGCTGTCAGACTTCAGAGTTTGAATCAGGAGCTGCATTGGGATGGTGAAAATATGCGTTTCACTAATATTCCTGCAGATGCAACAGTAAGAACAATTATCGAGGATGGTTTCAAGATTACAGACGGCCACCCGACATTTGCTAAGACATGGACAGAACCTGTTAACGCAATTGAATATGCAAATGAGATGATCAAACATACATATCAGAACGGTTGGAAATTACCTGCTATGCCGTAATTAGTCAACATAAAATTAAAAAAGTTATGAAGAAAGTTTTTTATGCAGCGACTTTAATGGCTGCTACAATGTTTGCAGCCTGTGGAGGTGGCTCACAGAAATCTCAGGAAGCAGAAAGTGCAGAAGAAGTTAGTGATACACCTCAGTATACAGTTGTAGAGAATCCTCAGGTAGACTTATCGGGGTTCGAAACAGACAGCGAAGGTTATATAGTTATTTTCAACGGTAAGGATTTTACCGGTTGGAGAGGTTATGGAAAAGATGCTGTTCCGGGTAAATGGGTAATTGAAGATGGTGCAATAAAATTCAACGGTTCCGGTGGCGGTGAAGCGCAGGACGGAGACGGTGGAGATATTATCTTCAGTCACAAGTTTCAAAATTTCGAACTTCTTTTAGACTGGAAGGTTTCAAAAGGCGGAAATTCAGGTATCTTCTATCTTGCTCAGGAAATCAGTACAACTGATGAGAACGGAAATGTCAGAATGGAACCTATCTATATCTCAGCTCCTGAATTTCAGGTCTTAGATAACGCAAACCATCCGGATGCTAAATTAGGTAAGGATAACAACAGACAGTCTGCTTCACTTTATGACATGATTCCTGCTGTACCACAAAATCAAAATCCTTTTGGAGAGTGGAACTCAGCAAAAATCATGGTTTATAAGGGTACAGTAGTACATGGACAGAATGATGAAAATGTTGTTGAGTATCATTTATGGACTCAGCAGTGGACAGATATGCTTCAGGCAAGTAAGTTCAGCCAGGACAAATGGCCGCTTGCATTTGAATTGCTTAATAACTGTGGTGGACCTGACAGAGAAGGCTATATTGGTCTGCAAGACCATGGCGATGATGTTTGGTTCAGAAACATCAGAGTGAAAATATTAGACTAAAAACAATTACAAGAATATTATCTCTTTCGGGGGATAATATTCTTTTTTTTAAATCATAAAAAATGAAAAAATATTCTATTTTTATTGGTTCAGCAATTTTAAGCTTACTGTTTATATTTTCTGCATGTAATCAAGGTGCAAAACAGGAATCTGGTGCAGATGAAGCTAAAAAAGATATCTACATCCAGCTTTACTCTGTACGTGATGACATAAAAGCTGATTATTCCGGAACAATTGCAGCTGTTGCTGAAATGGGTTACACAGGTATTGAAGCCGCTGGATATAATGAAGGACTATTTTACGGAATGACACCGGCTGCATTCAAACAATCAATTGAAGATGCTGGTATGGAAGTTTTATCTTCACATGCTGGAAGACCTCTTGCAGATCCTGTAGCAGATACCAACTGGGAAGAAACATGGGCATGGTGGGACACCGCAATTCAGGCACATAAAGATGCCGGAATGAAATATCTTGTTGTTGCATGGATACCTACACCTAAAACTCTTGTTGATCTACAGGCCTATTGCGATTACTTCAATCAGATTGGTGAAAAATGTAATGCTGCCGGCATCAGATTCGGATATCACAATCACAACTTTGAATTTACTGAAATTGAAGGTCAGATAATGTATGATTACATGATCAATAATACCGATCCTGCCAAAGTATTCTATCAAATGGATGTTTATTGGGTAG
>JAQVXD010000005.1 GCA_028709385.1 Fermentimonas sp.
TTATTGGTCAGACTCTTCCCGATGAAGATAATTTTTTACTTAAAGATGGAGAGAAGATAGAATTGGCCAATAAATCACATATTGGTCTGAAAGCTGACGGTAAAGCAGTAATTACAGACAGTTCTCAAATATCAAAAGAATTGAATTTGGCCACTGCAAATCTAAACAAATTAGTTGTACCTTATGGAAAAAGAACAAAGCTAACATTATCAGATGGTACAGAAGTATGGTTAAATTCAGGCACCCAATTAGATTTTCCAACTGAATTTAAAGATAAATCACGTGAAATATTTGTTGCCGGAGAAATTTTTATCAATGTAGCTACAAATTATAAGAAACCTTTTATTGTACATGCTGGTAATATGATAGTTAATGTAACAGGCACATCTTTTAATATTACTGCGTACAAAGATGAACTCAGTAAAACAGTAGTTCTTGTTAATGGCAAAGTCAATATCGAAACTGATAATAAATATTACACAGAGCTAAGACCCAATGAAAAGATTGTGATAACAGAAGAATCTGTTACAAGAGAATTTGTCGAAACTTCAGAGTATATTAGCTGGAAGGACGGGTTACTTGAATTCAACAGCACCCCTATGTCAGAAGTATTGAAAAAGATCGGAAGATATTATAATGTGCAATTTGACAAAACTGAAGATGTTACACTAAATGACAAAACTCTTTCTGGAAAACTGTTTCTTTCCAATAACCTCGACAGTGTTATGACATCTATTTCAATAATTTCATCAACTGAATATATGAGAAATGAAAATAATATTACAATAAGTAAAAAGTAACTGCCTATGAGATAATACTAAACCACTGCTATTTACAAGAAATCGGACAATGCTGCCACATTGCCCGATAAAAAGAAATTAATTTAAAACCGACCTAAATCAGGTAAACTAAATTCATTACAAATGTATGGAAGAAAATATTAAATCTAAAAAAAATGCTTATAAAGTTTATAAGCGAAGTTTAATGATCATGAAGCTGTCAACTTTAATTTTATTTTTCTGCATTTTTAGCCTCTCCGCGGAAAATGTTCATCCTCAACAGAAGGAAATTTCTCTTAAATTGAGAAATACTACACTTGTGAGCGCTATTTCGGAAATAGAGAAAGCAAGTGATTACGTTTTCCTAATCACAGATGAAGCAAAAACTGAACTGAACAAAAGAGCTTCAATCAATGTCAATAACGAAAGTATCGGTAATATACTTGAATTATTGTTGCAAGGCACGAACATTGATTATAGTGTAGTTGAAAGACAAGTTTCTCTTTATAAAAATGAAGGTGAAAAAATCCCTTTAGCTGCCACATCAATAATTAATGCAATTGCTCAACAGAACAAACAAATCAGAGGAGTAGTAACTGATAATGCAGGTGTACCAATAATTGGTGCTAACATTATTGAAGCAGGAACCACTAACGGAACAGTAACTGATATTGACGGAAATTTCACACTTCAAGTAGAAGATGATGCTGTAATTCAAATTACCTATATCGGGTATCTTTCACAAAATTTAAACACAACAGGACAAAATAATTTCAATATTATTATGCTTGAAGATACTCAAGCATTAGAAGAGCTTGTAGTTGTGGGCTATGGTGTTCAGAAAAAGAAACTTGTAACCGGAGCAACTGTTCAGGTAGGAGGAGATGACATTACCAAACTAAGTACCACCAGCGCTCTAAGTGCACTGCAAAGTCAGGCTCCGGGGGTGAACATTACACAAAGCTCCGGTATGCCGGGAGAGGGCTTTAAAGTAAACATCAGGGGTATCGGAACTGTCGGGAACTCTTCACCGCTTTATGTAATAGACGGTGTTGCCGGTGGAAACATCAACTCCCTAAATCCTTCAGACATTGAGTCTATCGATGTGTTGAAAGATGCAGCTTCGGCTGCTATTTATGGTGCCAGAGCTGCCAACGGTGTAATTTTGGTAACTACTAAACGTGCCAAAGCAGGAGATATCCAGTTCACTTATGATGGATGGATGGGCATTCAAAATGTGTACAAAATGCCTTCTCTGCTAAATGCTAAAGAATATATGGCAATGGTGAATGAATCAAGATTCAATGAAGGTACTCCTTTAATTAATTTTGAAACTGTCATTCCAAATCAGTATACATCAATAATGGATGGTAGCTGGAAGGGTACAAACTGGCTGGAGGAAGCACTTAATAAAGATGCTAAAACTCAAAACCATGCGCTGGGACTTATCGGAGGAAGTGATCTGTCTAAATTCTCAATGGGTTTCTCATATACAGAGCAGGACGGAATAATCGGCAAACCAGTTGAACCTCATTTTAAAAGATATACTGCCAGAATAAATTCTGATCACGTATTATTAAAGATAAAAGATTTTGACGCTATTACAATAGGTGAAAACCTCACCTATACGCACAACACAAATTCGGGTGTTGGTATTGGAAATATTTATTGGAATGACGTACACAACTTACTTGTTGGGAACCCTTTAATGCCAGTCTACAACAGTGAAGGAAATTATTATGATCAACCTAGCAAGATTGCTGATGACTGGAATGTAGCGGGTTTTATTGCTAATCCAATTGCCGAGATGCATTATCGCAGGGGACAAAATTTATCAAAGAATCATTCTTTATTTGCTAATGTTTATCTAGAGCTGCAACCAATTAAAGACTTACGTTTCAGAAGCAGCTTTGGTTATAGAATGAGTTCATCAAGTTATAGGCAATATACTCCCATTTATAATTTATCTACAACAAGTAATAATGCCACTGATGATGTAAACCAAAGTCAATCAGTTGGCTTTAGTTACACTTTGGATAATACGTTATCTTATGTATTTGATTTGAGTGATGAACATGGACTTGATGCATTGATTGGACAGTCAGTTGAAAAATGGGGAATGGGTGAATCCATAAATGGTGGAAACTCCAATTCACTATTCCCTGGTTCTTGGGATCATGCATGGCTTACAAATACTCAGGGTATAACTGCAGGTGTAACTTCTGTAGGAGGGTCTCCATGGGGTGAAGGTGCATTGGCATCTTTCTTTGGTCGTCTTAATTACGATTACATGGAAAAATATATGGCTACTTTGATTCTTCGCGCTGATGGGTCTTCAAACTTTGCAAGAGGAAACAGATGGGGATACTTCCCTTCAGCATCTGCTGGTTGGTTAGTATCAAATGAAGAATTTATGGAAGATACAAGAGATGTTGTTGATTTCATTAAACTTAGAGGAAGCTGGGGAAGAAATGGTAACTCAAGCATTTCGCCGTTTCAATATCTGGCAACTGTTTCTTTTGACAGAAAAAACGGTTACTATTTTGGAAATAATAAATCAGATATAATTACTGGTGGTTATGCTGATATTCTGCCTAATCCTGATGTAACTTGGGAGACCTCTGAACAGCTTAACCTCGGATTTGATTCACGTTTTTTTAATAATAGACTTGGATTTATTTTCGACTGGTATGTGAAAACTACAAAAGATTGGCTTGTTGTTGCACCTATATTGGCTTCTTATGGAACGAACCCTCCTTTCATAAATGGAGGAGACATCGAAAATCGTGGATTTGAAATTGGATTGGATTGGAATGACAGGAAAGGTGATTTTACTTACGGTGCAAACTTCAATTTAACTCACAATAAAAATGAGGTAAAACGAATTGCTAATGCCGAAGGTATTATTCATGGTGCAGAGAATGTTCTTAGTCAGGGAACAAAAGAGATGTACCGAGCCGAAGTTGGTTTTCCAATTGGTTATTTCTGGGGTTATAAAACAGATGGCGTTTTCCAGAATGCAGATGAAGTTTCTGCTACAAGAGCTAAACTTGAAGGTACTCAACCGGGAGATCTTATCTTCGTAGATACAAACGGAGATGGTGCAATTACTGATGCAGATAAAGTTATGATAGGTGATCCTAATCCTGATTTTCAGGCAAACTTTTCACTTAACTTTGGTTACAAAGGATTTGACTTCTCTGTGACTACAGTAGGTAAATTTGGACATCAAATAGCTAAATCATATCGTTCTTTTGCTGACTCACCATTGCAAAACTATACGACCGATATTTTCGAGAGATGGCATGGAGAAGGAACTTCAAACAGGCTTCCAAGGTTAACCAGCGGTAGTAACCCTAACTGGCAAACTATCTCTGATATTTACATAGAAAATGGTGATTATGTTAAGTTGCAAAACCTTACTTTAGGTTATGATTTGAAGAATTTGATCACCAATATGCCGCTAAGTCAGTTACGCATCTATTTTACAGCTCAAAATCTGTTTACTATAACAAAATATTCAGGTATGGATCCTGAAATTGGTTATGGATACGATCAAGGTTGGGTATCAGGTATTGACTTGGGCTTTTATCCAAGTCCAAGAACGTATTTGGTAGGTGTTAATTTAAAATTTTAATAAATCATGAATATGAAGAAAATAATTTATATTACTACTGTCATTTGTTTTTCTTTGCTTACACAAGGGTGTGAAGATTTCCTTGATACTCAGAGTTATACTAAACAAAACACTAGTAATTTCCCTATGTCGGTAGATGATGCAAAAAAACAGCTTACCGGTATATATAGTACATTGAGTACAGCCATAAATAATGTGGCTGACTCTCATTTTTATATGGCTGAACTAGCGTCTGATGACAGGTTTGGAGGTGGTGGTGAGAATGATAAGGATATGCAGGGATTTGATCATCTTATGAATACTAAACCAAATAGATTAGGAACTTTTTGGGAGGCAAGATATCAAGGAATATTCCGTGCAAATATGGCTCTGGAGACCTTAGAAAATCTTACGGACTGGGAAAGTGAAACTCAAAAAAATCAATTCACCGGTGAGGTATATTTCTTAAGAGCCCTATACTATTTTGAGCTTTCACAAACTTTTGGTGAAGTACCTTTAGTAATCAAAACTGAAGCTGAAAATCTGCCAAAGTCTCCGGCTGAAGTTACTTACGCTCAAATTGCATCTGACCTTAAAAATGCTATTGAACTGATGAACTCAACTCCATATACGAATATAGAGTCGGGCCATGCTACAAAATGGGCAGCAGAAGCTTTAATGGCAAGAGTTTTCCTTTTCTACACAGGCTATTATAGTAAAGAGGAACTGCCTTTGCCAGAAGGAGAAGGAAGTATAACAAAAACTCAAGTAATTGGTTGGTTAGATGATTGTATATCAAACAGCGGGCATGATTTAGTAAGTGATTTCCGCAACCTATGGCCCTATACCAACGAATATACTGTTGAGCATTACGATTATACGAAAGACCAAGGTCTGATGTGGGAAGATGACGGAAATAAGGAATCTGTATTTGCAATTAAGTTTGGAACTTCTGTAGACTGGGGTGATCAATATAAAATTGGTTATTCCAATCAATACAATCTTCACTTTGGACTTCGATCTAATAATGGTGGTGAGTCAACATTCCCATTTGGGCAAGGTTGGGGCGCAGGTCCAGTGAATAGTGAAATGTGGAATGAATGGTCTATGAGAGAGCCCAACGATATAAGGAGAACTGCTTCAATCCTTAATGTGGAAACTGAACTTGATAGTTATGAATATGGTGCCGATACTCAAATGGAAGAGACGGGGTTTTGGCAGAAAAAGTATGTACCTATAACAGCATATGATAGTGATAATAATTTCAAGATTTCTTATGCTATTTTGAAAGATAATGCACAAGAAGATTATCAACTATCGCACACTCAGGATTTAGTTTTAATAAGATTTGCTGATGTGTTATTAATGCATTCAGAGTTATCACAAAATGCTACTGGACTTAACAGAGTTCGCGATAGAGCTGGCCTTGATCCTGTTGCATATACACTTGAAGCAATTAAAAGAGAAAGAAGATGGGAACTTGCATTTGAAGGGTTACGCTATTTCGATCTAATGAGATGGGGTGATGCTGCAGATCAGTTGGCAAAACAAGAAGGTGTTGCCATTAAAAATCGTGGTGTAGATGCAGTAATGAGAGGTTTCGGAGGAGGCTACAAAGCTCGTTATGAAGCAACCGGAGGATTTTGGCCAATACCTAATTCACAAGTTGAACTTTCTGATGGCGTATTAACTCAAAACGCTGGTTGGGGAACACCTGATGCTGAATTTACCGGATGGTAAAATTAATTAATACTTAAACTTAAACATTGTAAAATATGCGTAAAACAATAATATTTAGTATAGCTGCTCTTATGCTCTTTCTGCTTGGTATTGCATGTGATCCTATAGAAAACAGATTACCAATGGGAGAACCACTTACTGCTGAACAATTAGATATCTCAGCAACACCATTAGTGGTAAATGGGAAGAGGTCTAATAAGATAGTAATGGAGAATCATAGTCCCGTTTTATCAAGCTGGAATTATGGTGTTGGAGTATCTCAAAAAATGACTGATACTGTTCTTTTGGTTATTGAAGGGGATAATGAAATAGTATTCACCGGATTAAATCCTGATGGATCATTTATCACAAAATCTTTAACTGTTAATGTTGAAGAACTCACATTCCCAGTTCCTCAAGAGTGGGGTCTACTTTGCGGAGATGGGTCAAAAGAATGGGAATGGGCCTCAACCGCTTGCTGGGGTAATGGTGGCTACCTTGCAACTTTTGGAGGACCGGCTTGGTGGGTTCTTGATCAAAATGGTGTTGAAGAGCAAGCTCCAGGTGAAGGACCTGATGCAAGTATGGTATTATCAATTAATGGAGCATCTCTTACTAAAAAACTTAATAATGGAACAGAAGTGGTTGGATCATTCTCATTTGATATGAATAAGAAAAAATCCACTTCTGGCGGTGTTGAATGGGCAATCGGTCAGTTCAAGACAGTTGGTGTAACTGTATTATGCGGCATTTCACCCGATGAAGGTAAAATACCTGTAAATACTTACGATATTCTTGTATTAACAGAAGACAAGCTTGTATTAGCTTACGCACCTCCTGGAACAGGTGAGTGGGGTGCAGCTTATTTTTGGGTTTTTGTTCCTAAAAACTGATACTGTAAAATGTAATTGATGATCAGAGGGCAAACAACAATTTGCCCTCTGTTAATATAAAACCTACACAAAAACAGAAGAATATGTTCCAAAAATACTACTTGATTTTAACTTTAATTTCTGCGATACTTTTTTTAGGATGTAACAGCACAAGTTTCAAAAAAACAAATGATGGGATTATCGTCACTGTTGAGTTGCCTGAAAACGGGAAAACACACAAGACCAGACTTCAACCTGTAAATGATAAGGTAATTCGTGTTACTGCAACCCCTGAGAGTGAATTCTCAAGAGAAGAGAGCCTTATAAAAGTACCTGGACTCACTTATTTAAAAGACTATGAAGTAGCAGAAGATTCATTGTTTGTAATCCTTTCAACAAAATTGATAGATGCAAAAGTGAACAAAGTAACCGGCGAAGTCTCCTTTTTTGACAAAAACAATAAACCTATTCTCAGAGAAACAGAGGGTGGAGGCAAAACTTTTACACCTATTGAGGTTGACGGCACTAGAGGTTATACTCTGCATCAGGTTTTTGAATCACCCGATGATGAAGCATTTTATGGACTCGGACAACATCAGAGCGACGAGTTTAATTACAAAGGAAAAAACGAGTCGCTTTATCAGTACAACACAAAGGTTTCAGTCCCATTTTTCGTTTCTGACAAAAACTATGGAATACTTTGGGATAATTACTCATGGACAAAGTTTGGTGATCCCAGAGATTATGAAGAACTGGATAAATTTAAATTATATGATAAAGAGGGCACAGAAGGCGGGTTAACGGCTACGTATAGAAATGATGACAGAGGTGAGTTATTAGTAAGAAAAGAGCCTGTTGTTACTTATGAGAATCTGGAGCTTATTAAAAATTTCCCTGAAGGATTTCCGTTAAATGGTGCTAAAGTAACTTGGGAGGGTGAAATTGAAGCTGACAAAAATGGAATTCATCGTTTTTTGATAAGATATGCAGGCTACACCAAGATTTTCTTAAATAATCAGGAATTAGTTGAGGAAAGATGGCGTACTGCGTGGAACCCAAATGATTATAAGTTTTCTTATGACTTTTCTGCCGGACAAAGAGTGCCAATCAGAATTGAATGGGAGCCTGATGGTGATGTTTCATATATTTCACTGCGAGTGCTTGATCCTGTTCCAGACGATATTCAAAACAGACTCTCCTTGTGGAGTGAGATGGGTAATGAAATTGACTATTACTTTATTTACGGTGATAATCTTGATGAGGTTATCAGTGGCTACAGAACCGTAACAGGTAAATCACAAATAATGCCTAAGTGGGCTATGGGATTCTGGCAGAGCAGGGAAAGATACCGTACACAAGATGAGCTTCTGACTACTCTTGCAGAATTTCGCGAAAGAGATATTCCAATAGACAACATAGTTCAGGATTGGTCGTATTGGCCTGTTGACGCGTGGGGAGATCATGAATTTGACCCTGAGCGTTTTCCCGATCCTAAGGGGATGGTTGACTCAGTGCATGCAATGAACGCTAAGATTATGATTTCGGTGTGGCCTAAGTTTTATATTACTACCGACAACTATAAGGCTTTTGATGAACATGGATGGATGTATCAGCAGGCTGTAAAAGATAGTATACGCGACTGGATTTATCCCGGTTATATAGGGTCATTTTATGATGCTTATGCTGAGGGTGCCCGGAAAATGTTCTGGGATCAACTTGAAGAAAAATTATATCCGTTTGGTTTTGATGCATGGTGGATGGATGCTTCAGAGCCAAATATTCAAGATAATACTTCTATGGAATACCGTAAGGCTTTGATGAACCCGACTGCTCTAGGTCCATCAACAAAATACCTGAATGCATACTCATTGGTTAATGCAGAATCAATTTATGAAGGTCAGCGTGGCGTTGATCCCGAGAGAAGGGTATTTCTGCTGACACGCTCAGGCTTTGCCGGTATTCAGCGATATTCTACTGCTGTCTGGAGTGGCGATATTGGCACGCGCTGGGAAGATATGAAAGCTCAGATTTCTGCAGGACTTAACTTCGCGCTTTCGGGTATTCCATATTGGACAATGGATATTGGGGGTTTTTGCGTAGAAAGGAGATATGAAAACGGACAGCGTCTGTTTGATCAGACAGGTATTGAAAATGAAGACTTGAAAGAGTGGCGCGAATTGAATAGTCGCTGGCATCAGTTTGGAGCATTTGTTCCATTGTTCCGTTCACATGGCCAATTCCCCTATCGGGAAATGTTTAATATTGCTCCTGAAAATCATCCGGCGTATCAATCCATGCATTATTACAATAAACTGAGATACAGGCTTATGCCTTATATCTACTCACTTGCCGGCATGACATGGTTTAAGGATTACACCATAATGAGAGCACTGGTAATGGATTTCACTGAAGACAAGAATGTAACGAATATTAGTGATCAGTATTTGTTTGGGCCCGCTATAATGGTATGCCCCGTTTATGAGTACGGAACCCGAAGTCGTGAGGTTTATTTTCCCGAAAACGAAGGTTGGTATAATTTATATAACGGAGATTTTATTGAAGGTGGACAAACCATTACTGTTGATGCTCCCTATGAAAGAATACCTCTATTTGCAAGAGCAGGCAGCATTATTCCTTATGGTCCAGAAATTAAATATAGTGATGAAAAACCGGCAGAAAAAATAACTCTATTTGTTTATGGCGGTAAAGATGGCTCTTTTACCTTATATGAGGATGAAGGTGATAACTACAACTATGAAAAAGGTAATTATGCAACCATTCAGTTTATATATGATGATAATACAAGAAGTTTAAAAATTGAGGATAGGCAAGGAAGCTTTAGTGGAATGCTTAAAGAGAGAAGTTTCAATGTTGTTTATGTTGATAAAAATGCACCGAAAGGATTGGATTTTGACACTAAAGGTGTTTTAGTAGAGTATAAAGGTAGCGCACAAACTATTCATTTCTGATTCTAATGAATTATCATAAAAGGCAGTAGTGTTAGTCAACGACCTGCCTTGTATGATTAATAATATAAAAATATGAATAAATTTATAATTCTCTATCTAACTGCTTTTTCTTTAATCTTTGTTTCATGTAAAGAAGCAAAACCCAGAAGTGTTAGCAGTTTTAATGAAGGCTGGACTTTTCAGCAGGCTGATTTTACCGAAGCCTCTTCTATTGATTTTAATGATGATGAGTGGCGTAAGTTAGATTTACCTCACGACTGGTCGATTGAGGGTGAATTTAGTGAAGATCACCCTGCAGGTAGTGGAGGGGGTGCTCTTCCCGGAGGTATCGGATGGTACAGAAAAACATTTCATATTGACAGAAAACTGGAAGATAAGAAAGTGTTTATCGATTTTGACGGAGTTTATATGAATTCCGAAGTCTGGATTAACGGTCATTATCTGGGAAAAAGGCCTTTTGGGTATATTTCATTTAGATATGATCTGACTCCATACCTTTATTTTGGAAAAGAAAATACAATTGCCGTTAGGGTAGATAACAGTTTACAACCCAACTCTCGCTGGTATTCGGGAAGCGGAATTTACAGGAATGTGTGGTTAACGGTAGTCAACCCCTTATATGTGGATCTTTGGGGAACATTTGTTACTACACCTGAAGTGAATGAGGAGAGTGCAATTGTCAATGTTGATACAAGACTAAAAAATGAAACTGGAGAAGATATTTTATTTAAATTGAGAACAACAGTTATTGATGATGCGGGGAAAATAATCGCTTCAACTGAATCCGAAGAACAAATTAAAGCGGGACTAACTGGTGATGTTTCTCAAAATTTAAATTTAAATAACCCGGAAAGTTGGACAATAGACAGGCCTTATTTATACTCAGTGGAAAGTGAAGTGGTTGTCAACGGAAAAATAATTGACAACTATACAACCCCTCTTGGTGTCAGATCATTTTCTTTTGATCCTGTGAAAGGTTTCTTTCTAAATGGCGAAGCCACAAAAATCAAGGGTGTATGTATGCATCACGATTTAGGATATTTGGGAGCTGCTGTTAACAAGAGAGCAATTGAACGACAATTGGAAATACTTAAGGAGATGGGGGTAAATGGAATACGTACTGCTCATAATCCTCCCGCACCTGAGCTTCTTGAATTGTGTGACAAGATGGGGTTTATCGTGATGAACGAAACTTTTGATATCTGGAGGAAGAAAATGACTGAGTATGATTATTCGCTTCATTTTAACGAATGGCATGAGAGAGATCTTACAGATCACATTCTTCGCGATCGAAACCACCCTTCAGTATTCATGTGGAGTATTGCAAATGAGGTGATGGAGCAATGGACCCATGCTGAAATGGATACTATTGACCTTAAAATGGCCAATATACTTCTTAACCTTCAGAGAAACGATATGGATCAGTCGGCTCTAGATGAAGGATTAAGCGTAAATTCGATGTTAACACAAAAGTTAACAGGTATTGTAAAGAGCCTGGACCCTACCCGACCTGTTACTGCAGGTAATAATGAAACTAATCCATGGAATCATCTTTTATTGGCCGATACACTTGATATTATCGGAATAAATTATCATTTGGAGGATTTTGACAGTGTAAAAGCACGATATACGGAAAAGCCTTTTATTGCAACAGAAACTACGTCAGCTCTTGCAACCAGAGGATATTACCGTATGCCCTCTGATTCTGCTTACATATGGCCGGTGAGGTGGGATATCCCATTTTATGATTCAACATTATCATGCTCCTCTTATGATAATAGCCATGTACCATGGGGTTCAACGCATGAAGAGACGTGGCGAAAGGTAAAGAATAATGATTATGTAAGTGGTATGTACATCTGGACCGGATTCGATTACCTTGGTGAACCTACTCCTTTTTGGTTCCCTGCAAGGAGCTCTTATTTTGGCATAGTTGATCTGGCAGGTTTCCCAAAGGATGCTTACTACTTTTACAAGTCGGAATGGACTGATGAAACTATGTTACATGTTTTTCCACATTGGAACTGGGAACCCGGGCAGGATATTGATATTTGGGCATATTATAATAATGCAGATGAAGCTGAACTTTTTCTCAATGATGTTTCACAAGGCATCAGGAGTAAAAATGATAATTCTTTCCATGTTTCGTGGAGACTTACTTTCGAACCCGGAACAATTAAGGTTGTAACACGTAAGAGTGGAAAAGATGTGCTGACAAAAGAAATACACAGTGCAGGGATGCCTTATCAGATAAGGTTAACTCCGGATAGAAGTATTATAAATAATGATGGAGTTGATTTAAGTTTCGTTTCCGTTGAAGTTTTAGATAAAAATGGAAACCTTTGTCCCAATGCTGATAATTTTATTCATTTTGAACTTTCCGGAAATGGTAAAATTGCCGGAGTTGATAATGGCAACCCTGTAAGTCTGGAGAGTTTTAAATCACCCCAAAGGAAAGCATTCTATGGTAAATGTCTGGTGGTAATTCAAAGTGGGAAAGAGAATGAAACCTTGCGTTTAAAAGCATTTTCAGATAATCTCAAAAGCTCTGAAGTTAGTATTATGGTTAATAATATGTAGGTGTTTTTATTTAAATTATTTATAATAGACCTTAGACATTTTGAAAATTATCTCTATATTTGTAAAAATCTATACAAACATACAAATACTTATTATAAATACACTAACTATCTTATGACATCCAGAAGACAATTTTTAAAGACATTAGGCGGGGTATCTCTCCTGACTATTGTGCCCCGGCATGTTTTGGGGAGAGGCATGATTGCTCCGAGTGATCAGCTTACTAAAGGGATTATAGGTGTTGGAGGAATGGGCCGGAGCCATATTCCTTATGACAACACAAGAGTAGTGGCAATGTGCGATGTTGATAAAAATCACCTATCACAGGCAGCTGCAATGGTGAAGGATAAAATTAATCTTTACCATGATTTCAGAGATCTTATAATTGATAAAAATGTTGATATTGTTCATATCGCAACTCCTCCTCACTGGCATGGTATAATGTCGGTTGAAGCTGCAAAGGCAGGTAAGGATATCTTCTGCGAAAAGCCGATGACTCGTACAATTGGTGAAGGCAAAAGAATCAGAGAGGCGGTAAAACAACACGGCAACATTTTCAGACTTAACACCTGGTTTAGATTCAAGGATCAGTTCTACGGACTGGGTACTCCCGTGAAACCGCTGAAGAAACTTGTTGACAGCGGTATGCTGGGCTGGCCACTTAAAGTGACTATAAGTAAGCATACCGGGTTCGACTGGAAATTCTACTGGGTGGGTAAAACTGATCTTGAACCGCAGCCTGTTCCTGCTGAACTGGATTATGACATGTGGTTGGGACCGGCTCCTGTTAAACCATATAATGCTCATCGCGTACATAGTACATTCCGTGGCTACTGGGATTATGACGGTGGTGGCCTTGGAGACATGGGTCAGCATTACATCGACCCTGTACAATATATGCTTGGAAAGGATAACACCAGCCCTGTGAAGGTTGAAGTTGACGCTCCTCAGCAACACTTTGATGCCGTGGGCACCTGGCGCAGCATTACTTATACATATGATGACGGTTGCCAGATTGTGCTCTGGGGTGGTGATTATGGTGAGCCTGATACCCCTTACATTGCAGGACCAAATGGTAATGTTTACAAAAACTTTGTATGTGATATACCTGACTGGGAAAAGAAACTGGCTGATTTCCCTGAACCGGAGGAGCAGAATACTGATTTTATTGAATCTATTCACAACAGGCAGAAATATGCACTGAATGAGATAAACGGACATCGCTCTGCTACAATTGTAAATATGGGGGCTGTGGCACTTCAGCTTAACAGAACGCTGGAGTTTGACCCGGTTAAGGAGTTGTTTGTAAACGATGAGGAAGCAAACAGATTTATTGACCAGCCTATGCGTGCGCCCTGGAATATCTAACTTATAAATATTGTAATAATGAGAAATATAAAGATAATTTTAATCAGTATCTGTTTTTCTTTAGTGGCAGGATTATATGCACAAATGCCTCAGGGAAGAACAAATGCTACAATTGTTGCTGATGCTCTGGCAAAACTTCCGGCTGAGACTCCGGCCGGATATAATCAGACTATTGCCGATCTGGTATCAACCGGTGAAGAGGGTTTACTTGACTTGATTAACAGGATGTATGCTCCGGGTAAAGGCAGCAACGAGACTGTTGAATATGCAATTAGCGGGTGGACACACTTTGTTGCAAAGGATGATGCTCTGCGTGCTGCTACTGCCAGTACTTTCGGAAAGGCATTAAGCAATCCTCTGGATAAGGATATAAAAGCTTATGTAATCCGTCAGATTCGTACTATAGGTGGTGATAATGATGTTGAGACTCTTTTTGGTTACCTCAAGGATGAATATCTGTCTGATCCGGCTGCTCAGGCTCTTGTGAGCATAGGAACTGTGAAGGCTAAAACAGCGTTATTAAGCGCTCTGAACCCTTCTGCTCCGGAATCAATTAAGCTGAATTTAATCAATGCATTGGGACATACAGATTACAGTGTTGCGGAACCTGTTCTGCTTGAAATGCTGAACGGTAATCAGTCTGAAAAAATGCAGCAGGTTATCTTGACTGCTTTAGGAAATATTGGAACCAAACAGTCTTTAAAGACCCTTCGTAATTTTGCAGAGCTGTCAGATTTTGCTTATCAGAAAAACAATGCAACTGACTCATATATAACTTTGCTGGACAGATTAAACAGCAGTGAACCTAAAACTGTAAAGAAAGAGGCTGAAAGGTTACTCAAATCGGCAACCAAATCAAACAGACAGGATCTGAAAATTGCTGCAACAGGTATTCTTCTGGAGCAGCCTTCTGTTAATGCTTCCAAGTTACTTAACAATGTTATTAAAGATGGTGATCTGGCTTATCTTACCGGGGTAATGTACATATATCCTTTCGAAAATGACAGTAAGTCTGTGGAACTGATTCAAAAAGAGGTCGCATCAAACAAATCACCAAAACTGCTGACTTCACTGATTTACTGGTTGGGAGAAAATCCTACTGCGGATGCTGTTTCTCTTTTAAGCCCTCATGCAAATTCATCTGACAAAGCTGTTCAGAAAGAAGTAACACTTGCACTGGCTAAGATTGGCGGTGATGATGCGTTGATTGCTCTTGCAGGTTTGCTCAAAAGCGGTGATGAGGAAACAGTTGCTTTTGCCAAAAATGCACTTATGAGCTTTGATGGTGATATTGCTTATACGCTTGCATCTGTATTTAACGACTCTCAGACTGTCGGCAAAAAAGCTGTCCTTGATCTGATAGCTAATCGTAAAATGGATGATCAGTACAATTTGGTATATAACCAGATGTTTACAGATGACAAAGAGGTGAAAGCTGCTGCAGCTAATGCACTAAAGGATGTTTCCACTGAAGAAAATCTTCCTGACCTGTTCTCTCTTCTTGAAACATCTGATGATGACTTTGTTCCGGCTTTACAGCAGGCAATTAATGCTGCACTGAAATATCTTCCTGAAGATGTGAAGATTGAGACTGTTACAGACAGAATGAACAAATCACCTAACAGACACCTCTATTACAGTGCGCTTGCAGGAATCGGAACTGATGATGCAATAAATGAAATAACTAACGCTTATAAGAGTGAAACCGGTGCAAACAGAGATGCAGCTTTTGATGCACTTTCTAATATCAGTTCATTTCATGTGATTTACCCTCTCCTGGATGTTGTTCGTTCAAGCAAAGACAATAAGGAGATAGATAAGGTTGTCGATGCTATCATAAACGTTATTCGCAGGTCTGATGAAACGGGCACTGTTAAATACCTTTATCTGAGAGAAGCGATGGAGTTTGCTCAAAATGACAGGCAGAAAAACAGCATACTCAGACAGTTGGGCAGTACTGGCCAGTATCAGGCAATGTTTTTTGCAGCTCCTTATATGGATGTTCCTGCGCTCAGTGAATCTGCAGCATCTGCTGTTATGAATATCGGAATTTCTAACCCGGCATTCGCAGGTGAAGTTTCAACTGCTGCCTTAAACAAGGCGGCAAAAACACTCTCTAACCCCGATGCAGACTATCAGCGTCAGTCGATCAATAAATTCCTTTCTGAAAACCCATCTGAGGGCGGTTTTGTTTCTATTTTCAACGGTAAAAACCTTGACGGCTGGAAGGGGCTTGTTGCTAATCCGATCGTAAGAGCAAAAATGAGCGATAAAGAGCTGGCTGCTTCACAGGCAAAAGCTGACAAACAGATGGCTATGGACTGGAAAGTTGAAGACGGTCAGATTGTTTTCGACGGCAAGGGTTATGATAATCTATGCACCGAAAAACAGTATGGTGATTTTGAAATGCTGGTTGACTGGAAAATGTACCCGGGACCGGAACCTGATGCCGGTATTTATCTTCGCGGCACTCCACAGGTGCAGATGTGGGATACAGCCAGGGTTAATGTTGGTGCACAGGTAGGTTCAGGCGGTCTGTACAACAATCAAACTCACAGGAGCACTCCGCTTAAGCTTGCCGATCAGAAGGTGGGTGAATGGAACAGCTTCCTTATCAGAATGGTTGGAGAAAGAGTGTCTGTATGGCTGAACGGTGAACTGGTAACAGATAATGTGATTCTTGAAAATTACTGGGACAGAAGCCAGCCTATTTTCCCTGTTGAGCAGATCGAATTACAGGCTCACGGTAGTAAAGTAGCATACAGGGATATCTACATTAAGGAGATCCCTCGTCCTGAACCATTTGTCCTTTCTGAAGAAGAGAAAGCTGAGGGCTTTAAAGTACTCTTCGACGGAACTAATCTTGATGAGTGGACAGGAAACAAGGTAGATTATACCGTAGAGAGCGGAAATATTGTTCTCTACCCTCCTACTATAGGATCAGGCGGCAATCTTTACACTAAAGATCAATTCGACAATTTTGTATTCCGTTTCGAATTCATGCTTACTCCGGGTGCTAATAACGGATTAGGTATACGTACTCCTTTAGAAGGTGATGCCGCCTACGTGGGAATGGAACTTCAGATACTGGATAATGATGCTCCTATTTATGAGAATCTTGAAATATATCAGTATCACGGTTCTGTATATGGTGTGATTCCTGCCAAGAGAGGAGCACTCAAACCTGTAGGTGAGTGGAACTATAAGGAAGTAATTGCTGATGGTAATAACATCAAGATTACTCTTAACGGAACCACGATACTGGATGGCAATATCCGCGAAGCTTCAAAAAATGGCACCCTTGATGGACGTGATCACCCGGGTTTACTTAACGAAACAGGACACATAGGATTCCTGGGACATGGCTCACCGGTTAAATTCAGAAATATCAGGGTTAAGGAACTATAAGAATTAACACTCCTTTTATAGTATAAATCAACTCACGGCAGGGAAACATTTTAGTTTCCTTGCCGTTTTTTTATGAGAAAAAAATAAAAATGTTGGGCTGAGACACGTACGAATTACACCGTTAGCTTCATACCTCCCCATACTGCCAGTAAACCCAATATTACACTTGACAAAGTATATATTGCAAACAAATCCCACTGATTGGTTTCAATCAAGCGCAGATTTTCAAAAGCAAAAGTAGAGAATGTAGTATATCCGCCGCAGAATCCCACGATAAAAAGCAATCGGAACGACTGATTATCGGGCTGGTGCGCAAGCATCCATCCGGCTAAAATTCCAATAATGAAACAACCTGTAATATTCACTGCAAGTGTACCTGCAAAAGTCAATTCAGGACTTGCATATCTTATTACTAAACGGGAAACAATAAACCTAAAGATACTTCCAATACCTCCGCCAATACCTACATAAAGAATATCCTTCCACATATTTGTGTAGTTTTGTTGATTGCAAAGTTATTGATAAAAGTATATATTCCTTGTTTTTGCGTTTTTTAAATAAAAAATAACAACCTATCTCAGCATTAAACGACTTTTTATGCATAGATTTGTAACTTACGTTAAATGATAGCACATGAATTAAATTTAACAATATAATAAAGACACACTATGGCTACAACTGCGAAACTTTACACTCTAAGCTTAAACAACACAAAAACATACCTGATTGCCACGGTATTTATTGTCGGCAACCTACTGTTGCCTCAGCTTGCACATTTGGTTCCTCAAGGCGGATTTATTTTTCTGCCAATTTATTTCTTCACGTTAATTGCTGCTTATAAGTATGGTATTCATGTTGGACTGCTCACTGCAATACTCTCTCCACTTGCCAACAGTATTATTTTTGGTATGCCTCCTGTAGCAGTTCTGCCGGCAATTATGATCAAATCGGCTATACTTGCTGTAGCTGCTGCAATGGCTGCTAAACATTTTGGTAAAGTATCATTGCTTGGCATTTTGCTGGCAATACTTGCATACCAGTTTATCGGCACAGGTATTGAGTGGGCAATGACACAAAACTTCCAGGTTGCTGTTCAGGATTTCCGTATCGGTGTTCCGGGAATGTTAATCCAGTTGATTGGAGGCTATTTTGTTCTTAAAGCTTTGTCTAAAGTCTGAGTTAAGTGTTGATTACAATCAAAAACACCTGACTTACACAGCTTTAATTGTATAAAATGATAGATTATAAATCATTTGAAGATGTTATGCAACGGTTTCGTGAAATCCAATTTCACGAAACTTTCGATATGATAGTTGCTATTGCAAACGGCGGGATTATTCCAGCCGCGATCATCAATCAGAAGTTGAACATAGAGATGCAACTATTAAAAATAAACTTGCGCGACCCCAACCAGAAGCCAAAGTATGACACTCCCAAATTGATTTCACCAATAGAATTCGAATTTAGGGATAAAAATATTCTTTTGGTTGAAGATCGCATAAAAACAGGGGCGACTGTACAATTCGCCATCGATCTTTTACATGGTGCCAGGCAAATTAAAACATTCGCTGTAAACGGAAAAGCAGATTATTCGCTTTACGATGAGTCATGCTTCAAATTTCCCTGGATAATATGAGAAGAACTTCAGTTTTATTCATATTCTGTTTATCAGTTTTATCCCATCTGTTTAGCAATAATCCATCTTTTATTGCTTTTGAAGAATCAGGAGGTTTAAATGATACAATCCGTCTGGATGAGGTAGTTGTTACCGGTACAATGCCTAAAGTAAATCTTCGCAATGTACCAATGAGTATCTCGGTAGTTTCCGGAAATAAAATTACCGGAAGAATGCAACCCTCACTCCTACCCTTGCTAACTGAGGAAGTACCCGGACTATTCATCTCTCAACGCGGTGTGATGGGATATGGCGTTGCGGCAGGAGCTGCCGGTGGAATGAGTATACGAGGTATAGGAGGTTCGCCCACTTCGGGGGTTTTAGTGCTGATTGACGGACATCCGCAATATATGGGACTTATGGGGCATCCTCTGGCAGACAGTTACCAGTCGATGATGACAGAACGGGTAGAAGTTGTTCGCGGACCCGCATCTGTACTATATGGCTCAAATGCTATGGGTGGCGTTATTAATATAATCACCAAAAAACATAAAACCGATGGCCGTCATAAATCCGCTCAGATTTCATACGGAAGCTATAACTCGTTGAATGCTGAAGTATCCGACGGAATGAGAAAAAATCATTTCTATACTAATGGTAGTCTGGGCTATAGCCATTCCGACGGTCACAGAGATAATATGGATTTTGAACAGTTCACCGGATATGCCAAGGCAGGTTACGATTTCACGGGTAACTGGAGTAGTTTTATTGATCTAAATCTGTCAAAAACTTTGAGTTCGAACCCGGGCCCCGTATCAAGTCCGATTATTGATAACGATGCTGATATCCTGCGCGGAGTAGCATCCGCATCTTTGGAAAATGATTATGTCAACACTTCAGGTGCAGTGAAGTTATTCTACAATTTCGGTACTCACAAGATTAATGACGGTTACCAGTCTTTTATAACGCCAACCCAACCGGGGGTGCCTCCAGAGCATCGTTTTCGCTCAAATGACCAAATGTTTGGTGTATCAGCCTATCAGTCATACAGCTTCTTTGAAGGGAACAAAACAACCGCCGGGGTTGATCTACAACGATTTGGAGGCAAAGCTTGGAATAAATTTCCTGAAAATCCTGCAAGAGATTCAACTCAGGTGAATATACATGTAAATAATGTTGCAGGTTACCTTAATATGCAGCAAACGGTTCTGGATAACAGATTGACACTAAATGCAGGAATAAGACTTGATCATCACAAGATAAACGGATCGGAATGGATTCCACAGTTTGGAATAAGCTTCACACCCACAGTATACACTTCGCTGAAAGCAATTGTCAGCAAAGGTTTCAGGAACCCCACAATCAGAGAGATGTATATGTTTCCTCCCCGTAATCCAAATTTAGAAGCAGAAAGACTTATGAATTACGAAATATCACTGCTTCAATCGATTCCGGAGACAGGAGTAAGTCTGGGTGCTAATCTTTTCTATATCAAAGGTGATAATTTTATCCAGGTTCAAATTGTGGAAGGAAGACCTTTGAACGTCAATTCTGGAGATATTGAAAACAAAGGTATTGAATTGACCGCTAACTATAATGCAACAGAAGATCTAAGATTCTCAGCAAATTACAGTCTGCTGAATATGATTCATAAGATATTAGGAGCTCCTGAACATAAGCTTTATATAAGTGGGAATTATACAATTGAGAAGTGGCACTTTTCTACCGGCATGCAGTATTTGGGAAATCTGTATACATCAGTAAGACCAGAACCTATTACTGAAAATGCATGGCTTTGGAATGCCAGAATTAACTTTGCAGCTCTTGAATGGCTTGATATCTTCGTAAGAGGAGAAAATTTGCTTGGTCAGGAATATGAAATAAACGCCGGTTACCCTATGCCGGGTGCAACCGTTTTCGGAGGATTACGGATCGATTTATAAATAATCGAAATTAAAATGTAGACTTAAAGTGGTATCATAAATACCTGTGTTGAGATTATCAGAACTGAAAACTGAATCATCGAAAAAAAATAAATATTATGGACAGACGGAAATTTTTACGTTCAGTAGCCCTTACAGGAGCTGCAATTACTACTATGAAAGAAGCTGATGCCATGAGCATACTCTCACAATCGTTTCAAACCACTAATGCCGCTGCCAAATATGATTTGGTTGCCGTTATGGGTGGAGAACCTGAAGCTATGTTTCGCAAAGCTATCGAAGAGATGGGAGGAATGAAAAACTTCATCAGCAAAGGCGATAAAGTGTGTATAAAGCCCAATATTGGTTGGGATCAGCCTGTTGAGATGGGTGCAAACACTAATCCTAAACTTGTTACTGAAATTATCAAACAATGTTTTGAAGCGGGTGCATCTGAAGTTAAGGTTTTTGATCACACTTGTGATGACTGGCGCAAATCGTATGCTAACAGCGGTATAGAAGATGCAGCGAGAAAAGCGGGTGCAGAAGTTTTGCCTGCTCATCAGGAGTCTTACTACAAGACTGTTTCCATACCAAAGGGCAGGAACCTGAAAACTGCAAAGATTCACCAGGCTATTGTGGACAGTGATAAGTGGATAAATGTTCCAATACTTAAAAATCATGGTGGGGCACAACTTACCATTTCAATGAAAAACTATATGGGTATTGTTTGGGACAGAGGTTTTTTCCACGCAAACGACTTACAACAATGTATTGCAGATATATGCACCTATGAGAAGAGACCTGTATTGAATATTGTTGATGCTTACCGGCTGATGAAAACAAGCGGACCCAGAGGCAGATCGCTTTCTGATGTTGTTCTTTCAAAAGGGTTGTTTATGTCTCAGGACATTGTCGCAGCTGACACTGCAGCCGCAAACTTCTTCAATCAGGCTCGTGAAATGCCGCTTGAAAATGTAACACATATTTCAAAGGCTCAGCAGCTGGGACTGGGAACTATGGACCTCGATAAAATCAATATCAGAAGAGTTCGGATATAATTTTAATCTAAGATTAATTGTCTCACAATTACACCAATAACCCGGATTAAAATCGGGTTATTGGCATGTAATCAAACTTATGGAAAACTAATCTAAAAGAGAGCATCATGCTTAAAAAAATTCGTGTAACACTATCTGTCATAATTCTAACCCTGGTTACCCTCTATTTTTTGGATTTTAGGGGGTTTATACCTGAGGGCTTAAAATTTCTTACAGAGATACAATTCATCCCTGCACTTCTTTCTTTAAATGTCATAATACTACTGTCTCTCTTATTACTAACCCTCCTTTTTGGAAGAGTTTATTGTTCTTCTATCTGTCCTATGGGCGTTTACCAGGATTTTGCAGCGTGGTTATCAAAGAAATTCAATAAAAAAAAGAGGTACAAGTACAGTAAGGCTAAAAACATCCTTCGCTGGAGTGTTTTGGGAACTACAGTTGTCGCATTCATAGTAGGATTTAATTTTTTGGTTGGTCTGCTCGACCCTTACGGTGCTTACGGAAGGATAGTAACACACCTTTTCAGGCCTGGTTATCTGGCAGGTAACAATCTTCTTGAGACAATCTTTACTTCATTTGGCAATTATTCGTTTTATAAAGTAAGTATCTATACTTTAAGCGTTTCATCAATGATTATAGCCTTAATCACACTTTTCGTAATCGGCTATATGGCATGGAGAGGCGGAAGGACATATTGCAACACAATTTGTCCGGTTGGAACTACTCTCGGTTTTTTAAGCAAATACTCACTCTTCAAAATTCAGTTTGTTGACGAGAAATGCAACATGTGCGGACTCTGTTCAATGAAATGCAAATCATCATGCATTGATTCAAAGAATAAAGAAATTGATTACAGCAGATGTGTAACATGTTTCAACTGTATTGAAGTCTGCAACCGTGATGCAATGAAATACAAAATTGTTAAACGAAAGAAGGAACAGATTGCACAAGCGATGCCTGCTTATACTTACATTAAAGAAAAAGCACCTCAAAATTCTTCAACTTCAGAGAAGTTAGCCCATTCTAAAGAAGCAGTAAAAACGGTGAATGAATCCAAGCGTCGATTCCTCTCAGCTTCACTGGTTACGGGACTTGCTGCAAGTAAGCTGCTGGCTCAACAGATTTCAGGAGATATTCTTCCAAAAAGAGAACTTAAAAGGCAGATCCCTATCGCTCCTCCCGGGGCTCTTTCATTTGACCATCTGCGTGAGAAATGTATATCATGCCATTTATGTGTAAGCAAATGCCCCTCTAGAGTGATCAAACCGGCACTGCTGGAATATGGTCTTGGAGGGATAATGCAACCAAAGTTGTATTTTGACAAGGGTTTTTGTAATTATGATTGCACCGTATGCGGAGATGTGTGCCCGACAGGTGCGATACTACCGTTAACAGTTGAAGAAAAAAATCACACACAAATGGGACAAGTGCAATTTATACTTGAAAACTGTATTGTATATTACGACGAGACAAGTTGCGGTGCCTGCTCAGAACACTGTCCTACTCAGGCAGTTCACATGGTTCCATACAAAGGGCACCTTACAATACCCGAAACAGATACTTCAATATGTGTAGGATGCGGTGGCTGTGAGTATGTATGCCCTGCCATTCCCTTTAAGGCGATATATGTGGAAGGAATTGACACGCACAATATCATAGAAATAGAGCATGATGAGGTTGAGGAGATTGTGATAGATGATTTCGGGTTCTGAGTTCACTTTTTATTTTTAATGATATCATTGAAAGTGACTGGATAATCCTCATTGAGCAATGACCGGTACTCTTTAGCAAAGGACTTGTAAACTTCATAAGACTGTCCCCCTTTTCCCTCTTTATGAAGAGCCTTGCATTTAATAAACAGGGCTTCTTCATTAAGGGAATCAAATGACATTAGAGTGTCGGCAAGAAGAATCTGCATTTGATAATTCTTTGAAAACTTTGGCTGTTTAATTTGCTCCAATAAAAAATTAATAATTAGATTTACATAATTAGATTTGTAAGTATCTAACCAATCAACCTCTACATCTGATAAAAAATTACCTTTATTAAGTAATCCAATAACTTCTATAAGTTCATCCTCTTTAAGCTCCATTCTAGGATGTGATATGATATTATTAATTAGCAAATAGTCACAAAATATATCAGATGAAATATTGAAACTCCAAAGAGAATTTTCATTTATAAGCTCAAGACCTTTAATCCCTGCAATATAGGTTCTTAGCTTGGAAATATTCACGTTTCTGTTATTTCTGGCACTCTTCTCATTTTTATTATACCATAAAGTCTCATCTAACCTTTTAGAAGAAATGCCATTACCTGAGTTTACTGTGTTTAAGAAGATTATTAAAAAAAGATGTTTCAAAGTTGGAGACATTTCATTTGATATAATATTTCCTTCATAATCATACAGCTGAAAATTTCCGTGCATGATTATTGAGGATTTCCGGTTTTGTTCTTCTTTATATAGTATATCTGTTCTAAAAATTGATTTATAATCGTCGTTAATTGCATTATCTGACTTCTTCCTTAGTTTTCTTTTTGATGCGATGACTATACCAACACTTATTATAATTAAAACGATGAGTAATAATATTCTTATATTACTTTTATTCACATTTTTAATTACAGGTTCAACCTGAATCACATCATCTATCATAAGAGGAGGGTATGCCATTGAGTAAATAGCTATATCGGTTTTATTTGCTGTGACCACAAACATCTTCCCTGACTCATTGTGTAAATAAATATTTGCCCATGATTCTGTATCAAGAAAGTTGTATTCAATAGAATCAGGATAAATAACATGAGTCGGTTCGTATATTCCATTTCTTATGAGACGCAACTGAGTGTTATATTTAGTGCGATCATAAACCAGAGTATAAAAACCTGTAGTGTCACTATCTAATACAAGAGATTCTATTGGAACATAAGACGTTTCAAACGGCTTATACTCAGCAATCTTTTCAAAATTATTAGTGTTGATGTCAAAAGCATACAGATCGTTAAAGGATTTTGGCATAACCTCCTGTCGCCCCGATTTACTTCCATAACCTCCAAATACCAATAACGTTTCACTATCCAGGAATCCGGTTGCGGCAAGGTAGCGTGGTTCAATCTGATTTATCCTCTCATATTCAGACCACAGATCTTTTTTTGGATCATAATTGTATACTACACTATTGTATCGATATTGACCGTAACCAAACATTACTACAAGTGAACTATCAGTGGGTGAAAAAAATTTGTTGTGATGAGCAAAATTGGCTTCTTCCATTGTTGTAGGATTTGCCGACCAGCTCTTTGAAGAGAAATTGAATCTGCTTATGCCCAGCTGATCAAGATTATATGACCATATTTCATCGGTATAAGGATTGAAAATTACATGTTTCTCGTTGAGCTCACCGTAAGGTTTACCGGATAAATATGGAATAGTATCAAAGTGGTCGGTTGTTAGGTTATAACTTATAATTTTGTCAACATCAACAAAATAGAGATATGAATTTTCAGGGTCACCTGCAACTCCATAAAACTTCTGAAGAGTAAACTGTCTCAAATTATTCCAGATAAGATGTGAATCAATTAGCCATTCCGGATTTTGTACTACAGCAATCGCATTTACAATTTTGTCATAGGTTTTGGTATCTCCATGTTTAGAAAGTGGCCAATTTCGCAATTCAGCTCCACTAACATCAGAAATCGTAATATTTCTTAGAGTCATAGGACAAACATCCGTAGTCTGGAATGGATCTTCATTGCATAATCCAAAAAACAATTTATAATTATCTACACTCTGAGTTTGAATATTGACCGATTTTGTGACATCTGAAATTGATAATGATACTACTTTTTTCTCCAAATTAAGTCCAAATACAAACTTCATCCAAGTATCAAACTGGAAATCCGGCAATTCAGATTTATGAAATGTAAATAATATTTCATCCTTAAACACAAGAGAAAAGGTGTTTGTATCTGATCCAAGATTAGCAATAAGATCAAAATTATCAGAATCGTCTGTGATGATTCTAAAGATGTAACCATAATGCCCGTCACCTTGTCTGAAATTAAGATCAAAGTCAACTGTTATCCCTCCATTAGCTTTGAGCGATTCATAAGGAGTGAGATTTAAAGAGGTTCGTTTATCTTGCACAGCTTCACCTGATGTAAAATAAAGACCTGCCAAACCATTTGTTTCCTGAGACAAACAGACTATTGAAATAATAAATGAAATAATACTTATTGAAAAACGTTTTTTCATTATTGAACAAGTGAAACAGCTGAATAAATAGAAAAATTAAAGTTAAAAGACTAGTTATTTACTTTACTTATTTAATCGATTACAAATATAATCAGAAGAGAGTTCAATTCAAAATGGAATTTAGTTAATTCAATGCCTGATAGACGACTATAAAAATCACTTTTAAACTTAATTTATATATAATAAACTGTATAAACTGGAAAAGCATAGTACTAAAACAAATATTACAAAAATGTTAACTTGAAATTTAGTATGTTAAAATAAAGCCATTTACCAATTATATCTTTCCGTTAATTCATAATTAACACTAATTTTAATCAGCTTGAACTATATTAGAAGAAAATTTCAAATATTTTTTTTAAAAAAAAAGTAAGAATAAATGATTTATAAATTTATTGACTAATAATTATTCATTATGAACAAACAATTTTTCTATTTGCTCCTAATTGGAGCTTTGGTTCTTTACACTGGAACCTTCTTTTCATGTAGCGATGATAATGATGATTTGGACGCACGTATCACTGTTATCGAAGGAATGATACGCGATGTTAAAGAACAGCTGGAAAATCTGCCTGCAGGTTCAACAATTACCAGTGCAACTCAAAACGAAGGGATTTGGACATTAGTATTGAGTAGTGGACAAACAATTACAATTACACCAACTTCGGGTGGCGGTGGTGCATCTCTTGAACTTGTTGAAAAAGAGAACAGCATCGTTATAACTGTTGATGGTAAGGATTATGAAATACCACTTGTAACAGGATTTCATTCATTAGTATATTCTCCTGAATTTACTGATGGTAATGTAAATGTTGATGTAAATGGAAAAACAACTGTAAGATTTTTGGTTAAACCGTCACTTACAACTGCTACCCTTGGAAATGCAACCTTCAGTATTGGTGCCGCACATGAATTAAAAACACGTTCAGCAAGAGATTTTTTCAGAGTTGATGGAGAAGTTACTTTGGATGGTGACTATATTAATGTGCCAATACGTGTACTTGATATCGAAACAGCCGGTAAAACATACGCAGTAGTCCTTCAAATGGATTTGGGGAGTAACACATTTGTTTCAAATTACTTCAACCTGGTAGTACCTGCTGATTTCACAGGCATGCCTGAAGAAATAGTTGCTGCCAAACTTATTGAAGCAGTTACAGACTATACTGAGCTTGATAATGGATTCTCTACAGCTACACTTCCGGAGCCTACAGTTGATGTTTTAGGAACCTTCAACTTCAAAGATCTTTTCACTGAATTACCTGAGGGTGAAGTTAGTTTTGAATTAGGTGCTAAAACATATCAGAACGACAATGTAAATCAGGGTAACCGTTATGATGTATTTCGCAATGCTCTTTCTTCAGATGGCACATGGGAACTGAAAGCCCGTCCCGGAACTAATGGTGATGCTCCAAATGCAGAGCAAAACAGTGGTATTCTAATCAATGTAATTGTTAACGATGTAATTGTGCATAAAATTTACTGGAAGATTGTTGATCCTATTGCAGAAATTCCGAATGCAGCATTTGCAGGCTCTTTTGATGGTTCACCACATATTGAATATCCAGAAGATGTTGTATGGGAAAAAGGAGCTCGGATATATAATTTCAATAAGGAATTTACAGCAGGCAATTTTAAACCTATGCATGATGGAGGCAATTTTGTTCAAGCTTTTGCAAGTTTTGAAGTATTATTAGGCAGTGATTATATTATTTACAATGATGGTGATGAACTTCAACTTGGAGAATTAGGCGCAAAATTGGCTAAACACTCAAGAGGTCTTTATTGGAGAAACCGTCAGACTTCTATTGCTGCATCACAAAGACGCAACCTTGATATACCGGCGGAACAAAAAGGCAATGGTGAGATTATTGCAGGATATGATGGAATTCCAGTAGCAGAAATGTGGGACACATTTGGATTTAGAGTAATTAACAATGGTCTAGAGATGTCAGATAAATACGGTGGAAATGCATTGCGAGTAGGAGTTGGTTTAAGATATGAATATGCATATGGCGAAAGAGGCATTGGTCACGACGGAGCTCTTGTATTCTTTTGGATCAATCGTCGGGTAAGTCCTCCAGACGTTACTGATCCTGCTCCAAGATAAGCTAATAGAGGCTGATCATTAAAAAGAGCCTCCTTTAATGTAAAAAAAATCACAACCGCTTAAGGTTGTATGAAGGGGGCTTCTTATTCTAAAAAGAATAACTTGAATAAAATTTAATAAAACAATATGATAAAAAAAAGATATGTATCCGCTTCTTTGAAGTATATGATCATCATGTTTTTTTGTCTCATTACTACACTACCGATATTTGCTCAAATACGAACTGTAAACGGAACAGTTCTGGACGAACAGGGTGAATCAATTATCGGAGCAAATGTTATGGTAAGTGGTACTACCCGAGGGACAATAACAGATTTAGACGGACACTTCACACTGGAGGCTGCTCCAAACGAAGAGCTAATAATAACATACATAGGTTATTTGGATATAACAGTAAGAGCTTCAGAAACTCAATTAAAAATAACAATGAAAGAGGACACCCAGACTCTTGATGAACTTGTAGTTGTGGGTTATGGAGTTCAGAAAAAGGAAACCCTTACCGGTGCTGTTTCGGCAGTTACCAATCAAGAGTTAGTTGTTACCAAGAATGAGAACGTAGTGAATATGCTTTCTGGTAAATTACCCGGAGTACGCATTTCTCAAAGAAGTTCTCAACCAGGAGAGTTTGATAACGTGATTGATATTCGTGGTATGGGATCTCCTCTAATTGTTGTAGATGGAGTTCCACGCGATCAGGGATATTTTTCACGTATGAATGCAAGTGAGATTGAGAGTATATCTGTTCTTAAAGATGCTTCGGCTGCTATTTATGGAGTAAGGGCAGCAAACGGAGTGATCCTGGTTACAACTAAAAGAGGTTCCTCAGCAGTTGAAGGTAAGTTTGATATTACATTCTCTACCAACGTAGGTTTTCAAACATTCCTATATCTACCTGAAACCGCCGATGCTGTAACACACATGTTACTTATGAATGAAAAATATTTGAATTCTAACTTTGGAAATAATTATTTCTTTCCGGCACCTCTTCGTTACACTTATGATCAGATGTTTGAATATAGTACAGGACTAAAGCAAAGTACTAACTGGACAAACGAATTATTTGATAAAGTTTCTCCTCAGCAACAACATAATCTATCGGTTAATGGGAGTTCAAACAGGATTGACTATTTCTTTAATTTGAGTTATATGGATCAAATGGGATCATATAAGAGCAAATCATTGAATTATGATCGCTGGAACTTCCGAGCTAACGTTGATGCAAGAATTACGGATCGTTTGAAGGCTTCAGTTATGCTCAGTGGATTTAAAGACGAAAGAAATCAACCTTATACGAGCATTTGGGCCGTTTATAAAAAAGCATGGACCTACAGGCCTACATCACAGGCTTGGATTGACGGAGACCATACCCTTCCCGCTTATGACGGAGAAATGCTTGAAAATGAAAATCCTGTTGCTTCAACTGATAACAACTTTTCAGGGTATAATCAAGTGAAACACACTAATTTTAACGGAGCTTTAAGCTTGACATACACGATTCCAGGTATTAAGGGTCTTGATGCACGTGCTTTTTACAGTTACGACTATAATGCTCAAGACAACACTGAAAATCAAAGGACCTACAACTTGTATAACCGTCAAGGCGATGGTACACTTCAAACGTTTGTACGTAACAGTCCGGGAAGCCTTGAGCGCAGAGCAGAGCTAGGTTATAGTACAGTAATGCAACTATCACTTAATTATGCAAATAAGTTTGGTGATCATAACGTGGGAGGTATGGTACTTTTTGAAGAACAGTATAACTTCTGGGACAGCTTTTATGCACGCAGAAATATGTTTTTCGATAGTGACTATCTATTTGCAGGAGATGAAGAAGACCAGGTAGGCGGTATGGGAGGAGTTGGAGATAATGCACGACAGGCAATTGTCGGTAAGGCAAATTATGACTACAAATCTAAATATATTATCGACTATTCATTCCGATATGACGGATCTTCAAGATTCCCTAAAGAAACTCGCTGGGGTCTGTTTCAGTCTCTATCAGCGGGATGGAGAATAAGTGAAGAAGATTTTGTCAAGGATCGTTTTCCATTCCTGACAAACTTGATGCTCAGGGGTTCAATCGGATCTCTTGGAGATGATGGTTCAGCAGGTAATTATCCATCAACTATTGTTGGTTATAATCTTACCTCCAGCAGAGGTTGGTTATACGACGGTATTTTTCAGACATCAGTAAATCCAACAGCTATACCTAACCCAAATCTTACATGGTATACAGCAAAAACGTTGAATGCAGGTATTGATTTAAATCTATGGAATCAAAAACTAACAGGTTCATTCGAAGTATTTAGAAGAACACGTGATGGCTTACTTAGAACGCCTGAAATAGAACTACCCGGAACCGTTGGTGCTACAATGCCTCAGCAAAACCTGGAAAGTGACAGAACATTTGGCTGGGAAGTAAGTTTGGGACACAGAAACCGTGTTCAGGATTTCCACTATTGGATTGACGGACAAATTTCCGCAACTAAAAACAGATGGATATACAGACTTGACAGTCCCGCCGGTAACTCAATGGAAAACTGGTACCGACAAGATGTTTCAGGAAGAAACCGTGATATATGGTTTGCTATTCAGGAAGCAGGACGCTTTACAAGTTTAGATCAGATAAGAAATCAGCACAACACTACAGGTGGTAATTTTGGTCAGGGTTCACTTCCCGGAGATTATTACTATACTGACTGGAATGGTGATGGCGTGATAAATAATGATGACAGATTTCCGGTTGCTACTTACAATCTGCCAACATTCAACTACGGCATAAACGGCGGATTCAGCTGGAAAGATATTGATCTTTCAATGAATTGGCAAGGTGCTGCAGGTGTATACAACCAGTATGATGAAGTATTTACGGAAGTTGGGCCATTTGATGGCGGCGCTGCCTTAAATATCTACACAGACCGATGGCATACATTAAACCCCTGGGATGACCCATGGAGTCCTGACACAGAATGGATTCAAGGATATTACCCTGCAACAGGCAGGCCGTTCAATACAGGAACAACAGGTATAAAAAACACCTCTTATATTCGTCTGAAAACGCTAGAGGTAGGTTATACATTACCTGAATCATGGACATCAAAAGTGAATATAAATAACATAAGACTCTATGTTAACGGTTATAACTTATTGACATTTTCAGGAAATAAGTATATGGACCCTGAACGTCCCGGTTCCCGTGGTGGTGCTAATCCCGGAACAGAAGGCAGTGTTTTGTTTTACAACTATCCTGTAAACAGAACATTTAATATAGGAGCAATTCTTAGATTCTGATTGGAGGTTGACTTTTGGTTACAGAAATTAAAATTACAAAATGAAAACAATTAAATATTTAATAATGATAGTTGTAATGGGGATAACCATTACATCCTGCCAGGATTTAGATTTAGAACCTAAAGGTATTTTTGATGAAGCAACGTTGTTTAGCTCCGATTATGGCGTAAGAAGTTATTTAGGAGCAATTTACAATGAATTACCGATAGAAGACCTGAATTATTATCATAACAGAGGCTATGCTTCCGGTAATAATATCAGTAACTACTGGGAGGCTCAAAAAAATAGTCCTGCAGTTCTAGGCGGTGAAGCTACCGGCAGAAAAGAAGGAGACGGAACTCCTGATTATTGGCCTTATGAACGTATACGCCGCATTAATAACTTTATTGAGGCAATACCAAACTATTCTGATATTCATTCAGAAGAACAAATTAACGAGTATCTGGGTGAAGCGCACTTTCTGCGTGCTTTCTATTACTTTGGTATGGTAAAGCGTTATGGAGGTGTTCCGATTATAGATGTAGTACAGGATCCTGCAGCTCCTTTAGAAGAGTTATGGGTGCCACGTGCAACGGAGTATGATTCCTGGAAATTTATTTATGAGGATTTGAAATTTGCAATGGAAAATATGGCTGAAAAAAGTGTTACAGGAAGAGCTAACCGATACTCGGCAGCAGCTTTGATGACACGCGCTATGCTATATGCTGCATCTACGGCAAATTACTTTGAGACATTAAATATTACCGCAGGCCCTGCAATTAATGCAGGAGTTATGGGTATGAAAAAGGATCAGGCAGCTGAATTTTATCAATATGTAATTGATGCAGCAGCTCTTGTTGATCAAGGCGGATACCAATTACATGACGGTGCTAATAAAGAATTAGCTTTTGTTGAAATTTTCACCGAAGATTTAAATGGAACTGAAGATCTATTTGTGAAATTGTTCGGACAATTTGGAAATACATCTTTATACAATTCAAGATTAAATCATTCATGGGATACGATGGTATTGCCTCTTGGTACCGGCTTGGCAACTGACGTTGGTGTGGCACTTCATCCTGCGTGGGATCTGTTAAAGCTTTACCAAATGCCCGCAATTGCAGAAGAAGATGAGAATGGAGATTTAGTACCTGTAAGATTCAACAGTTTAGACGAATTGTGGAAATCCGATGAAATGGAACCTCGTGCCAAGGGTACTTTTTTCTTTTCCGGAATGGCTGAACCTGCTTCAGGAGAAGTTATGGACATTCAGGCAGGAGTCTACAGATCATTTCCGGGTACTCTTGCAGATGCTACTGCGGATGCTCAAACCAATGACTTTATGGAGCAGCATCGCATAAGATCAACTGCTGCCAGAGGTGTAATTGAAAGACGCACTGTTGATGGTGTACCTGATGTGAAAATTAACGGTCTGTATGGAATTTCTCTGTCAGGTGGTGATGAGGGACGCTCTACTACCGGAGTATTTATTCGTAAATACACCAATCCAAACGCTACTGCAGGAGAAAGAGGCCTGTACAGAAGCTATACCCCTTTTAAAGTATTACGTTATGCAGAAGTACTGTTAAATAGAGCAGAAGCTTTGTATGAATTGGGATTGCTTACTGGTGACGAGTCTAAAAAAGCAGAGGCTTTTAATTACATTAATCAAGTGAGAAATCGTGCCGGTGCTAAGCCATATACTATGGTTGCTGCCCCTAAAGATGTCAGCGTTGAGATTAATGCCTTGTATCCAATTGATGAAAATTTACAATTTATCAGGGACGAACGTGCACGTGAGCTGGCTTTTGAAAACCATCGTTTCTTCGACTTCCGTCGCTGGCGCATTATGCACACTAAATTTGATAATTTTTATCACCGCGGACTGAATGGTTATTATGTTGTGGATGAAGATAAATATATTTTCCTGAATGACAGGGAAAAACATAACAGATCTTTAAGCTATAACAGAGCAAATTACCATCAACAGATTCCTGGTGGAGAGATTAATAGAAATCCTAACCTCATTCGTAATGATGGACATTAATTAATAACATTAATTGAAAAAGATGAAAAATTTATTATATAGTTTAATGTTAGGTTTACTCCTGTACGGTTTTTCTTCATGCATGGAAATCGACAACTTCGATGCTCCTGATGCTCATATAACAGGGCGTCTGATTGATAAAACCACAGGACAGAACTTTATAACTGATCATGGAGATACTCATATCCGTATATGGGAAATGAGTTATAGTACCAATCCAACTCCTCAGAGTATTCCTGTTCAATTCGATGGAAAGTATAATAACGAAAAGCTATTTGCCGGCACTTATGATATGCTTCCTTTCAACGGACCTTACTGGCCTGCTGATACTGTTAAAGGAGTAGGAATCGGAAAAAGGACTACAACACAGGATTTTGAAGTAACTCCCTATTTACACATTACAGATTTTGAAGCAACACTGGAAGGAACAATGCTGACATTGTCTTGTAAACTTTCTGCTCCATTAACTGAAATTACCATTAATGGAGAGACTGTGCCTATTCCAAATGTATTGGAAATCCGCCCATTTTTAAGTCTTACTCAATATTGCGGAGAAGCTAATTACATTGGGGAGTACTGGACAAACAGTTACCGTGTAAACCTGCGTAGTCCGTGGGAGAGAATTGACGCAAATGGTGATGGTAAAAGTGATAACACTTATACTATAATCGTTCCTGTTAAGAAAGGCTACACTTATAATGTAAGGATGGGTGCAAATGTAAACTACACACATCAGAAGTTTAATTACTCAGAAGTAAAAAGAATTGTTGTTCCCAATGAATAATAATTCAACACTCTATTTGTGATTGAAGATTACTGGAGAGGGTGACTTGGTTCATCCTTTCCAATAATCTTATTAATAAAAGCATTATGGATTTCAAAAATATTTATTATTTATTTATTTCAGTTCTACTACTGGGGATTATCTCCTGTGGCGGCAAAGAGGATTATATCCCTCCTGCAGTTAAGCCACCTGATAAACCAAATCCGCCACAACCCACTGAAGTATACAACAAACCTGATTTCACACTGCATAAAGAAGGAGAACCGTTTAACTCTTATAGGGGTCTTGTGATGACCGGTTATCAGGGATGGTTTTGTGCTCCCGGCAGCGGATGTTCTCATGCTGATCATCAAAATACTGCCTGGTATCATTACAGAGAAAATGAGGTGTTTGAGCCTGGTGTGTTAAGAAACTCAATTGATTTTTGGCCTGATATGAGAGAATACGAAAAACAATATACTCCGGGTAAATTTATATATCCTAATGGTCAGAAAGCTACAGTTTTCAGCTCGTATGATAAGTCAACTGTAATGCTTCATTTTAAATGGATGAAAGATTATGGGATCGATGGCGCTTTTATGCAGCGATTTGTTGCTGAAGTAATTGATAACCCTAAAGGGAAAGATCATTTTGACAAAGTTCTTGAATCTGCTATGGAGGCATCAAATACTCACCAAAGAGCAATAAGTGTGATGTATGATTTAAGTGGAGCTACTTCTGCTAAGCTACAAACCGTAATAAATGATGCTCAGGATATAATGAATAAATATCAGCTTAAAGACAGAACTAAACAAAAGTTTTATCTTCATCAAAATAATAAACCACTTATAACTATTTGGGGAGTTGGATTTAACGATGGCAGGCAATATTCACTAACTGATATTGAAACACTTATAATTGGGCTCAAAGATATGGGATTCAGCATTATGTTAGGTGTCCCTACTTATTGGCGAGAAAGGAAAAATGATACTCTACCCGATTCTAAACTTCATGATTTGATTAAAGCATCGGATGTTATTATGCCATGGTTTGTTGGTCGCTACAACTACACCAATTATTCTAATTTTCACACACTTATTGAACAGGATATTGAATGGTGCAATAAAAACAATGTTGAGTATGCACCTCTTTGTTATCCAGGATATGCAGACCGGAATATGCATCCAAATAATAATATTGGTCCCAGACTAGAAGGAAAGTTCCTTTGGGATCAAATCTATCACAACGTCAAGTCAGGTGCACAAATGCTATATATAGCAATGTTCGATGAGATGGACGAAGGTACTGCAATTTTTAAAACAGCAAACAGCAAAGATGTACCTGGTAATGAAGCAGAAGATAACTATTGGGTACTCTTTCAAAACGGCAAATATAGTATTCGAAAAAATGAAGTAACAGGACTAACCGGCAATGATTGGTGTAAAACAGCATCTAGTCTTAATGTAATTTTCCAGGGAATTGAAGATAATTTACCTACAGATCATTACCTGTGGCTTACTGGACAAGGCCGAAAAATGCTGAGAGGAGAAATTCCTTTAAAACAGACGTTACCCGTAAGAAATTAAAAAACAGGAGTTTAATCTGAGATAAAAAAAATAAAATATGAAAAAACTTTTACTTACTGCTATTATTACTTTTACATTGATATCCTGTCAATCAGACAAAGATAAACAAGAGCCGATTATTTTGGGACCAAACCCTTTCGTGACACACATATACACAGCAGACCCATCTGCGAGGGTATGGAATGATGGAAGACTTTATGTTTATCCTTCGCAGGATATAGATCCCCCAAGAGGTTGTGACATGATGGATAAATATCATGTTTTCTCAACTGATGATATGGTCAATTGGATTGATCACGGACAAATTGTTGAAGCTGCCGATGTACCATGGGGTAAAAAGCCCTCATTGGCAGGAGGTGCAACTTTTATGTGGGCACCCGATTGTGTTTATAAAAACGGCAAATATTACTTCTATTTTCCTCACCCAAGCGATGATCCTTGGAACAACAACTGGAAGATAGGTATAGCAGTAAGTGATAAACCTAATTCAGATTTTGTGGTTTTGGATAATTGGCTGGAAGGCTTGGGAGATGATACATTTGCAATGATTGATCCTAATATATTTATCGATGATGATGGTCAGGCATATTTCTACTATGGCGGAGGAGGCAGGTGTGCTGGTGCAAAACTTAATGAAAATATGATTGAACTTGCTGAACCATTAACTTTTATGGAAGGATTGGAAGATTTTCACGAAGCTGCCTGGGTTTTTAAAAAAGATGATATCTACTACCTGACTTATTCAGATAATCATACCGAAAATGGTAAAGGTGCAAACAGAATGAAATATGCAACAAGTAATAATCCATTAGGTCCATGGACATACCATGGAGCATTTTTAGATCCGACTAGCAGTGACACCAGTCATGGTTCAGTAGTAGAGTACAAAGGGCAGTGGTTTGTTTTCTATCACAGCAGCGACATCTCGGGACAAGGCAATCTGCGTTCTATCTGTGTAGATAAGTTATACTTCAATGAAGACGGCACAATTCAAATGGTAAATCAAACAAGATAATTCTTAAAATTATGAAGATATATATTAAACTATTGTGTGTTATGTTACTTTCAAATCTGGTAAGTAATACTTTCTCACAACAAGACTTAAAGTACGCTATTAATACTATATATAACACCAAAGATTGGGTTATCGCCGACTATATTGTTACAAATCCTGAATTTGGAGCTAAGGCAGCTCCAGGATACGACAACAGGGAGGCATTTCAGTCTGCTATAGACACGGCTCATAAAAATGGTGGTGGTGTAGTATATATCCCGGCTGGAAATTATGAATTTCACAGCTCAAAAACCGGTACAATAAATGTAAGAGTACGTGAGGGAAACGAAGAGGTTTTTAAAGATTTCAAATATGAATATGTGCTTCAAATTCCACAGAGTGTTCAACTTAGAGGTGATTGGGCAAACCCTGAATTACATAACGGGAAAGTTCTGGGAACAATTCTGGAAGTTCATGTAGGGGAAAATTCTTTTAATCACAACGGTACGGTGGAAAGCTGGTGGAATGACCCTCAGGCAAATAATGTGTTACGTACAACTTATACCAGTATTGCAGACAGGTTTATCGAGATGCAGGAAGGTACAGGGGTAACAAATCTTTCAATATGGTATCCCGAACAAGATATTAATAATGTGAAGCCTTATCCCTGGACTCTTTATCAGACCCGAGGGAATAGCGCAACAGTAGAAAACGTAACTCTTGTAAATTCATACAATGGTTTTTATTCTGCTCCCAGTGAACTTCACTATGTTTTAAATAGTTATATAACAGCTCTAAATACAGGTTTGGAAATTCACGTATGTACTGACATCGGGCGAATTGAGAACGTTAAAATTAAACCTGATTATTGGGCAGAATCTGGACTTCCGGGTTCTCCTTCCTTGGAAAAGATTACAGATTATACCAGTGAAAATGGAACAGGATTTAATATGCATCGTTCTGACTGGGAGTACGTATCTTACTTGGAAATATCAGGTTATAAAACAGGAATGTGGATTGGCAGAGAGCCTGGTTTTACTGATGCGCCTAACGCTCAGTTTTATGGAATAAATATTGAGGACTGTGGAGTTGGGCTTTATATTGAAGATGTTAACCCATATGGGTTACTATTTTCTAATTCTGCATTTGGTGCTGATGAGGATGGACTCGCAGTATATTTTCAAGATTATTTTAATACTTCAGTGCAGTTCAACGGAGTAGACTTTCACGGATCTATTGAAAGCGATGGCAGTGGTGGCGTTATTTCTTTTGAAAGCTGTGTTTTTAATCAATATGATGAATATGCCCTAAAAATAAACAGTGGCAATTTGTTGCTTTCACAGTGTGAATTCATGCAGGAAGACGATCACATTATTTTGAACGAAAACGTTAATAGTCTTAAATCAATAAATTCAGGATTTAATTCTAATTTAGAAATTGAAAACAAAAGTAGTAATGCTATAATTGAAGTATTAGTTGATGATAAATATCAATTTACACCAATACCTAAAGATATAATCACAAACATTGCTACTCACCCCAAGCCTGAGTCAAATAAGATTTTAAGATTGGATGTTTCAAAAGAGACCGGCTTCAATAGTTTGGAACCTAAAACAGACATTTCTGGCGAATTACAGAAAGCACTTGACAGATTGGCTGCTGTTGGTGGAGGAACATTGTTTATGCCAGCCGGAAGATATTTGGTTAACAATCCAATTGTAATTCCTTCGGGTGTTGAACTCAGAGGCAGCTGGGATGTTCAGCACCATACACAAAGTGGCGGCACTGCCCTTTTCACTAATTACACAGGCGGAGATAAAGGTGAAGATGGATCCTCTCTAATTCAAATGCAGTCAAATTCAGGAATTAGTGGTTTTAAAATTGTTCAACTTAACATTATTTCGGAAGGTTATAGTGTAAGTAATCCCAGAAAGACTCCATTCCTGATTCAGGGTCAGGGTGAAAATGTTTATGTAATTAATATAACTGTACCTGCAGGAGATAAAGGTATAGATCTTGCAACCTTCAATACAAGTGGACATTATGTGAATTATTTTGCAGGTGTACTTGCCAGAGCAGGAATTTGGGTTGGCGGAGGTGCTGAAGGTGGATTTATTAGAAACATGCAGTTCAATCCACATTATGGAACCAGACATCCAAAGGGTGGACAGGGATATCCGAATGTAGCTTTAGGCAGATTTGTACAAGCAAATTGCAGTGCATTAAAATTTGCTGATGTTAAGAATCAGACAATTTTCAACAACTTTGTGTATGGGTCAGTTTATGGGATACATTTCTTAAAAGATGAAATTACAGGTAATTATCCGGGAGAAATAACCGTCGTAGGCCATGGATCGGACGGTTGCACTTATGCGTTATTCGTTGAGGATGCAGATATGAAAACAAAAATAGTTGCTATCAACTCTGAATTAGTAAATACCAGAATACTGAGTCAAGAAGTAAGGGCATACGTTTTAATGGGAAACGAGGTTAACACAAGTAAGGTTCATCCTGAAGCACAATTAATACTGTATAACAGTGCATTCTGGGGAAGTCCTACTGTAGGTGCAATTATTAATAACGGCTCAGTTCGGTTTCAACAAGCAAACTTCCAGCGAACAGGCACACCATGTATTGATGTGAGAGGGGGTAAAGCACTCGTATACTCATCATATTTTGCTCAAAAAATGACTGGCCCAATCACAGGTGATAATGTATATGGGAAACTACACAAAACAGGTACTTCAATTGAGCTGACAAACAACTTTTATGAATCGGGAATTAGAAATAACAGTTCAAATTCAAATAGAATATTTGGTAGTGATTTAAAATAATAAAACTATTTAAGATTATATAATGAAATTCTTGTCTATAATAAACCAGCGTTGAATAAGTAAATTATTATGACAAAAAACAGTATAAAGTATATATTAATACTTACCGGTTTGACACTTTTATTCATTTGTCATATATTCAAGATATATGCTATTGATTATTCGAATTTTTCAGAGTATAAATATTTGACTTCAAATAATACTACTGAAAAGATTAGGGTGGATAAAGCAAGTGAGCGTAATACACCTTTTGATAATAAATGGTTTGATAGAGCAGAATTTCACTTTAATCATAAAGTTTTCACTATTAATAAAAACTTGTTATGGTACAAGGAGTCTGCTAATGTTTGGGAAGAAGCGATACCATTAGGTAACGGACGCTTAGGTGCTATGGTATTCGGCGGAGTAGCCGATGAAAGAATACAGTTAAACGAAAATACATTGTGGGATGGTTATCCATTAGACCCAAATAATCCAGAAGGAAGTAAAGCACTCCCGGAGATTCAACGAATGCTGTTTGAAAATAAAAATAATGAAGCAGTTTCATTGGCAGAAAAGACAATGATGGGCATTCCAAAAGGCATTCGTCCTTACCAATCTCTAGGAGAATTATGGTTTGACACTCCTGAACTTTATGCTGAGAATTACACAAGATGTCTCGATCTTTCAACTGCTATCTCTAAAGTTACATACAGCTCAAACGGAGTAAATTATACACGTGAATATTTCGCCTCAGCACCTGATAATGTTGTTGTTATTAGAATTACATCTGACCAGAATAATAAAGTTAATCTTTCATTAACTTTAAAGAGGGAGCAAGACGCAATAGTTGAAAAGCTAGGTGAAGACGGACTTATCTTAAAAGGCAGAATTTCAACTAAAGATAATGAAGGAAATTCCAGAGGATTGAGCTTTGCTGCTCAGGTAAAAGCTACAGTTAGTTCTGGAAGTATACGTTTTAAAGAGTTAATAGATAATAAACCTGTTCTTGTTATTGAAAATTCAGATACAGTAACACTTTATATCACTGGCGCAACAAATTACCCGGGTATGGAAAATTTAGCAAAAGGTATAATAGAATTTTCAGAAGATCCGGTAAAAAAATGTTCTAAAACAATTTCCGGCTTACAAAATAAATCCTATGAACAAATACGGACAGATCATATTGTCGATTACAAACAGTATTTCGAAAGAGTGGATCTGGATTTAGGTGAAGTTGGCAAAGAAATAGAAATACTCCCTACGGATGAGCGATTATTATTGGCACGAGAAACTGGAACACCTGATGCCGGTTTAATTGCAACTTATTTCCAATTCGGAAGATATCTGTTAATCAGCTCTTCAAGACCAGGAGGAATGCCAGCTAATCTGCAGGGATTATGGGCATGGCAGATGAATCCACCTTGGAATTCTGATTTTCATACAAATATAAATTTCCAAATGAATTACTGGCCTGCAGAAGTAACAAATATTCCAGAGATGCATCTGCCACTTTTCGATTTGATGGACATGTTGATAAAACCGGGAGAAAGAAGTGCGAAAATAATTTACGGTGCAGAAGGATGGGTGGTTCATCATTTAACAGATGCTTGGGGCTTTACAGCACCTGCAGATGGTCCACAAGGAATATGGCCAATGGGTGCTGCATGGCTTACACGGCATCTTTGGGAACATTACTGCTTCACAGGAGATAAAGAATTTCTGGCCAATCGAGCCTGGCCGGTCATGAAAGGAGCTGCACGTTTTATTATCGACTTCTTGGTTGAAGCACCTCTGGGAACTGCTTATGAGGGCAAACTAGTTACTAACCCTTCTTATTCACCAGAAAATGCATTTATTCTGCCAAATGGTGAACATTCCGTTTTCACTTATGGTTCAACCATGGATATTCAAATCATAAATGATTTATTAACCAATTGCATCAAGACAAGTTTAATTCTCGACAGAGACAAAGATTTCAGAAAGGTATGCGAGGAAACACTTTCTAGAATTCCTAAAACAAGGATAAGTAAAAAGACAGGCAGGATAATGGAATGGGCAGAAGATTATGAAGAAGTAGAACCACTACACCGCCATACATCTCATCTCTTTGGTCTACATCCTGGAAATCAAATTACAATAAACACTCCTGAATATGCTGATGCGGCACGTAAAACACTAGTTGCACGCGGGGATGACGGGACTGGATGGGGACTTGCATGGAAAATTAATATGTGGACAAGGCTTCATGATGGTGATCATGCTTTTAAGCTATTATCAGTTTTATTACGAGATAAAACTTTACCCAACTTATTTGATGATCATCCTCCTTTTCAGATAGATGGAAATTTCGGTGCAACTGCAGCAATTGCAGAAATGTTACTTCAAAGTCATTTTGAAAATGAAAATGGAGAGTTTGAAATACACCTGTTACCTGCTCTTCCAGCAGCTTTATCAAAAAGTGGATATATCAAAGGTTTGCGTGCAAGAGGAGGTTTTGAAGTGGATATTGAATGGAAAAATGGAAGTTTAACAAAAGCTACTGTACACTCAATCTACGGAGGTAATTTACACTTAAAGAATTCTGATCTAATGATTACTCGCAAAATGTGTAAAAATGAAATTATCACTTTTAATAGCGAATTGCAACAAATATATTAATGTAATAATAAATCTTTTATGAAACATTCTAAAGCATGGTTCTTATTTTTGGGAATCATTTTATTTGCAAACTATACATTTTCTGTCAGCGCACAAAACAAACATGCAGACAGAACAAATTATCCAACCTACAAAGGATTGGTAATGGCTGGTTACCAAGGCTGGTTTCGCTTACCGGAAAATGGTATCTTCTATCCGGATGAAAAGAATATCCGCTTAGATATGTGGCCTGACGTTACAGAATACGAAAAAACATATCCTACAGGTTTAAAGCTAGCCAACGGATCAACTGCAAGATTTTTTAATTCTGCAGATAAAAGTACAGTTGACCTTCATTTTAAATGGATGTATGATTATGGTTTGGATGGTGTATTTATGCAACGTTTCTTTGGAGCAGCCAAACCGGGTTCTCGCAAAAGCAGCTCTACAGATGTACTGCGTCATGCTTTTAATGCTGCTTCAGAATACAACAGAGCCATTGCTGTTATGTACGATTTATCTGGTTTAAAAGGTTCGGGAGAAGATTGTTCGGTACTGATTGAAGACTGGAAGTTTCTTGTCGATTCGTTAAAAGTGACCAATCAAAATGGCAACAATACCTATCTTCATCATAATGGGAAGCCACTAGTGGCAATTTGGGGAATAGGTTTCCCTGATCGTCCCTACAATATTCGCAACATAGGAATTGAGAGATTTATAGACTTTCTTAAAAATGATCCTGTATATGGTGGCTGTAGTGTGATGTTAGGAGTTCCAACATTCTGGAGAGATTTAAATGCAGATTGTATACACGACCCATATCTTCATGAAATAATAAGAAGTGCCGATATTTTACTTCCATGGATGGTTCAACGATTTACACCTTTACTGCATAATGATATGGACCGTTACCGTGATCTCATATTAGATGATATTAAATGGTGCAATGAAAACGGACTTGATTATGTGCCATGTGTTTATCCGGGTTTTAGCTGGCATAACCTAAGCCACTTTGAATTCCCTGATGATATTAAACCTTCCGGTTCTATACCCAGACAGGGAGGACGATTCTACTGGCAGCAAATAGCTACTGCTTTAAGATCAGGAGCACAAATGCTTTATGTGGCAATGTTCGACGAAGTAAACGAGGGTACTGCAATATTTAAATGTACTGACAATCCGCCAGTAAGTGAGCACGCTGAGTTTATAGGAATAGACGGTAAACCTACCGATCATTACCTGTGGTTAACAGGTGAAGCTGCAAAAATGTTACGCAAAGAAAAACCTTTGTCGTTCGTTATGCCAGAAAGGAATCAATAAACTGTAAGTATAACAATATATTAGAATATTAAAATCAAATTATAAAAACAAAAGCATGGATTCTTCTTTAAAAAACAATTTGACCAAATTAAAGGGTACAAATCGAGTAAAACACTACACTTACTCATTTTTATTTTCTATAATTTTTTCTACTGTTTTCTTGTCTTGTACAACAAACAACAAAACAGTGCACAAACAACCGGTTGATTACGTAAATCCCTACATGGGAAATATTAGCCATCTGCTTGTACCAACCTTCCCGACAATTCACATGCCTCATAGTATGCTGAGGGTGTATCCTGAAAGGGAAGACTATACAGGTGATGTACTAAAAGGTCTGCCTATTGTTGTTACAAGCCACAGAGGAAGCTCAGCATTCAATCTGAGTCCTTTCAGCGGAGAGCTGAATGAGTCATCACCTGTAATACACTACAGTTATGACAATGAAAAAATCACACCTTACAGTTATTATGTATATCTTGATGAAGCAGAAATTACAGTTGACTATACTCTTTCACATCAATCAGCAATATATGAGCTAAACTTTGGTAAAGATGAAGATGTTGCGGTTATACTAAACTCAAGAAACGGTGAACTTAACTGGGATGGTACAGCTCTGTCGGGGTATCAGAATTTAGCGAATAACACTAAGGTTTATCTCTATCTTATTCCTGAGCAGTCACCAGAAAGTGTGTCTGACACGCATGCTTCAGGACGAAACGCAAACCTGGTATTAAGTTGGCCAAAAGAGATTAAAAAACTGACTCTAAGATATGGTATTTCTTTCATTGATGAAAACCAGGCTCGTAAAAACCTTGAGAGAGAAGTTTCAGGCAAAAGTTATAGTGAAATTGCTGATGCCGGTCGTGAATTATGGAATACTGAGCTAAGTAAAATTGAAGTTTCAGGTGGTAGTGAAGATGATAAAGTTTTGTTCTATACATCGCTTTATCGTAGTTATGAGCGTCCTGTCTCAATATCTGAAGATGGAAGATACTTTAGTGCTTTTGATGGTGAAATTCATGAAGATTTTGGAAGGCCATTTTACACTGACGACTGGATCTGGGATTCATACAGGGCACATCATCCTTTGAGGATTCTTATTGATTCAGAGAGAGAAGAAGATATTCTGAACTCTTTCCTGTTAATGTCGGAGCAGATGGATAATTTCTGGTTGCCTACGTTCCCTGAAATTACCGGAGACAGTAGACGAATGAACTCTAATCACGGAGTAATTACACTGCTTGATGCTCATGTAAAAGGACTAACTAACTTCGATTTGGAGAAAGCTTATCTTGCAGGCAAAGGTGCAATAATGGAGAAAACACTTGCACCATGGTCAGGAGCTCCTTCTGGTGAACTTGATAAATTTTATCATGAGAAAGGATATATTCCTGCTTTGCGTGAAGGAGAAGTAGAAACAATTCCTGAAGTACATAGTTTTGAACGAAGACAACCTGTTGCTGTTACATTAGGCACTTCTTATGATCAGTGGAGCCTTGCACAGCTTGCTAAAAGTTTAGGATTGAATGATGATTATGAATATTTCATGAATGCATCTTTTAACTACAGAAATCTTTTTAACAAGGAGACTGGATTTTTCCATCCTAAAGATAAGAATGGCGATTTTATTCAACCTTTCGACTACCGCTATGATGGAGGAATGGGTGCGCGTGGATATTATGGTGAAAACAACGGATGGATATACCGTTGGGATGTATCTCATAATATTCCTGATCTTATAAGTTTGATGGGAGGAGAAAAGCAATTCATAAATAATTTGGATGCGATGTTTGTAGAGCCGCTTGGTAAGAGTAAATATGCTTTTTATAGCGAACTGCCCGACCATACAGGTAATGTAGGACAATTTTCAATGGCAAATGAGCCCTCTCTGCATATTCCTTATTTATATAATTATGCAGGAGAACCCTGGAAGACACAGAAGAGAATCAGAACACTAATTAATCAATGGTTCAGGAACGATCTGATGGGGGTACCAGGTGATGAAGATGGAGGTGGTCTTTCTTCTTTCATAGTATTTTCACAAATGGGCTTTTATCCTGTTACTCCGGGCACTACCGAATATGCAATCGGAAGTCCATTCTTTGACAAAGTGAAAGTTAATTTAGGAAATGGCAAATATTTAGAAATTGAAGCTAAAAATAGTTCTTTTGAAAATAAGTATATACAATCGGCTTCTTTCAACGGTGAATCTCTAAATAGTGCCTTTATTGATCATTTTGACTTAATGGAAGGCGGGAAATTGGTATTTGAAATGGGCAACAAGGCAAACAGAAACTGGGGTATTGAATAGTTTTTAATATTAAGAATATGAAAACAAATCAAATATTTATATTAATTTTTTTAGCAACTTTTACTATAACTGTTGCTCAGGAAAAGAGTTTTATGGTCTTGGGTGATATTCATTACGACCTCATTGAAGATCATGATATGGAGTGGCTGAAGACCAAACCCGATGATGTAAGACAAGTAAAAGAATATACTCAAATCACTAAAGAGATTTGGCCTGTTTTTAGCAGACATTTAAGAGATGTAGCTATTAATTATAGTCCAAAAGTGGAAGCAGTTGTTCAGTTAGGTGATCTTTCAGAAGGTCTGGCCGGCACAGAATTCCTTGCCGATAAAATGGCAAGAAGCACTGTAAAAGGCGTTGATGAAGTAAATATGCCGGTTCCATGGATAATAATAAAAGGTAATCATGACATAACCGGTCCGGGTGCTAAAGAAGCATTTGACAAACATTATGTTCAAATGTTTCAGGATCAGCTTGGCAGAAAAGATATTACCTCGGCTAACTACGCTCACCAGATAGGAGAAAATCTTTTTGTCGCACTCGATCCATGGGATAATAGAGAGGATCTGTTAGATGAACTGGAAAAAAACCTGTCTTCATCTGATGCAAAATTTAAATTCCTTATGGTTCATGAGCCAATTATCCCAATTAATGAGCGCTGCTGGCATCTTTACAGGAATGATCCGGAAAAGAGGGAAAGATTGCTTGAAATAGTTGCCAAGAACAAGGCGATTGTTCTGACTGCACATCTACATCTTTACGCTGTTGTTAAAAGAGAAACAGAGTTTGGTCCTATTATTCAGCTGTCATTTAATAGTGTTATCAGAGATCTTGACCGTACTACAACTAATAAAGTAAACACTAAATATGGTTGGAATTTAGCCACCGATCATCCTGAATGGCAGCCTGAAACTCTACCACAAAGGATAAAATGGCTGGATGAAGAGAGCAGATACGTAACCTATTTCAAACAACAGGAACTCCCGGGTTATGGACTAATCACCACTAATGAAGAAAATGGTGAAATCTTTATGGAGTATTATTCAGCAATAAATAAAACTCCTTATGAAAGGATTTGTATTTCAGATTTATATAAATAATTAAAAGCGATTTAAAGGACAGCATTAATATTTTATTATGATAAGATTAAACAGTTTTCAAATAAATGTATGCCTACTATCAATGATTATTATTATGGGTTTACAGAGTTTCAGCTCTGTAGCCCAAAATAAAACAATTAATATAGTACAGATCACTGACCCACAATTTGGTTTTTTTGATGAGAACAAGAGTTTCGATAAAGAGACTGCACTCTTTACTAAAGCCATCAAACAGGTTAATGAATTAAAACCGGATTTTGTTGTAATAACAGGAGATTTTGTAAATAATTCAAAAGATATAAATCAAATAGAGGAGTTTAAAAGAATTACAAAAGAATTAGATAAAGATATACCTCTGTACTTAAGTCCCGGGAACCACGATTTAGGACAAAATCCAACAAACCAAGATTTTGAGTTCTATTTCTCTCACTACGGAAAAGATAACGACAAATTTGCATTTGAATATAATGATTCATACTTCATAGGGCTAAATTCAGTTATTATAAAATCTGAAACTAATAAGAAAAAAGAGAAAAAACAGTTTCGCTGGCTTAAAAGGAAATTGAGAAAAGCAAAATCATCAGATGCCATAATTGTTTTCACACATTATCCTTTTTTTATTAATGATTTTGATGAAAAAGAGAGTTACTCCAACCAAAGTAAGAAAAGCAGGTTAAAGTATTTTAATCTTTTTAAAAAGTATGGGGTGGATGGTATATTTGCGGGGCATTTACATAATAATGCAGAAGCATCTCTTAATGGTATTAAGATGATAACTACCAATGCTGCAGGGAGACCGCTCGGAAAGGCAGAGCCTGGTTACAGATTAATTGAAGTGAATAACGGCACAATAAATTCAAAATTCATTTCCATAGAATAAATCAGTTTTAACTGTTAAACAATGTAACATGTCACCGGTGTGACAATCCTCATCTTATACTTTCCATAATTTTTGTAATTGTATAAAATAAAAAGAAAGTATAAGATGAAAAGATTTTGGATTGGTCTCCTCGTATTCACGATTTTGAGAGGGGGACTTGCACAAAACAATGTGGAATATATATTACATGAAATTGAGTCAAATAACACTACTCTTAAAGCGCTGCAAGAACAAATAGAAGCACAAAAAATTGGTAATAAAACAGGTACTTATCTTCCAAACCGGAAGTCGATGTAGGATATTTATGGGGAAATCCGGCTGAGATTGGTAATGAAAGATCCTTTTCTGTCAGTCAGTCATTAGATTTTCCGACTGCGTATGCCCACAGATACAAAATATCCAGATTACTGAATCAAAACCTCGATTTGATTTACAACTCAGAAAGAATAAATATTCTATTGCAGGCAAAGCAGCTAGTTATCAATCTGTCTTATTACAATGCACTTTCAAAGGACTACGAACACCGAATAAGGATAGCAAAGGAAGTTGCAGGGCTTAACAATAGGAGTTTCGATACCTCTTTGGGAAAACAAGAATACCGTAAAACAGGCAAAAGCAGATGTAATCTCGGGAGAATCATCTCTTGCAGATAATAAACATAAATATTACAAGGTGAAATAACTCTTTTAAGCTACCTGTTGCAGATAGAATCTTATTATGATGCTTATAATAGTATGCTTGAATTTGAGAGGGATTATGCTCTTGCTGTGGCTGAGCTTACTGCTGTTTCGTTGTGATATTTAAACTATATTTTATTTTGATTGTTTACAAGTAACCAGTATCTTTGAAAATATTTTTGTAAAAATGAAGAGAATTATAGCGATATTTTCACTTATCATAATGTCGATTGCAGCAATACAACCTGTAATCGCTATGCATTATTGCGATGATGAGTTGAGATCTCTTCAAATATATCAGACAAACGGAATTCAAGACTCCTGCTGCGATGATACTGAGAATCATGACCTTTTAATTTCTGGAGATTTCTGTTGTGAAACGGAAATGCTGGAGTTGTCAACCGATGAGTATCAAACAAAAGCAGAAGAACCGGCAGTGAGGATTTCTCCTCTTTCTATTGATATTTATGGAATTACTCCAGTGAATCTGCAGTTTGAATCTGATCCCGATTCCGATTCAATTTTAACTACTTTAAAATTTCCCACAAAGGGACTCTATCTTGAAGATGTGAGCATTCTTACTTACATCTGTATCTACCGTATTTAATACCATTTGATAGTTGAAAATAGAATAAAGGGGACAAACGTCTGCCTCAAATTTTTCTGTTTTCAAAAATACCTTGTTGTCTTTAACAACAGAGACACAAAGCGCAACAGACTGCTAATTACTCAATTAAGCAGCCTCACCTATTACAAAAACATATTTAATTATATATTTCTATGATCAACAAAATCATAAAGTATTTCCTTGAAAACAGGTTTATAACAATCCTGTTATTAATAACTATTATAGTTTGGGGAATATCAGTCGCACCTTTCAACTGGGGTAGTATTCTGCCGAAGGATCCGGTTCCGGTAGACGCTATACCCGACCTCAGTGACAATCAACAGATTGTCGCAACCGAATGGATGGGACGTTCTCCAAAAGATATACAAGAGCAGATTACCTACCCGTTGACTACATCGTTATTAGGTGTTCCGGGTGTTAAAACTATCCGTAGCACATCCATGTTTGGAATGTCTTTTATCTATGTAATATTTGAAGAAGATATTGAATTTTACTGGAGTCGTTCGCGAATTCTGGAAAAACTGAATTCATTGCCTCCAGGAACATTACCTCAGGGTGTACAACCAAGTCTCGGAACGGATGCAACTGCTTTGGGACAAATCTTCTGGTATACTCTTGAAGGGAGAAATCCTGAAACAGGAAAACCCTCAGGCGGCTGGGATCCTGATGAGTTGAGAACTGCACAGGATTTCTATGTAAAATACTCATTAATGTCGGCAGAAGGAGTTGCTGAAGTGGCTTCTGTCGGTGGTTTCGTAAAAGAGTATCAGGTTGACGTGAATCCTAATTCTCTACGTGCATACAACCTTTCTATCATGGATGTAATGAATGCCATACAGAAGAGCAACCTCGATATCGGCGCAGAAACAGTTGAAATCAATAAAGCGGAATATCTTGTTCGCGGACTTGGTTACATAAAAAAGGTATCCGACCTGGAGGAAGCAGTGGTTACCGTAAGAGATGGCATTCCGATAAAGATTAAGGATTTGGCATTCGTCACTCTTGGTCCAGCTACCAGAAGGGGTGGTCTCGACAAAGAGGGAGTGGAAGCTGTGGGAGGTGTAGTCGTGGCACGTCATGGTTCCAACCCCCTTCAGGTAATCGACAACGTGAAGGAAAAGATCAAAGAGATAGATGCAGGTTTGCCGCAAAAAACGCTTTCCGACGGATCGGTTTCTAAAGTGACTGTTGTTCCTTTCTATGACAGAACTGCGCTGATTCACGAAACTATAGGTACTTTGGAAACTTCACTAACACTTGAAACACTCATTGCCATAATTGTTGTAATTGTTTTAGTCCTGAACCTAAGGGCTTCAGTGGTTATATCAAGCATTCTGCCGGTTGGAGTATTGACCACTTTTATCATAATGCGCTATGCCGGAGTACAGGCGAATATAGTGGCGCTGTCGGGGATTGCAATAGCCATCGGGATTATGATTGATGTGGGAGTTGTGTTTGTAGAAAACACTCTCAGACACATGGATATGGAAGAGCATAAAGGCATTCGGAAAGGAAAACCATTTGTAAGTTTAATTTATAATAGCATCAAAGAAGTATCCGGAGCAGTTCTCACAGGACAGCTTACCACAATTGTAAGTTTCATCCCTGTTTTTATGCTGGAAGCGCAGGAAGGTAAACTTTTCGTTCCTTTGGCATTCACCAAAACGTTCGCACTCATTAGTGCATACATGATCGGTATAATGATTGTGCCTACTTTGATTTATTACATCTTTTCGATAAGAATTACTTCGAAACAGGTTCGTAAAATATCAAACATCATATTGATTGCTGCGGGCATCGCACTAATTATTATGACAGGATACTATTTATATTTCGCGTTGGCCTTGATTGGTCTTAACAACCTTTTCTCAAACAAATGGAAGAACAATAAAATTCCTACTTATATAAATCTGGGGATTGTATTGTTTGCAGTTACATATCTTCTTGCAATGGAATGGCTGCCCATGGGTACACAGGCAGGAACACCACGAAATTTCATCTTTGTTATTTTAATAGTTGCCGTTATTCTTGGAGCACTGTGGCTTATGGTGATCTATTATGAGAAAATACTCCGATGGAGCCTTGCAAACAGGTGGAAATTCATGACCATCCCTATCTTAACCATTCTGTTTGGAATAGTTATCTGGCAAGGATTTGATAAAACTTTTGGTTTAGTGGCAAAAGGATTTGAGACTGTTGGATGGAAATCATTCCGACAGACGGGATTCTGGCAGACTGCAAGCAACCGGTTTCCCGGTGTGGGTCAGGAGTTTATGCCAACTCTAAACGAAGGTTCATTTCTACTAATGCCTACAACTATGCCCCATACGGGTATAGAACAAAATATTGAATATGTTGGAATACTGGATAAAAGAATCAGCAATATACCTGAAGTGGAAATGGCTGTAGGCAAATGGGGACGTGTCAATTCGGCTCTTGATCCTGCACCGACTCAGATGTTTGAAAATACGATTACCTATCGTCCGGAATATATATTAGATCAAAACGGTAACCGAAAACGATTCAAAGTAAACAGAAAAGGTGAATTTATTCTGACCAATAATACTACATATAATCCTGAAGATGGTTTTCGATTGATACCAGAAGATAGTCTGATTCACGACAGACGTGGTAAATACTTCAGACAGTGGCGCCCGGAAATTAAAAACGAGGATGATATTTGGCAGGAAATTGTCAATGTGTCTCATTTACCCGGACTAACATCGGCACCCAAACTAATGCCTATTGCAGCGAGAACTGTAATGCTTTCCACCGGTATGCGAGCTCCAATGGGAGTAAAAGTATCAGGACCCGATTTGGAGTCAATAGAACAGGGAGGTAAAGCAATAGAGACTGCTTTGAAAGATGTTCCTTCAGTACTTCCGTCTACTGTGTTTTACGATCGGGCTGTGGGAGCTCCTTACATCGAGATCGGCTTAAACCGGCAAGAAATGGCTCGCTACGGCATCACCGTGGCTGATCTGCAAGAGGTTATCAGTGCAGCTGTTGGCGGAATGCCATTGACTACTACGGTGGAAGATCGTGAGCGTTTTCCGGTAAGACTTCGTTATCCGCGTGAGCTAAGAGAAAATCCGGATGAATTGGCAAGACTTATCATACCTACTGCAACAGGTACACAGATTCCGTTGGGTGACGTAACAGACATAACCTACACGCGTGGAGCACAGATGATTCAAAGTGAGAATACCTATCTGATCGGGTATGTTATTTTTGACAAAGTTGAAGGGAGAGCTGAAGTAGATGTGGTTTATGATGCTCAGAATGTGCTTGATAAAAAAATAAGGAACGGTGAACTGGTATTACCAAAAGGAGTCTCCTACTCTTTCGCAGGAAATTACGAACAACAAGCACGAGCAGCTCAACGACTGGCGATTATCATTCCCATTAGTTTACTTGTTATCCTGCTTATTCTTTATTTCCAGTTTAAAACAATCACAGCCTCACTTATTCACTTTTCAGGAATATTTGTGGCATTGGCAGGTGGTTTCATCCTCTTATGGCTCTACGGAGAACCCTGGTTTATGAATTTTGATATTGGAGGAATGAATATCCGTGATATGTTCAACATGCAACCGATTAATCTGAGCATTGCCGTATGGGTTGGATTTATTGCTCTATTCGGTATTGCTACAGATGATGGAGTCCTGATGGGTACATACATTCATGACGCGTTTTTAGAGAGAGATCCCCAGACAATGGATGCAGTGAGGGAAACAGTTGTTTATGCCGGTAAAAAAAGAGTACGACCTGCAATTATGACTACTGCTACCACATTGATAGCTCTTCTTCCGGTACTCACTTCCACCGGTAAGGGCTCCGAGATTATGGTACCCATGTCAATCCCCACTTTTGGCGGAATGGTCATACAAATGATGACCATGTTTATCGTACCCATCCTTCAGTGTTGGTGGAGAGAAGGTGTTATCCGTAAAAAAGAGAAACAACAAGCTAAAATTACAGATTATGAAAATATATAAAATCAAACTATTATTCATCCTATTGCTGGGAACTATTATTACCCTCCCGGTCAATGGTCAATTGACAGATTCACTCGCACGCTATCTTGAAGTAGCGGGGAAGAATAACCCTGCGTTGAATGCCGACTTCCTGACCTATAAGGCTGCTCTGGAAAAGGTACCGCAGGCTGGTGCTTGGCCAGACCCTCAGTTGGATATGGGCTTTTTCTTAAAACCTATGGATATTGTGGGTGGACGTCAGATAGCAGATTTCACTCTTATGCAGATGTTCCCTTGGTTTGGCACAAAAAAGGCGGCACAGACTGAAGCAACCCATATGGCTAAAATGGCATATGAGCAATTCAGAGAAACAAGGGATAACCTTTACCTGGAAGTATATACCCAGTGGTACATACTTTCTACAAAAGTAGAACAGCTTAATAACAACCGGGAGAATCTCCAACTGCTGAAGCAACTTGAAGAACTTGCAATCCGTAAGAGCAGCTCAGGAGGCAGTATGTCTTCAGGTATGAATAATGCTGCCCCCGGCATGTCTGACGTGCTCCGTATACAATTGGAAATGATTGAAATAGAAAACAACATCGAGAGTCTCATGTCCAATATTGCAGCTGAAAAAGCAAAATTCAATGCTTTGCTTAACCGCCCGGTAGAATATGAAGTAATAGTCCCTGATTCAATAACTAAAGTAGCTTTTATTTTCGATGAAGGTGTTTCTATAAGTGAAATTGAAAACCAAAACCCAATGTTGATCATGTTTGAACAGGAAGAACTGGCGTTCAATGCAAAAAGTGAGATGGATAAGAAAATGAGTTATCCTATGTTCGGGATCGGACTGCAATATATGCTGATAGGCGAAAGTAAAACAACAACAATGAATCAGGGTATGACTCCAGAAATGAACGGCATGGATATGATAATGCCCATGTTTTCAATAACTCTCCCGATATATCGGAATAAATACAAAGCACAACAAAAAGAGAGTCGCTTTATGTCACAATCGGCCCGCGAAAAGTACAATAACACGCTTAATTTACTTCGGTCAGATCTGTTTAAACTGAAGCAACAACTTGACAATGCAGAGAGGAAGATAAAACTGTACCAAAAGCAGGAACAACTGGCCCGTGTTACTTATCAGTTGGTTGTTCAGGAGTTTGTAACTGCAAAAAGTGATCTTACCAAGGTGATTCAGGTGCAACGTCAGTTACTGGATTATCAAATACGTCAGGCAGAAGCTATCGCTGAATACAATACAAAGGTAGCCTCTATACAAAAACTACGTTCTTTCAATTCATTAAATCAATAATTATACTGTCAACAATATGAATAAAAATAAAATAAAAGAGATTAGTAAACATCCATATTTCAGATACGGAGTGGTATTACTTGCCGGTTTACTTCTCGGATGGCTAATTTTTTCAGGAAACGGCCGAAATCATTCTTCACATCAAACAGCAACTGTTGAAGAAGCACACGATCACAGTGATGAACCGACAATCTGGACTTGCTCTATGCACCCACAGATAAGAATGGAAGAACCGGGAGATTGCCCTCTTTGCGGTATGGATCTGATTCCTCTGCAAACTTCCGGTACAGGTGATGCAACAGTAGACCCGGATGCTATACAACTATCTGTTGAAGCTGCTGCACTTGCAAATGTACAAACAACTGTTGTAAGCAGACAGAATCCGATAAAGGAAGTACAACTTTATGGCACAATTCAGGTAGATGAGCGTCTCTCACAATCTCAGACTTCTCACGTGAGCGGACGTATAGAAAAACTGTTTGTTACTTTCACGGGTGAGAGTGTTAAACGAGGACAACCACTTGCCACTATCTACTCACCTGAGCTTTTAAACGCACAACAGGAGTTGATTGAGGCAACAAAAATGAAAGATATTCAGCCGGCTATATTAGAGGCAGTCAGAGATAAACTTCGTTTGTGGAAGTTAACGGATGAACAGATCGCAAAACTAGAAAATTCAGGTGAAGTTTCGCCATATATAGATGTTGCAGCAACCACAAGTGGAATCGTAATTTCGAAAAATGTAAACCAAGGGGATTATGTTAATACAGGAACTGTATTGTTCGCAATTGCCGATTTATCAAAAGTGTGGGCAATATTTGACGCATATGAATCCGATCTTCCATTTTTGAAGATAGGTGACCAGGTGGAATACACTCTACAGTCGTTACCGGGTAAAACATTTTCCGGGAAGATATCATTTATCAATCCTATACTCGATTCTTCCACACGTACTGCAAAAGTGCGTGTAGAGACTAACAATCCCGGAATGGAACTAAAACCGGAAATGTATGCTAATGCTATTATCAATTCACCTCTTAAACAATATAACAATGAGGTTGTTATTCCAAAGTCGGCAATTCTATGGACAGGAAAGCGTTCTATTGTTTACGTTAAACAACCCGACACAGATACACCGGCATTTCTGTTACGTGAAATTGAACTGGGCCCTTCGTTAGGTGATTCATACGTAGTATTGAGCGGGTTAAGTGACGGCGATGAAGTTGTAACTAATGGTGCATTTACCGTAGATGCCAGTGCGCAGCTTGCCGGTAAACGCAGCATGATGAACGATGAAGCAGGCAGGGCTGTTACAGGTCATGAAGGTCATGATATGCAGGCTACAGCTCAAGCCGGTGAACATGTGATGCTAACAGTACAAGGATTATGCGAGATGTGTAAAGATCGCATTGAGAAAGCCGCTAAATCTGTTGATGGTGTTCTTGGAGCAGTATGGGTACAGGCAGATAAAAAACTTCACTTAGATTTCGATCCTGATAAAACATCTGCCGATGCTGTAGCTAAAGCAATAGCAGCTGCAGGACATGATACTGATAAATTTAAGGCAGATCAGGCAACTTATGAAGCATTGCCTGCATGCTGTAAATACAGAGATTAAATAACTTAATATTCATAATTTAAACGAAAATCAAAATGAAAACTACAATCTTAGCAAATATCGCACTGAGTACATTCTTGTTTATTGCCTGTAATTCAGGATCATCCAACAAGAACATTTCAGAATCAAAAAATGAAATGGAACAAATGGAATTGGGAAATACACACAACGGAGCTGATCACATGATTCAAGGAGAAGCTCACGAAGAGCATGCCATGTTAAATGTAAAGGGAAGTTGTGAAATGTGTAAAGAACGCATTGAAAAAGCCGCAAAAGAAGTGGAAGGCGTTTCTTTTGCAAGCTGGGAAATAGAAAAACAAGTGTTACATCTGAATTACAATCCGGATAAAGCATCTGAAGACGATATTGCAAAAGCAATTGCAGCTGCAGGACACGATACTGATAAATATAAGGCAGACAAGGCTACATATGATGCTTTGCCGGCATGCTGTAAATACAGAGATTAAATAATTTTATTAATTTGTTTACAAGGGGAATACCACAAAATGGTAATCCCCTAACTTTAATTACCCTTGTAGTATCTCATTAAAAAAAAATAAGAAAAATGGAACACCAACATAGGTATTCAGAAACAACGCATGATCACCATGAGGAGCATGAAGGTCATGTTCATGGAGGACACCACGGAGAACACGATCATGGAGGACATGCTGGGGATTTTAAACAAAAGTTTTGGGTATCTCTTATTTTATCAATTCCAATACTCTTAATGTCCACTTTTATGGGTATTGAACTCCCTTTTCAATTCAGTTTTCCCGGATCTGATTGGGTAGTTCTTATCTTGTCTACTATTTTGTTTTTTTATGGCGGTACACCTTTTCTAAAGGGAGCCAAAACGGAATTAAGTGACCGAAAACCGGCAATGATGACATTGATATCGATGGGTATTTCTGTAGCGTATATATATAGCTTGTATGCATTTATATCCAATCATCTTATTCCTAATGCACCACATTTGATGGATTTCTTCTGGGAGCTGGCAACACTTATTGTTATTATGCTTCTTGGACACTGGATTGAAATGAGAGCAGTAGGAAATGCCGGCAATGCATTACAGAAAATGGCCGAATTGTTACCAAACAAAGCTCTTTTAATTAACGAACATGGAAATATTTCTGAAGTGAATCTTAAAGATATTCATATTGGCCAGCATTTACTTGTTAATGCAGGAGATAAAATTCCCACAGACGGTAAAATATTAGAGGGAAACACAAGTGTGAATGAATCTATGGTAACCGGTGAAGCTAAAGCGGTAAATAAAACCGTTGGTGATAAAGTGATCGGAGGTTCTGTAAATGGGAAAGGAACACTTAAAATAGAAGTTACAGGAACAGGTGAATCTGGTTTTCTGTCACAAGTAATGAGGCTTGTTAGTGATGCTCAGAAAGAAAAATCCCGCTCTGAAACACTTTCAGATAAAGTTGCAGGTGCACTATTTTATGTTGCAGTAGCTGTAGGTATAATAGCTTTCGTTGTATGGTTGATTTTAACTAAAGATCTCAATGTTGCTTTTGAGCGACTTGTAACTGTACTTATCATAGCCTGCCCTCATGCACTGGGACTTGCCATACCACTTGTGGTTGCCAGATCCACATCTTTAGGCGCTAAAAACGGATTGTTAATTCGTAACAGAGTTGCTTTAGAAAAGTCTAAAAAAATTAAATATGTCACAATGGATAAAACCGGGACACTAACTGAAGGCGATTTCAGTGTGTCTGTCGTTGAGTCTCTTTCTGTAAATTGGAGTGACAATGAAATTTTAAGCATGATGGCATCACTTGAAAGCCATTCAAATCACCCTTTGGCAGTAGGCATACTTGAAGAAGCTGAAAAGCAGAATATTCGTTTTCCTGTACCAGAGAATGTATCAGTTATCAGTGGCACAGGTCTTCAAGGTACAGTAGAAGGCAAACAATTATTAATAGTAAAACCTGCATACCTTGATGAACATAGGATGCCTTACGACAAAAACAGATATAGCGAACTGGCTAAAAAAGGAAATTCTGTGAGTTATCTGATTATAGATGATGAAGTAGCCGGAATAGTTGCGCAGGGAGATGAGATAAAAGAAGAGGCTAAAATCACTGTTAATGGCTTGAAACAGATGAATATTGTTCCGGTAATGCTTACAGGTGATAATGAGGAGTATGCCAAAAGTGTTGCAATCCAAGTAGGTATAAGCGAAATTCATGCTGGTCTCCTGCCTCAGGATAAGGAAAAATATATACAATCCATGCAAGACAATGGAAATCCGGTTATGATGGTTGGCGATGGGGTAAATGATGCTCCCGCATTAGCAAGAGCAGAGATTGGTGTTGCAATCGGAGCAGGAACCGATGTTGCAATCGACTCGGCAGATGTGGTATTGGTTAAAAGTAATCCTTCTGACATTCTACATTTTTTTACACTGGCTAAAAACACTACCCGCAAAATGGTTCAGAACCTGTGGTGGGGTGCAGGATACAATATTATTGCAATTCCACTTGCAGCAGGTGTGCTGGCCCCAATTGGAATTATTTTAAGTCCTGCTGTTGGTGCAGTTTTAATGTCTATAAGTACAATCGTAGTAGCACTTAATTCGATGACACTCAAATTGAAATAATGGCATAGAACCACTTTAAATAACCAGGTATAATAAATATCTCTGTATTTACAACGAACCTATATTGTACAAAAGAGTTGCCTCAGGGCCTAAAGGCAGGCCTAGCAATATCCAAATTATCAACAACAACGTCCAACCAATAAAGAACACTATGGAGTAAGGCAACATGTTTCCGACTAATGTCCCGAATCCTGCATCTTTTTGATATTTCTGAAAATATACGATGATAAGTGCAAAGAAACTCATCATGGGAGAAATTATATTTGTTACACTATCACCTATTCTGTAGACCACTTGCGATAGCTCTGGTGAATAGCCCAACAGCATGAAAATCGGAATAAAAATCGGTGCCATTATTGCCCATTTAGCAGATGCACTACCCATAAACAAATTTATTGTTGCGGAAAATATAATAAATAATACAGCCAAAGGTATCAATCCTAAGTTGAGACTCTCTAGAGACTCAGCTCCGGTAATAGCAAGCAAAACACCAAGATTGCTCCATTGAAACCAAGCTACAAATTGAGCGGCAAAAAAGACAAGTACAAGAAATGAAACCAGCGTTTTAAAACTATTATTCATCCCATCAATAACATCTGAAGATTTTTTAAATGTTCCTACAGTGTATCCGTAAACAATACCCAGTGTTGCAGAAATTAGAAATAAGAATGATATAAATCCTTTCAATAAAGGGGAATGTAATATTGTATTATCAGGACCTCTTAAAAATCCATTATCAGGAATAACTGAAATTAATATCAACACAATCCAAATTATTAATGCAAATCCGGTATTACGAAGTCCTTTTCGCTCTAAGGGAGTCAGTTCAGTTATCTTCTCCGGCTTAACATCTCCGCTATATTTTCCCAAACGTGGTTCTACTATTTTGTTAGTAACCAAGGTGCCTAGAAAAGTTATCATAAATGTTGAAACAACCATGAAATAATAGTTGGCAGTCGGCATTACCACATAGTCAGGATCTAATATCTGAGCTGCCTCCGTGGATAAACCGGCAAGCAGGGGGTCTATAGTACCAATAAGAAGGTTAGCACTAAAGCCACCACTAACGCCTGCAAATGCAGCAGCCATACCTGCTAAAGGATGCCTGCCCAATGAGTGAAAAATTACGCCCGAAAGAGGAATAATAAGAATATAACCCACATCAGAAGCAACATTAGATATTACACCGGTAAAAACAACCATGATTGTTACTGCCTTGGGAGGTGCTTTAACCAACAGAGCTTTAACAGCAGTACTTATCAATCCGCTGCTCTCTGCCACACCTATACCCAACAATGCAACCATAACAATTCCAAGTGGAGCAAAGCCTGTGTAACTTGAAACCATATCAAGTAATATTCTATGTACGCCTTCTTTTGACAATAGGTTAACCACATTTATTGTCTCACCTGTTGCAGGATGAATACCACTCCAGCCTAACAAACCTCCGATAGCTGAAATAATAAGTGTAAAAAGAGCAAAAAGAGCAAAAAGTATTGCAGGGTGTGGAAGAGCATTTCCTCCTCTTTCTATAAGTTTAATAAATCCATTATTAGCATTTGACTTATTATAAGACATTAAACCTCCTTTTTTTAATTTGATTAGCTCTCAAATGTTAATATTATCGTATAATTTTAATTGGCAAAGATAAAACAATGATAAGGCTAAACAAAAATTTACTAAATTTGTTTCGATGATCTGCAAACTAACTAATATCAGCATATTATGTATACCAAAAGACTTATTACACTTCTAGTAACAATTGCCACCTTGAGCTTATTCACCTCATACTCACAAGATAAAAAGGTGAATTATGAAGAGGATAAAGTTACTCCTTACTCTCTTCCTTCAATATTAACCTCTAATGGAGGTACAGTAATAAATAACATAAATGACTGGGAGCAATTCAGGAAACCTGAAATCAAATATAGTTTTACAGATCATGTGTACGGAAGAGTACCTGGAAATATAGACACAATGCTTGTTAAGGTTAACGAGGAGGGTACATTTTTAGATGGAGCAGCAAGACGTAAACAGATCACATTGACATTTATTAAAAATGGGAAAGAAGTAAGCGCAGACCTATTAATTTATATACCGAACTCAGTTAAAAAAGCTCCTCTGTTTTTAGGTTATAACTTTGAGGGTAATCATACAATAACTGACGACAAAAATGTTTACATTACCAAGTCGTGGGTACCTGTTAACAACGAAATAGGAGTAAAAACCAATGTTGCTGTTGAAGAATCCCGTGGAAGTATGAAAAACAGATGGTCTGTTGAGAAAATTATTGAAGCCGGCTACGGTCTGGTCACCCTATACCGGGGCGACATCGATCCTGATAAGGATGATTTCAGCGACGGTGTACATCAGCTGTTCTACACAAAAGATCAGGAAAAGCCTGAGCAGGAAGATTGGGGCACTATCGCTGCATGGAGCTGGGGATTATCCAGAGTGATGGACTATCTTGAAACTGATGAAGATATCAATCATGACAAAGTAATTGTTTTCGGACACTCAAGATTAGGGAAGGCTTCACTTTGGGCTGCTGCAACTGATAATAGATTTGCAGGCTGTATATCTAACAATTCAGGAGCAATGGGTGCCGCCCTTTCCAGACGTAACTTCGGTGAAACGGTTGAAGTTATTAACAATGCATTCCCTCACTGGTTTTGCGGTAACTTCAAAAAATACTCTAATAAAGGATATTTGCTCCCTGTTGATCAGCACATGCTTATCTCTTTGATAGCGCCTAGACCTGTCTACATAGCCAGTGCTACAGAGGATTTATGGGCAGATCCAAAAGGAGAATTTTTATCTGCGAAAGAGGCATCGGTAGTATATAATTTATATGGTTTCCCAGGACTTTCATCCACAAATATGCCTAAGCCTGATTCTCCGATTATAGGTGAAGTAAGTTATCATCTTAGAACCGGGGTACATAATGTCACTGATTATGACTGGGAACAATACATTAAATTTGCCAAGTACAACAAATTCTAAAAATTGAAGTACAATTTTTCTGAAGTCAAGTATTTTTATCAATTACTTACTTAATGAAGCCAACCGACTGTGTCAGTAAAGGCTCCTGATTAGGTTTTAAATCAAGCAATTCGCTTAATTCATCTTTATTGAATGAGCCGCGGGCAACAGAGCCCAATCCTTCAGAAGCACAATACAAATAAACATTCTGTGAAACATAACCGCAGCTGGTATAAGCATGTTGTCTGCTGGATGCTTTTTCAATATCAGATACAAAAATAATATTGAGAGCAGCATCGGCAACAAAATCCTGTACACCTGTATGTGCTCTGAAATCGCCTTTTTTTACCTCTTTAAGAAGATTGTTACGTGCATCATAAAAGTAGAGACCGTTTTTAGTTGCAATATAAAGCTCAAGCTCCTGCTTGTTATTCGCAGTGGGAGCAGTACGTTTATCATCACGGTTAAATCCGTTGGCAGCCCACAACAGATCTGATATCTGTTGAACTGTTAACTCTTTATCTAAAAAAGACCTGGTGGATTTACGTTCGTTTAACGCCTGCATAAGAGGTTTCCCGCCTGATCTGTTCGGTGCCGGTAGTTTTATATCCTGTGCCATAAGTGAACTACCCATAAATAAAACTATTATAAAAATGATTAATCTGTTCATAGTAAATTATATATATATATTGTGTTAATCACCCTTGTAAATATACATAACATATTACAACTGTGAAAAAATTTCCTACTTAAGTTCTGATAGTTCTATTGCTGTTTTATGGGATTGGTTACAATATCACAAATTATTCATAAACTATTCTTCCATTAAAAATGAAATAGGATCTGAAAGATATTCCATAACTTTATAGATAAAACGAGTAGTTTCGCCTCCGTCTACAACTCTGTGATCCACTGTAAGTGAAAGCGGCATAATATTTCCAATAACTATTTCATCACCTTTTACTACAGGTGTTTTAAGAATCCTTCCGATTCCAAGGATACCTGCCTGAGGAAAATTAAGTACCGGTGTAGCATAAATACCACCGAATGAACCAAAACTGGTGATACTGAAACTTCCGTCTTTCAAATCCTCAAGAGTCAGCTTTCTGTTTCTTGCTTTATTTGCAAGTTCTCCGATCTGCCCTGCAATCTGAAATATAGACAACCTATCAGCATCACGTATAACAGGTACCACAAGTCCGTCAGGAGCATCAACAGCAATACCTATATGATAGCGGTTACGATAAATCATCCTGTTGTTTTCAGTATCAATCTGAGAGTTAAGCTGCGGGTGCTGTTTTAATGCCTGAGCTACTGCCTTAACTATGAATGGGAGATAAGTCAGTTTTACACCTTTATCAGCAAACTTTTGTTTATAACGAGACCTCACATCCATCAATGCGGATATTTCAACCTCTTCAAAAACCGACATATGAGCTGCATTATGCTTCGATTGAAGCATATTCTTGGCAATTGTCTTCCTTATCTGTGTAAGTGGTTTATACGTTACATCTTCAGGTCCTTGTTTGTATGATTCTTTGGGAACAAATGAGGCTCTGCTGATTTCAGTATCAGATTGAATATCAGAATCACCGGTTTTAGAATTATAGTTAAGAATATCCTCTTTTTTCACCCTGCCTGAAGGTCCGCTTCCCGAAATAATATTTATATCAATTCCCATTTGTTTGGCCATAGCCCGTGCAACCGGTGTTGCAAGTGCTTTACGGGGCATGGCAGTTTCGCCTTCAGTTTCTGAATCACCTTCATCACTTGGAGCCATGATGTCACCTTTCCCTGCCACTTCAATAGTGCCGACAACAGAGCCACCTTCTTCATCCGGCTCAACTACCGGTTCGGTTGTTGTTTTTGTGTCTTCTTTTACCTGTTCTGAAGTTTCTCCTTCAATCTGAATTATTACTAAAGGGCTGCCAACTTTAATAACATCTCCAACTTCGCCAATTAATTTAGCAATTACTCCATTTTTAGGTGAAGGTATATCAGCAACAACCTTGTCTGTTTCCATCTGCACGAGGGATTCACCCATTTTTACCTGCTGACCGGGCTTAACATACCATTCCATTATCGTACCCTCTTCGAGTCCTTCACCCAGATCCGGAAAATTAAATGTAAACTTCATATTTTATCTGTTATTTTAAACACAAACAAGCAATTAGCGATTATATTAATCTAAATCTCAAAAATTAACTGTTTTCTCAATTTCATAAAAAATCCTCTCAGGAGATATAATATAGTATTTCTCACCCTGAGCCAAAGGAACAACTGTATCGTAACCCATCAACCTCCTTGGAGGAGCCTCCAAATAAAGAAACGCTTCTTCATTAGCAATTGCAACGAGCTCTGATCCAACACTAAACGACTCATGCGCTTCTGCAACAATTATCATTCTTCCTGTTTTCCTTACAGACTCACCGACTGTTTGCCTGTCAATAGGGTAAATTGAGCGCAGGTCGATCAATTCAACCGAAATACCGGCTTCTTTAGCCATATCGATTGCCTTCTGGCATTCACGTACCATTGCACCAAAAGCCACTAATGTTACATCCTTGCCTTCCTGTACTACTTTTGCTTTTCCAAGCGGAATACTATATTTAATTTCTGAAACTTCCTGTTTTATGGCGCGATAAATGCGCTTAGGTTCCATAAAAATTACAGGATCTTCGCTCTCAATAGCTGAAATCATTAATCCTTTTGCATCGTGTGGAGTGGAAGGCACTACTACCTTCAATCCCGGTAGATGCGCAAATAAAGCCTCAGGACTGTCAGAATGATGTTCAAGTGCATTGACACCACCACCGTAAGGAAAACGTATTACCATCGGCACGGTATATTTACCACGTGAACGATTTTGCATCCTGGAAACATTAGAAGCAATCTGATTAAATGCAGGGTAAGTAAAACCGTCAAATTGCAGTTCAACTATCGGTCTGAGCCCCGAAACAGCCATACCGAGAGCAGTACCCACTATACCGGATTCAGCAAGCGGTGAATCAAAAACGCGCTCAACACCATATTTTTTCTGAAGACCTTCCGTTACACGAAATACCCCACCTTCAACACCGACATCTTCACCGTAAATAACTACACTTCTGTCTTCGTTCAGCTTTATATCCAGTGCATTATTTATTGCCTTAACAATTGTCATTACACTCATTTCCTGTTCTCCTTCCAGCTTAAAAATTGTTCGTAAGCACCCTTCTGTCTATTAAGATCTTCAGGCATATCTGTATACATGTAATCAAAAACGTCATCAATCTTGTAAGCCTTTTCCTTTTCAGCACTCACAAATTGAGCATCTATCTCCTGCTTGTACTCCTCTCTTAATTTCTCTTTATCAATATTCCAGATACCCTTTTTCTTCATATATCTTTCAAGTCGAAGCAGAGGGTCAACAAGTGCCCATTCCTCTTCTTCTTCCTTCTTCCGATATTTTGACGGATCATCTGATGTTGTATGAGCACCCAAACGATATGTGTAAGCTTCAATCAAAACGGGACCTTTGCCCGACAGTGCATATTCGGATGCAATTTTATAAGCAAGATACATTGCAAAAAAATCGTTCCCGTCAACTTTAATGCCCGGAATTCCAAAAGCCACCGACTTTACGGCAAGATTAAGAGAGTTTGTCTGAGATTTCACAGGTACAGATATAGCATACTGATTATTTTGAATCGTGAAAATAACCGGTACCTGCCATACTCCGGCAAAGTTTAGTGCTTCACTGAAATCACCTTCAGAAGTGCCCCCGTCACCAATAAAAGTGAAAACAGCCTCATCCTTTTTTTGATATTTTATGGAGTATCCAATTCCTGTAGCATGATGAAACTGAGTACCTATTGAGATTGCTATAGGTAATGTTTTACTTACATTTTTAAAACTGCCTCCATGTTCATTTCCAAGATAGAAAAGAAACATCTCTTTCATAGTAACTCCCCGTGACAATAAAGTCCCCATTTCACGAAAAGCAGGAACCAGCCAATCCTCTTTACGAATATTCATACCCGCAGCAATATGAATTGCTTCCTGCCCTAAGTTTGGAGTGAAAGTATACATTCTACCCTGACGCTGATATGATATTGCCATTTCGTCAGCCGTCCTTTCATAAAACATTTGTTTATAAGCGTCAATTATAGAATCATTGTTTAATTCAGGAAACAGCTCTTTGTTGATAATATTTCCCTCATCATCAATAATACGCAGCATCCTATCATCCAGTGGGTTAAAGTCACGAAAAATACCAGGTAAATCGTCTTGAATCATTTAACTGTTTGTTAGTATCGTAGTTATAAAATAAATAGCTGTGAATAAAAGCTGATTATATAACAGTCCGATAAAAAAATAGTTCTGAAATTTCTAAAAATGATTTAATCCGATTACTTATCTAACCATGCAACCTGTTGATTTGAAAGATGTTCTTCTCCTAATATATTTTTATATAATTCCGGACGTCTGGCATTAAGATATCTGTAGCCACCCGCTTTCTGAAGCTTATCGGGAATAATTGTTGCATTAGCAATACAATCATCAAATGAACGACATTCTGAAATAATATCTCCGAACGGATCAATAATCATAGAATATCCGTTCTTCAGCTGATCATCATCCATACCAACCGGATTTGAGAAAACAACATAGATACTGTTATCATATGCCCTTGCCGGCAGCCACTTCATCAGCCATGCTCTGCCTTTCATACCCTCAAATTCCAATCTCAGGGAGGTAGGGTCAGCCACCCTGTTATCCCACAATGCAGGGTCAACAAACCCCGCGCCCGGTCGCTCCGACGGAGTACACATAGTAACGTGCGGCATAAATATAATATCCGCACCCAATAATTTGGTAGCCCTTACGTTTTCAATAATATTGTTATCATAACAGATAAGTATACCGCATTTCCAGCCGTCAATTTCAAACACCGTATATCCGTTACCCGGTTTAAGATACTTACTTATAAAAGGATGAATTTTACGGTGCTTTGCAATCACACCTTCTTTATTAACACATATATATGTATTGAATAAATTATCACTCTTATCTTTTTCGAATAATCCGGCCAAAACAGTAATATCATTATCTTTTGCAATAGAGATCAACCTTTGCACACTTTCACCGTCGGGTACAAACTCCGCTACCTCCAGCATCTCATTCCGGGAGAGATTTTTAGCAAAAGTATATCCCGTGATGCAACACTCGTGAAATGAAACAACATCAGACCCTTTGGACTTGGCCTCTTTTGTCAGCCTCTCTATTACCGATAAATTATAATCCTTATCACCGCTCCTGTTTTCAAATTGAGCTGTTGATATAGCTAAGTTGTTCATTGACTATTTTTGATTTGTTTCCAGAGGATTTTCCGCTTCCTTGAAGAACTGTTCTTGCAATTCAAGTACATTTTTATCAGCCTTAATATTTTGGATAGCCTCTACAAACTGATTCACAACACTGTTTAAAATTAACTCACCTGCTTCGGCATTTGCTTTAGACCCGTCACCAGAATAATGGTTTGGATAACTGGCATACCACCAGATTCCGGTATAAACATGCGGAAGATTATTTAACCTATCTAAATCTACACCTGATTGCAAACCTGCTTTTTCAGGGTGAACAAGATCAGGCACAATTGCCTTTACCATAGAAGTTTCTCTGTTCCCTGCATGCTGGTCATACGGATCCTTTTGTGTCATACTTTCCGCTTTCTTTAGTACTTCAGAGTCGTATGAGGGTTGAAACCAATAGAGAGCATAGTCTCTTTCTTCCGATAGTTGTGCCATACCGAAATAATTAAGGAAAGCACTATTTCCTCCGTGACCGTTGAATATTATTATCTTCTTAAAACCGTTTCTGCTGAGTTCGTCCAGCGTTTCCTGCAAAACTTCCCAAATTAGTTCGGGTGAATAAGCAATCGTGCCCGGCTGATGACGTGCTTCATTAATCTGGCTGAAGTAATACCATGGGAAAACAACTGTATACTCTTTCTCAGCAGCTCGAAGTGCAATTTCTCTGGCTGTATAAAGGTCCGTCCCGAGTGGCATATGCGGACCATGTTTTTCAAAAACCCCTATAGGCAGGATAATTGTTTCAGAACTTTTATCAACTGCTTCAATAAATTGTGGAGCACTCAGCTCCTCCATCTTAACCGACAGATCCTGAGCAGTCAGGTAAAAACTACATAAGAGTAGGGAAATCAGTAAAATGTGTTTCATAATTAGTTTATTTGAAATTATATATTCAGGTATAGTTGATTATTTACATAAAGCACCAGCACCTAATATGCCGATATTATTTAACTCTGATGTCAGTATTTTAATCCTCTCAACCGATTTAGGATAAGGGAAATCTTTAAGATTATCGTACATAGATTTCTCGAACAATTTAAATGACTGAGCAATCGATCCTCCAAAAATTATTGCTTCGGGATCGAGTATCAACAATATTATTTTTACTAAAACAGAAATATGCTTTCCGTATTCACGGTAAATTTCTTGCGCGTAAGTATCGCCTTCCTCTGCTTTTAAAGCTATTTCATAAGCCGATTGACCGGTTTTCTGTATAAAAAATCTGCTTCCGCAGTAATGTTCAAGTATCGAATCCAGATAAGGCAGTTCGCCAAACTCACCTGAGCCACAGTTTGAATCATAAAGCAGATGATTATCCTGTATAATACCCCCTCCGACACCGGTTCCAAGTGTTATACCTACAAAATTGCTGAATTCCCTCCCTTTGCCGAATATCTTTTCACCATAAGCAAAGCAGTTAGCATCATTATCAACGTATACCGGCAGATTAAATTCTTGTTCAAGAATGGATTTCATGTGAACTTCATCCCAGTCCTTGATATTTTGCACATTGTATACAATTCCTTTTTCCCTGTCCACAACACTCGGCACACCAACTCCAATAGCTGTTGTATCTTTAGTAATCACGCTGTTAATGACTCCTTTTAGTACTTTCAGTGTTGTTTCACCCCCTTCTTGAGCAAGGGTATCTGCTTTTTGCTGCTTAATTATACTGCTGCCTTCAATTCTGCCTCCCACGATAGAAGTGCCGCCGATATCGATTCCAAGAATGTTTTCCATAATTAATTTGTAAAATGTTGATATTACAAATATAAGTGTTGTTTTTCAGAATTCAATAATAAGAAATATAATTGAAGTTTAATTTCAGCTTTTAATGACTCCTGCCTTTTCTGCTCCCTCAATTATCATATCGGCAGTTGCCTCTATTCCAAAAAGGGAGGTATCAACTGTCATATCATACTCCTTAAGGTTATCCCAGTGTCTACCGGTATAATATTGACTATAATCATCACGCTCCCTGTCTTTCCTTGCCATTACCTTAAGTGAGTCACCAGGATTTACCATATAGTTCTGCTCAACTCTTTTTTTGCGAAAATCGGTGTCGGCATGTACAAAGACATTAAAGCTGTTTGGATGACCTTTAAGGATATAATTAGCTGCACGACCTACTATTACGCACGATTCACTGGCTGCAATATTACGTATAACTCCCGTTTGAGCGATAAAAAGTTTATCATTTGGCGGAATCACCTCATTAACATAAGCATAATTGTTATTATAAAGTTTATCCAGGAGTCCGTTAGGCACTTTTTGCTCATGCTTTTCAACATATTCAGGCGTGAAACCACTTGCTATAGCTGTAAGGTCAATCAGCTTACTGTCATAAAAAGCAATCCCTAGTTTTTTTGCTATTCTCTCACCCACGGCATGCCCGCCACTACCATACTGACGGGAAATTGTAATAACAAATTTATCAGTTGTCATGTATGGTTGCGTAACATACTCAACTGCTTTTTTTGGATGCAGAATCTTGTCGAAGAAAACAATTTTCTTTTGGTAGAAATTAGTTATAGCTCCCACGAAAAGTGCAGCCATTATCGTACCCTCACGCACACCTTCGAGTTTTCCGTGAAAAACAAATGCAAGAACAACGGCCAAGACTACAAAAGTTGTGTCAATGCCTACTTTAGTCTTTCCGAAATTAAAATCATATGTCTCAGATACCACCAGTGTAATACCCTCACCCGGCAGATAACCGACATTGGCCTTTAGCTCAATAAAAATACCAAATGCCATTACAAAACAGCTTACAATAATTGTCATAATCTGCCAGAAATAATTGGGGGGCAGCAACGATGCAGTGAGGTAGAGGTTAAAGTCGACCGACAGTCCGAAAAATATCAGCAGCGGTATTTGTAACAACTGATCTATACCCGATTTTTTCTTGAGTATTATCACCTGAATCAGTACCAGCAGAGCATTAATAATAATGGTGAAAGTACCCACGGTAACATTGGGTATTATCAGGTTTAACACGTACGGAATGGAGGAAATGGGACTAGTTCCCAAATCCGATCTAATAGATAACGCCACTCCATGACCTATTATAAATATTCCTGCGAGCAGCAGAAGAATACGCAAACCAATTTTATCTTTCTTCATAAACTATTTATACTATACGAGATAAACATTATAGCACACTGTGATAAACTTTTTAACAACCCATGCAAAAATAATAAAAAACAGGCATAAAAAAAACTGCCGCCCAAAATGAGCGACAGTTACTGATAAACTATTAATATTCAATTATTGTATAGAAATGATTTAACTTCTCAATTTAAACCCAAGCAGCCTCATTCCATTTAAAATTACCACCAGGATACTTAATTCGTGAACCAGCATACCGACAGACATACTGACCCATTCACTGAACAGTAGTCCCGCAAACAGCACTAACACCACACCTACAGCTATAATTATATTTTGTTTCATATTATTTGCCGTGGCTTTAGTCAATCCGAGTGCGTGAGGCAACCTGCTAAAATCTGAATTCATTAAAACTACATCTGAGGTTTCAATGGCTACATCTGTACCGCTTCCCATAGCGATGCCAATATCGGCTAAAGCTAACGAGGGACTGTCATTAACACCATCACCAATGAAAGCTACTATCTGGCCTTCTGACTGCAGTTTCTTAATATATGCCGACTTATCTTCAGGCAACATATTACCGTGCGCTTCTGTAAGTCCAAGTTCGCGGCTTACAACATCAACCGTTCCCTGATTATCACCCGAAAGCATTACAAGATTCTTCACACCCAGCTTTTTAAGCTGATGAAGGTTTTCTTTTACACCAGGGCGAATCTGATCGCGGACACCCATAAGAACTTTCAGTTCTCCGTCAACAGAGGTAAGGACCAAAGAATTACCGCTCTTCACTAACTGTTCGACATCGCTTAAAGCTCTGTCACTTAAATGAACGGTTTCTTTTTCCATCAATGCTACATTACCAACTGTAACTCTATGTCCGTTAACATTGGCAACAATTCCCCCACCCTTCACAACTTCGGTATTATCAACATCATAGAAAGCTGTTTCACCAATCTCCTGAAGGACAGCTTTGGCCAGCGGGTGATCAGATTCACGCTCAATGCTGGCAAGGTAACCAAGAACTTCAGATGAGTCATCATCATAATAAATTGTGTCTGAAACAGATGGATTACCTACAGTCAGCGTACCGGTTTTATCAAATACCATACTATCTACCCTGCTAAAGTCGGTGATAACCTCACTACCCTTCAGTAATACGCCATGACGTGCACCATTGCCTATTCCTGCAACATTAGATACAGGCACACCTATTACCAAAGCTCCCGGGCAACCAAGCACCAGTAAGGTAATAGCCAGTTCCACATCTTTCGTAATAAACCATACTACGAATGCCAGAATAAGTACCGCCGGTGTGTAGTATTTAGAGAATCTGTCGATAAACCTCTCAGCCTGCGATTTCGAGTCCTGTGCCTCTTCTACCAGCTCAATAATCCTGCCAAAAGTTGTATCCTCACCCACTCTGTCAGCTACAATCTGAATAGTTCCATTCTCTAATATTGTACCTGCAAATACTTTGGAGTCCTTCTCTTTACCAACAGGAAGCGATTCTCCGGTTATGCTCGCCTCATTAATATAGCCTTCTCCGGAAAAAACTGTTCCGTCTACCGGCACTTTTGCTCCTGTTTTCACAAGCAGCAGATCACCTTCATCAACATCGTCAACCTCAACCTCAACAAATTCTCCATTCTCCATTTGTTTTAAAGCACTTTCCGGCGCCATTTCGGTAAGCTCTTTAATTGCAGAGCGTGTCTGATTTAATGTACGTTGCTCAAGATATGCTCCAAACAAGAACAGAAAAGTTACGATAGCCGACTCCTCATAATTCTGAATAAGAAAAGCACCTATCACGGCGATGGTAACCAATACATCAATACTCACCACCTTTACCCTAAGGGCCTGATATGCCTGAATTGCAATTGGCAGAGCGCCAATAACAGAGGCTATTATCAAAGCCCAGGTAAATACTTCCATATTGCCAACCGTCCATTTGCTGATATAGGCTGTGGCAATAAGTATCGCACTCAGAAGAGTGATCCTGTTTTTATTTTTTAATATAAATCTTTGCATATTGTTGTTATGCTTATTTTACTTTAGATTTCTTCACTTCGTAGCCCATCTTAGTGATTGACTCTTCAATTTTTTCGACTGACACTTTATCTTCGTCAAAATTTGCTTTCGCCTTACTTGCATTAAACATCACCTTAACGCTGTCCCTGTCAACTCCGTCAAGTCCTTTAAGAGCACCCTCAATCTTCTGTATACAAGATGGGCATGTTAATGTTTCGAGTTGTATTGTTACTGATTTCATATCTGTTTCCTTTCTTTAATTAGTTTGTTATTAATATTAGTTTGCTGTTTAACTATTTATTGTTGTATGCTTTATCAACTTTTTCCAGAATATTATACACAGCTGTATAACTTTCGCAAACTCCATCCGGAATTGTGTAATTATTTGTTATCTCACGCAGTTGTTTAAACTCTTCGCCTAATGACGGAGTCTCAGTGCCTGCAGCTTCTACCTTATTACTTATTGTATCGTAGACCTTGCTTACTTCAAAAATCTCGGGGTGGTTACCGCCATGTACTCTTTTTACTACAGGTAAGACAAAATCTAATTTCTGAAACTCACTTTTTTTTATTTCATTGAATTTTGTAATCATATTAATTTTCCTTTCATTTTATTGTTTTATTTATTTTTCTATTGCAAAGATAGACACAACAAGACGGGGAAACTGTCACCCTGGCGACACTAAGTGCCCGTTCAGGTTCTTTAACTAATATAGTCATGTTTTGGATATAATACGGACTTACCAAAGACGTACCTATTACTAACCAACTCCTAATTTATATAAGGAATATTAGGAGTTGGTTAGGAGTTGGTTAGGAGTTGGTTAGAATTTAATTAGAAACAAGAAGGTATTAGGCTTGACTAATACTGCTAATATATGTTAACAATAAAAGTGTTTATATACTGTAATGGAATCTATAAAATGAGTCTTTTAATAAAGTAAACTCAACAGATTAATTGATTAATAAGTCAGATCGGTTTCTGTAAGATGAAACGTATAACAGATGCAGTGCCACTATGAAAAGAACCTTCAAACAGCTCAATCTCTTCTTCTTTTAGTTCTATGATTTTAAAATTATTAAATTCCTTCTGAACATCCTCAATAGAATATAAAAGGTCGATATTTCTTGGACCTCCTACACTACTGTTTTTCTTTTGGTATTCTATATGATTTTTACTGAAAAGTTCTGCGATAACAATACCGTCGGGACGTATTAAGTTATAAATTGATTCACTTAATATTTTTCTTTCATTTTCTGCCATGTGCAAATAAATAAGTGCTGTGGCATCAAAATGTTCGTTATCATATTTAAGATTCTGAATTTCACCGATCCGATAATCTAAATGTACATTATTTTTGAGGGCAAGTTTTTCAGCTTTTATTTTAGCAGCTGTGCTTATGTCGTAAGCCCATACCTTCCATCCATTTTTTGCAGCATAAACTGCATTTCTACCCTCCCCTTCACCGGGAAAAAGTATATTCCCCGGTGAGTACTTTAATAATTTCTCTTTAAGATAATTATTAGGTAATTCGCCATAAACATACTCATCACTTGAGTACCTGCTATTCCAGTTATCTGCTATATTGTTCATAATTCAATTAATATCCGTCGAAAATCATATGTGCTTTTATTACAATCTAAAAAATAATATATTGCCATTATTCATAACAAGCCGACCACTGAAAAGTTATATAAAACACTTGTTTCCATTAATAGAAAATGAACTTTAATATGAAATTAACGTTTTAACTTTTCAAACCAAACGTACTTTCAAAACCAGCTGAATGAGAAGATTCCTTACTATCCTCAAAAAAAAGACCGCAATAATTTTATACCTAAGCATCATAGGTTTTAATATAGGATGTGATAATTTTAAAAGTGACTCTGACAGTGAGATTGACGATTTATTTTTAACACCGGATTCTGTAGTTTTGGCAGAAGAAGAACCTAAAACACTTACAGCATCAGATATTATCTTAAAAAAAGAGATACAATTTGAGGATTATAATCTAGATGATGTATATCCCCATAAAGATACCACAAGGGTTTTTCAATGGGAAAAGATACAAGAAAAAATTGCTCATATAGAAAATGAAGTCAACAGCGAAGGAGAATCACATAAGATTGGAATTTTCAGTAATTACAGGAATAAGAATGGTGAGGCACCAACCGTATCAGATTTTGTAAGAAATGAATACAGGCGGGTTTCAGATCAGTATGGAGTAGAAAGGTATCAGTCTGTACCCCTTTACAGTTTTGAAGGCGACACAATTCTGGAACGTTACGGCAGAGACGGTTGGATTGCTCACATTTTGGGTAATGATACAACAGATATGATAAGGGTGAGAGGAGTATCATTTGAAGGTGAATACCTGATTCCTAATCGCTATCTCATACCTTGGGGTGATAGCATCAAGTTTGATAAAGTGGTGGCTGTGGATGTTACAAATCAGAATATCTCAACTTTAGAGAAAAGAGAAAATGAATGGTATATCCTGAGTATGAATCCGGCAACTACGGGTGTTCATAAACCGCCATATGCTCTCGAAACACCTGTGGGCATATTTGCTATTCAGGAACAAAAAGAAAAAATGTTTTACACTAAAGACGGATCAAGTGAAATTGCAGGATATGCACCCTATGCTTCACGCTTCACTAACGGCGCTTATATTCATGGTGTGCCTACGCAAAATCCACGACACAGTATAATTGAATGGAGCAATACACTCGGCACTACCCCACGCTCTCATATGTGTGTAAGAAATGCATCGTCACATTCTAAGTTCGTGTATGACTGGGTGACTGTTAAAGAGGCGGTTGTAGTTGTAATTGATTAACATTACGGTTCAGGAAAAATAGTATATTTGGGGAATATTTTCTCGAATTAAACTATGCGAACAATTCTATTTTCTATCATATTTACAATAGTATCTGCTCTGAGTTTCCCTATAGGAAAAGATTTGCCAAAAAAAGACAATTCGATTACAGAGTATCTGTTCAATGAAACAGAGCTACTTTTTCAGCAGATGAATCTTGACGGTTTGATTGATTTTAAAGCCTTTGAATCAGCATACTCCGGTTATAAAAAGTTAAATAAGGATAATAATCCTCTGCTCACTGTTATTGATTTTAATCTGCCCTCCACAGAGAAGAGGATGTATGTTATGGACCTGGCAAAAAAGGAGGTGCTGTACGTTACACATGTAGCTCACGGTAGAAACAGCGGCGGAAATATGGCAACATCATTTTCAAACAAGAGCGGATCATACCAAAGTTCACTTGGTTTTTACAGGACTGCAGAGACATATAATGGCGGTAACGGGTTTTCATTAAGACTTGACGGCCTTGAAAAAGGGATAAACGATAAGGCCAGACCGCGTGCAGTTGTTATTCACGGAGCAGACTATTGCAGTGAGAATTTTATCAGGTCAACGGGAAGATTAGGCCGCAGTTTCGGTTGCCCCGCTTTACCACAGGAACTTAACAAGCCTATTATAAACACAATAAAAGATGGATCTCTCGTCTTTATTTATGCCAATAAGCCGGAGTATTTTTCCTCAAGTGAAATTCTGTAACCACCTTAACCAATAATAAATGATCACTACCATAATTATTATTCTCACCGCACTTATTTCCATTAAAGCTTTTAAGGATAATGAACTTATGGGTAAACTTATTTTCCACCCCCCTGCAGTAAAAAAAGGCGGCTGGTATAGATTTTTCACTTACGGTGTGGTTCACGCCGACTATACACATTTAATATTCAACATGTTCACTCTATACTTCTTTGGAATAGATATTGAACGTGTTTTTAAACTGACTTTCGGTGAGGCTATCGGTTCAGTCAGCTTTATTATACTTTACATTTCTGCACTGCTTGTATCCATACTTCCAACCTATATAAAACAAAAAGATAATGCGTCATACTATGGACTCGGAGCATCGGGAGCAGTTTCAGCTGTCATATTTGCCTATGTACTTATAAACCCGATGAACTTTATGGGTATAATGTTTATCCCGATTATGCTGCCTGCCTTTCTTTTTGGACTTATATTTATACTTATTTCCCTTTCACTCGAAAAAAAGCAGTCGGGAGGAATAAACCATTCAGCACATATTACCGGCGGAGTTTATGGTATTATATACACGATTGTCGTTTTCTTTGCCTTTGCTGATATCAATCTGGTAAACTCATTTATAGCACAAATCAGAATCGACTCAATATCTGACCTGTTTCATTTTGGGTTTTGATGTTTCTATTATATTGGTATGTGTATAAATGAATACTTTTATGTAAATTTGACCATTCTAAAAATTGCAAAACATGAGAACAATTAAACTTTTCCTAAGCTTACTTTGTATGATCTTCATACATGCAACTATTGCTCAGCCTAATATCCAACAAGAGCAAGTAACTAATAAAAATAACACACTTTTAGGTAGTATTAAATCAAATTACATTTTAGAAGATGATGCCGAGTCACTCAATCCGGTGAGAATAGGTATTGACGGACTTTCGCATGATCACGTTCACGGCATTTTAAATGATTATAAGAATCGCAGCGACATTTTAATAGTTGGAATCGCTGAACCAAACAAGAAAAGAGCACAAGATCTTTCCGAACGTTATGGCTTTGATATGAACATTGTATATGATGATCTGACCACAATGGTTGAGAAAACAAATCCTGAAGGGGTGGTTGCTTTTAATTCTATTTATGACCATTTAAACACTGTTGAAATATGTGCTCCACGCGGTATTCATGTGATGGTAGAAAAACCGCTTGCGGTTAGTAATGAGCATGCGGCAAAGATGGAGAGTTTGGCTAAAGAAAATAATATCCACTTGTTAACCAACTATGAAACAACATGGTATCCCACTCTATACAAATCATTTGATATGGCTGTATCGAATAATGAGATTGGGGCAATAAACAAGGTTTTGATAAATGATGGACATAAGGGACCGGTTGAAATTGGTTGTTCGCCCGAATTTCTGTCATGGCTGACTGACCCGGTTTTGAATGGTGGCGGAGCTGTTACGGATTTTGGCTGTTACGGTGCAAATATTATGACCTGGATTATGCAGAACGAAATACCTGAAACAGTCACAGCTGTCCTGCAGACTATTAAACCTGATGTATATCCAAAAGTTGACGATCAGGCTACAATAATTCTGACTTATCCCAATACCCAAGCAATAATTCAGGGTTCATGGAATTGGCCGGTAGACAGAAAAGATCTGACAATTTATGGTAAAGATGGCTATGTTGAAGCGATTAACCAACACGATCTGGAATTTAGACTAAACAGATCTCTGCCAAAACAGGAAGTTAGAGTAACGGATTTCCCTTTAGAAACCAATGATCCGTTTAACTATTTCTCAAGAGTAATTAAAGGGGAAATCACAGTTAAAATTACAGATCTTTCTTCCCTGGAGAACAATATAATTGTTGTGAAAATATTGGAAGCGGCAAAGAAAAGCGCTGCGGAAGGTAGAACAGTTACTTTGAAATATTAAAATGGGGAAATCCAAAGAACTGACAAGGGCACTCACTTTAAAGGATGCAGTTGGTGTTGGTTTAGGAGCCATAATTGGTGCAGAATGTAAGGTGTATTACTAAGTCAGATATTAGGCATTAGCAGAATGATGCTGGCAATGTCTGTTTCATTACCGTTTAATGTAATTGCAACCGTAATCGGGCTTTTTATTATCGGCTTTTTAATCAGGTTTAGTCTGTACCATAAATCATAGGTCTTAAGCAACAAATGTACACACTCACTAAGTGCTTTACTTTCAAACATATCATAATAATTACTTTGTAAACTCTTATTCAATTCATCCTGTAAAAAATCATCATCCAGGCGCAACTCTTCTAATTCTTTCTCGTTGTCGTAAAATGGATAAAGATAGAGCAAGTCAAGTAAAGCCTTTTCAGGTGTAACCACCATAATAGTCCGATTATCGACCATTGGCTACAAATCATATCCGAAAAATCGATTTAATGTGTAATTTAACCCAAGACAATCTAAGACAATTACAGCTAAACACAGCCAAATTGACCAATATATTCTTACATGAATTTTAATAATGACTTTTGTAAAGATCATTTTAATTTGTTGTTAACAGACTCTCTTTGACATTCTGATTTCAATTTTTAATGTATTTCTTGGATGTTTCCTGGATATTTAAGGCTGGTAGTTTTTCTTTTTCGTAAAGAATTATCGTAGTCAATAAAAACAATAATAATTCAGAAAAAGAAAAACGGATTATTAAGGACTATGCTTAACAATAAAAAATAATTAGAAAGGTTTAGAAATTTATTTACCTATGCAGAATTTCGAAAAAATATTACCCAGAATTTCATCAGTTGAGATCTGTCCTGTAATTTCTCCAAGATAAAACATGCATTCTCGTATGTCCTGTGCAAGGAAATCGTGGGTGATATCTATATCGAGACCTTCTTTAACGCGACGGATGGCATTAAGAGCATTTTTGAGTGCTTCGAAATGGCGAAGGTTTGTCACTATAACATCATCCTCGCCAATTGAAGGTATGCCTGCTTTATTAATCAGAAGCTCCTGCAGCCGGTCGGTATTTTGATGCTGTTTTGCAGAGATAAACAGCCTATCTGCATCCAGATCGGGGAATAGTGATTCGAATTTACTTTGTTGATCATCAGGTTGCAGATCTGCTTTATTAAACAGAATAATTACATGCTTAACTTTAAGTTTTGGTATAATCGACTGACCCAACAGCTCAATTTTGTCTATCGGTGTGGTCGTATCAATCATCCAAAGTACAATTGAAGCCTGTTCGATCTTTTGGAATGTGCGCTCAATACCCATTGTTTCAACTACATCTGATGTTTGCCTTATTCCTGCAGTATCGATAAATCTAAAAGTTACACCATTGATGTTTACGATATCTTCAATCACGTCGCGGGTTGTACCGTGAATATCACTTACGATTGCTTTCTCCTCATTCAACAGTAGGTTTAACAGGGTGGATTTACCAACATTTGTTTCACCTATTATCGCTACAGGGATACCGCTTTTTATTGCATTTCCAAGTCGGAATGAATTAGCAAGGAGATCTATCTCTTTTTCAATATCATCAGTAAGATTAGAAAGTTGCTTTCTGTTTGCAAACTCAACATCCTCTTCTGAGAAGTCGAGTTCAAGCTCAATCAGAGAAGCAAACTGCAGAAGTTTGTCGCGTAAGTCGGTAAGTTTACGGGCAAACCCGCCTCGCATTTGGTTCATTGCTACCCGGTGAGAGGATTTCGACTCTGAAGCTATCAGGTCGGCTACCGCTTCTGCCTGACTCAAATCGAATTTACCATTCTGAAAGGCACGGCGTGTGAATTCACCTGCAAGTGCTAAGCGTGCACCCTTCTCAAGAAGTAATTCGACCAGCTTCTGCTGGATGTAGACAGAACCGTGACAGGATATTTCGATACTCTCCTCTCCTGTAAATGAATGTGGGGCATGAAAAACAGATATCAATACCTCATCAAGGATTTCATCGTTGGATGTTATTCTCCCAAAATGTATCCTGTTGGCTTTTGATTCTATCAGCTTTTTGCCTGATGGTGATGTGAAAACTTTGTCTGTCAGAGAAATACAGCCTTTCCCGGAAAGACGGACAATAGCAATTGCCCCCATACCCGGAGGAGTTGATATTGCGCAAATTATATCGTTATTCATTAATTTCTTTCTATAAACTGTCAATATTTGATTGCTAAACTTGAGTTGTAAATTATATTTATAAAGATGAAAACAGTTTGATTATCAGAGATAAATTCAATACCTGAAACTACTGCCTCCAACAAACTCTCTGAGAAGTGACGTTGGCGGCAATTCTCTGTCTGTAATGTAGTTAAAGTATCCGAGGAACTTCAAAAGACGGTAGGCTTCGGAATATTCCGGAACGGTACGGGGTACCTGCATAAGAATGGGTTCAGCGTGACGCCTTATTGCTGCAAGCTCATAAATCATTGCTGAATTAAACATCACATCAGCATTCTCCTGGAATGGGAAAATCCATTTATCCTCTCCCCGGCGAACGCTATCCCACCTGGAAATTGTCTGTTGGGCAGAATATCCGCGATAAGTGTAATCACGTACAATACGACGGATAAGTCTATTATCTGAGGCCGGAATCCAGTTATGATCGTCAAGTGAAATTGTTGTGAGTGCAGAAACGTAGATCTTGAATTTCATCTCATCAGGTATGTGCTCAGTCAACTCAGGATTGAGTCCGTGAATTCCTTCAACAATGAGTATGCTGTTATCATCCATTTTCAAATAGTTCCCGCGATATTCTCTCTTACCGGTCACAAAATTATAGAAAGGCAGTTCTACTGTCTCTCCTTTCATCAACTTTAGCAAATGCTCTTCAAACAGCTCCAGATCAAGAGCATATAGCGACTCATAATCCTTTTCTCCTTTTTCATCGAGAGGAGTTTTATCGCGATCTACAAAATAGTCGTCAAGTGAAATACCAACAGGTTTTAAGAGATTTACCATAAGCTGTACCTCCAGTCGCTTTCGGAATGTAGTCTTTCCTGATGATGAAGGTCCTGAAATAAATACGACCCTCAAATCCTCTTTGGATTTATCTGATATCACCTTTGCTATATCAGTTATCTGCATCGACTGATAGGCCTCGGCTACCTGAATTACTTCATAAACGCGGTCTTCTCTGATTGCATAGTTAAGATCACCTACGTTATCGAGACCACTTATTTTGAGGAAATTAAGATGTTCGCGATAAACATTTAATAGTTTTTCCTGCTTCACTTCAGGCTCCAGTTCAACCGGGTTAGCCCTGTTGGGCACCCTCAAAAGGAATCCGCCATTATGTGGCTGAATATCAAACATTGTTATATAACCTGTTGTAGGTGTCAAACTTCCATAAAAATAATCGATATAACCATCCAGTCTGGAGTATCTTGCATAGAGCAGGTCAGACGTTTCAAGTAATTGGGCCTTATCCTCTAAGCCAAGTTTGCGGAAAAGATGAACCACTTTCTCTGTCTCTTCCTCCACCTGTTCGAAAGGTATATCAGCCTCCACAATCTCTTTCATCCGGTTTCGCACGGCGTCCAATTCTTGTTTACCAACAGGCAAATCAGCCTCAATCTGAAAGTAATATCCTTTTGAAACAGCATGTTCGATATAAGTTTTAGCATGTGGTAAAATATCATCCACCGCCTTTGCCAGAATAAAACAAAGTGACCTGACATAGGTTCGCATGGCAGATGAGTCGGTTAAATCAACAAACTCCACCTTCTTTGGCCTGTAAACTCTGTAAGTAAGAGATTCTGTTTTATTGTTAACTCTGGCATTTGTTATTAAATAGGGCGTATTAATTGCGAACTCACCAATCAAATCAACTAAAGAGGTGCCTATTGGGATTTCTTTCTGCTCGTCTGTATTCAAACAATGTACTTTAACTGTGCTTGTCATAAACTTTAATTTTAATAGAGTCACTAAATTACACTTTTTTTTGGAGATACTCCCATTTTGACTTTAATCTCTTCCCGAAAAAACATATCTTTGCTAATCACTTTTTATGCAGATTCATATGAACGACTGGAAGAAACGACTTGATATTGTTTACTCAACCAACCCTGATTATCACTATAATAAAGAAGGTGAGGGATCTTCGGAAACACTGCCCAAGGAGAAGCAAATGTTGCGTATCAGTCTGGATAAGCGCAACCGTAAAGGAAAATCTGTCACCCTAATCACAGGATTTTCAGGCACTGAAGATGACTTGAAAGAGTTGGGCAAGCTTTTAAAAACTAAGTGTGGCGTGGGCGGATCTGCAAAAGATGGTGAGATAATTATTCAGGGTGACCTTCGCGAAAAGGTACTTGATATACTTCAAAAGGAGGGATATATAAAATCGCGACGTATTTGAAGTTATGAATTATGACAGATCAGATTCCATATAAACCGGAGCATTTGCATATTATTAAAGCTTCTGCCGGTTCGGGAAAAACACACAGACTTACGGGTGAATATCTTCATTTGCTTTTCGCTCAAACCAATAATCACAGACATATACTTGCTGTTACTTTCACAAACAAGGCTACAGATGAAATGAAGTCGCGTATTGTAGAAGAACTTCATTTGCTTTCATCAGGAAAAAGTTCTGCTTACCTGAATGAGTTAATGAGAGATTTCTCTTTTGATGAGCCCACTGTACGTTCGATGGCAAAAAGGATTCTTGAAACTATTTTGCACGATTACTCATCTTTTTCGATAAGCACAATTGACAAGTTTTTCCAACAGACAATGAGAGCGTTTACCCGTGAAATGGGTCTTGCAGGAGGCTATAACGTTGAGGTTGACCACTCATCATTATTGATGGAGACTGTTGACCTTATGCTGTCTGAACTGGATAAACCGGAGAACAAACTACTGGCGGAATGGTTGCTGCAATTTATGAAGGATAGTATTGAGGATGGCAAAAGCTGGAAGATTGACAGGGAGGTTATGGAACTTTCTGAACAGCTCTTTAACGAGACTTTTAAATCATTCTCTACAGAGGAGCAGGAAGCTTTTCAGAATAAAGAACAGCTGTCAGAATACAAAAAGATACTGATCAGGATAATCAGGGACTATGAGAGTGAGCTAAAAAAAACAGGAGCCAGAGGAGTATCAATTATTGAAGAAAATTCTCTTGAGGCTTCATATTTTAAGGGAGGCAGCAGATCTCAATTCTTTAAATTTTTGGATATTGCGCAGGGCAAGATCCCTGATATGACAAAAACTTTTTTGGAATTTCCTGATAACCTAGAGGGTTGGTACACTAAGAAAACCGCTTCTGACATCATTATAAAAATTGAAAATGCTTATACGGCAGGATTGAATGATTGTGTGAAGCAGGTTATTGAGATGTATGAAAACAACAGACAATATCTTACAGCAAAATGCATTCTACAAAACTATTATACATTAGGCATACTCAACGATATTAAAAACAGACTGCGTAAGCTACAGCAGGAAAATAACACACTTTTGCTTTCAGATACTACTGAACTTTTGAACGATATTATTTCCGGTACTGATTCTCCCTTTATATATGAAAAAACAGGGACAAGAATCACAAATTATATGATTGATGAGTTTCAGGATACTTCAAGAATGCAGTGGAATAATTTTAAACCGCTGGTGGATGAGAGTCTCTCTTCAGGTAACTTTAATCTTATTGTCGGTGATGTAAAGCAGAGCATCTACAGATTCAGAAACTCAGATTGGCGTCTGCTGGAGGAGCAGGTGGAAGAGGATTTCTCTCGTGATCATATTAAGAAACATGTATTGGACACCAATTGGCGAAGTGATGCTAAAATAGTGGAGTTTAACAACCTGTTCTTCAATAAGGCACCATTGATACTGCAGGACTATTTTAATAGCTCCAATTCCATTGGTGAAGATAAAAGTTCTGATCAGATTACAAGTGCGTATAGGGATGTACATCAGCAACTACCGGATAAGAAAAAGGATAGCGGCGGACATGTAAAAATCTCATTCCTGAAAGATGATAAAGAAAACGATTGGAAAAATGAGGCTCTTGAACGTCTCGTACATGAGATTGAATCTCTTCAGGACCAAGGTTTTGCTTTAAAGGATATTGCTGTTGTTGTTAGATGGAACAAAGAGGCAGTGTTGGTAGCAGAAAAGCTCCTTAAATATAAGGAAGAGCATCCAGACTCTCGTTATCGTTATGATATAATTTCAAACGAAGCGTTACTTATTGGTAGTGCTCAAAGCGTAAAATCTGCTGTTGCACTAATGTATCACTTTCGGAATCCGACTGATGAGTTGTACCTGATGACTGCTGTATATGAATTTTTCAGGTATAAGTATAAATACTCGCCGGATGAAGCAATAAAGGCTTATCGGGAAGAGTCTAAAGGTAAATTCCCGGAAGAGTACAGAAGTAGGATTGCAGAATTGTCTACAATGCCTTTTTATGATATGATTGAGAGCTTTTTCTCTCTGTTCACGAATGAGTCTGATGAAAATGAAAATGCATATATTCAGGCTTTCCTGGATGTTGCACTTAAATTTAGTGAGGACAAATCAGCTAATCTTAATGCTTTTCTTGACTGGTGGGAAGAAAAAGGCTGTAAGAAAGCATTGTATTCACCTGAAGGGCAGGATGCAATCCGGCTTATTACTATACACAAATCAAAGGGTCTTGGATTTGGTGCTGTAATTATGCCTTTTGTAAACTGGGATTTAGACCATACAAGAAACGGCGATATTATATGGTGCAAACCTGAAGTAGCACCATTCAACCTTTTGAGTGTGGTACCTTTAAAATACAGCAAAGTATTATCTGACACTATCTTCAGAGATGAATATCTTGAGGAGAAATTGTTTACCTATATTGATAATCTTAATCTGCTTTATGTGGCTTTTACCAGAGCTAAACACCGTCTTATTATGTTTGCCCCTTTTAAAGATAAGACAGATAAACTTAGTGATGTATCTCACTTAATACGTGAGGCAGTTACTAACAATCAATTATCTCAAAGCAACTTATCTGAAGGTGATACAGAATGTTTATTTGAGCTGGGGTCTCCAGATAAGCTTAAAAATACTGATATTGACAGTGAAGTTAAAACCTATAGAACAGGTAAATGGCACTCGGTTCCATTTAACGACAGACTGAAACTTCGTCTGAATTCTATTGGTTTTTTTAGTGATGATGGCAGTAGAGATTACGGAAAACTGATGCATGAGGTTGTAAGCAATGTCAAAACATTATCAGACATACCACAAGCTATTAAAAAGAAAATATCTGAAGGAGAGATTAATGAAAGTGAACAAGAGAGGCTTATTGCCGAACTAACAGAATACTTATCACTACCCGCTGTCTTGGATTGGTATAGCGACAAATATACTGTTTTGAACGAGACTCAGTTATTACATCCACAAAAAGGATTTAGCCGCCCCGACCGCATAATGATAGCTCAGGATGAAGTGATTATTGTGGATTACAAGTTTGGGGAATCTGAAGATCGAAAATATAATCGCCAGGTTCAAAGATACGTTAAATCCATTGAGGAAATGGGTTATCCTACAGTGAAAGGTTATGTTTTTTATGTAAAAACAGGCAAATTATTAGAAGTTGGGTAATACATATGCTGAAATCATTATTTAATCTTGAGTTTCATTAATTTCCCATCCATTGCAGAAACATATAGCTCACTATTATCTGTAGGTAATATTATATTTATCAAACCATTAGAAATTCTGTACTTCCAAAGGAATTTACCGTCAGTTGCGCTGTATGCAAAAATATTTCCTTTATCTGTGGGTGCATATACGATTCCATCTTTTTCAACTAACGGTGTGGGTGCAAGTTCATATCCCATATCTTCACCTGAAGATACCCATCTGATACTTCTTTCAGCAAAAGTTGCATCGAAGGCTACAATTTCACCATCCATTGTTTTTGCATAAACGGAGTTTCCGTCTTCCGAAACACCGATCGACTCCCTTACTCTTTTATCCGGGTCATTATAGCGCCAAATTATCTTTCCTCTTGCTTGGTCAAGTACAGTCATATATCTATCGGGTGAAGCTAAATAAATACGTCCGTTTGTTATGACCGGAACAACTTGTGCAGGAGAGAACATCCTGTTTGCTTGACCATTGTTCCAAATCCACTCCGGGTCACCTGTTGAAGTATTTAATGCATAAAATTCATTCCCCCAACTTCCAAAGAAAACCACTCCATTACTTATTACTGGTCTTGTTACAACAAAATTATTTACACGATCAAATTCCCATATTTTCTCGCCGGTGAACACATTCCAGGCTCGACAATATCCGTCCCCGCCCGAAACTATTACTCTGTCGTCTACACAGACAGGAGAGGATACAATGGCTTTATCATTTTTCAGTTTAAAAACAGCCTCTCCATTTTTGATGTTAAGTCCGTATAGATACGAATCAGAAGATCCACACCAAACTAAATCATTATGTACAAAAGGTGTTGAGTAAATTTTCCCTCCTGTTTGATAGCTCCATATTTCTGAACCGTCATTTTTATCTACTGCTTTTATTTCTCCAGTTGTATTAGTATAATAAAGCACATCGTTTTGAATAGTCATACCGCTGCCCATATCACTTTTCTCTTTTATGCTCCATACTTCAGAAACAAAGGGATGATTGATATTTATTGAAAAATCAGGTCTTGGAGGATTATCATCCCATTCTGGTCTGCCGACGCTAGAATATACAAGCCAGGGTGAGTTTGTGTTCACCGATGTAATCCGCTCTTGCAAGTATATAGAATCTGAGTTTACGGTTATAATATTATAACCGCCAAAATCTTTTCCTGCTCTTAGGTTTGATCTGCACATTGCGGCTTTGACACCTTCGAAATTCATTGCACGATTGTTGTGTCCATGTCCGCATAGCATTAATTTAACATTATACGGACGAAAAGCATCCATTACTTCAAACCAGTTATTAAGGCTTTCATCCATTGGATAATGATTAACATAAATTATTGGCATGTTCTTGTCAGTTTGTTCCAATTCCTGGAAAAACCATGTAAGATTTTCTCTCGGTATCTGTCCGGGACTCATCCTCATATTAGGACCGGATGCTAAACCAATAAATTTATAACCATTAAATTCAAATTCAAAAGTCTCATTACCAAATACTCTCAGAAAATCATTTGTACCGCTTTCTGACCAGTTTGAGTCGTGGTTCCCCGGTATTGCATAGTATGGAACATTGAGTTTGTCAAGGATTTGTTTAGCTTCAACAAGCTCATTATGAGAGCCAAACTCTGTTATATCACCGGATAAAATTACAAATGATATTCCCTGTATCGAGTTAATATCATTTACTGTTCTTACAAGATCTTCATTATTTTGGGGATTTCCAATATGTGTATCTGTTACCAATGCAAATTTAAAATTGTCAGATGATAAAGCTGTAGCGTAAGAAGCATATACACATAAAAATAAAATAGTTGCGGAAATTCTATTAATAGATTTCATTCAGGAAGATTGTTAGAAATTAATCATTCACTTTTAAAATACTCATTAAAATATAACATCTGGTATTTAATTGCGTTGGTCCAGTACTCCCAAGTATGACCTCCGGGGCGACTGATATAATCATGTGGAATATTTCGATATAACAGTTCTTTATGTAATCTTTCATTCACTTCATAAAAGAAATCTTCTGTGCCGCAATCAATTATGATCTTTAGTCTGTTAGGGGTTAAAAGATGTAGCAAGCCCATAACTGTATATTCGTTCCAATTTTCCGGATTTTCTGATTGCACACCAAGATAGTTTGACATTCCCCAGTTATTTGGGAAAGGACGTATATCCACTCCTCCGCTCATGCTCCCACAGACACCAAAAACATCCTGATTCCTGAAAGCAAGATATAATCCGCCATGGCCTCCCATACTTAGACCTGTTATTGCACGACCCTCGCGTGAAGGTATAGTTTTTAAGTTTCCATCAACCCAATCAATTAATTCCTTTACAACAAAAGTTTCATATTGATACGCTGAGTCTACAGGACTATCCCAATACCAGCTATTAAAGCCACCATCGGGACAAATAACAATAATATTATAGAGGTCAGACAGATCTTTTATTGAAGGAACTTTAGTTACCCATCCGTCATAACTGTCACTGTAGCCGTGCAAAAGATAAAGAACCGGGAAACTTTCTTTTTCACTATATGTATCAGGCTTAATAACAACCGCTTTTATGTTTTTATTCATCCCTGCGCTGAATACATTTACTGTATCTACATTTGCACTGTGTGCAGAAAATGTGCATGTAAGGAAAGCAAGGGAAACAATCAGAAAATATTTCATTTTATTACATTTTTAAATTTAACACTTAGTTGATACTCAACCACAATTATTAGTTAAACTCAAAGATAATAATTAGAAAGTTTATAAAAAAGCATACATCAATAATACTAGAATGTTAAAGAAGGACTATGAAGTCAACAAAACGGCTGAATTGATGTTTAATTTTTTAAAGTTATCAGTGATTGAAAAAATTATGGAAATCAAGTAAAATACTTCTATGGAAATTCAAAGAAAAATAAATAATAAAAGAGGTAGTTTCTTTATAATGAAAGATGGCAGACAGGTTGCCGAACTCGATTTTAACGTTGAAAGCAATATTCTTGATGCATATCATACAGGTGTTCGTCCTGATTTTGAAGGACAAGGCATTGCAGGCATGCTATTTGACAAAATGGTTGAATACGCACGTAAAAAAGGATACAAAGTAAATCCCTCATGTCCGTATATACTTGCAAAGTTCCGCAGAGATCCTGAGAGTTATAAAGATCTATGGTCGAGTTAATCAGAAAATCCGTCAACACCCTTATTGCATATAATATGGCAATAAGTGATTTGACGGATTTAGACGCATATTTATTCTGCGTAAATACAACCTAAAACGCTTAATTCTTTTTCTTTATGCCACAACCGATCGCAACTGTAGCAGAAGGGTCAGGATCGTTACCTGCCAGTAAAGCTTTTACGGCATTTGAAGCATAAGGTTCTTCAACCGCAGAAGCATCTTTATAATTATCATCTATTGTACCTGTATAAGCGACAGTAAAATCCCCTTGTTCATTTTTAAGAATAAAAACCTCAGGTGTTCGTGTAGCTCCATATGCCTGATAAACCACCTGTTCTCGATCCTTCAGGTAAGGAAACGGATAATTGCTATTTGATGCCCTCTCTCTCATTTTTTCCATCGAATCTTCAGGTTGCTGGACATCATCATTAGGATTTATAAATACAACAGGATATCCCTGAGGTGCAAATTCATTATGCAAAGCAATCATACGATCTTCATACGCTTGTACGTAAGGACAAGGATTACAAGAGAAGATTACTATAACCCCTTTCTCATTTGCATAATCTGACAATGAAACAATCGTTCCATCAATATTTTCTAATGAGAAATCAGGAGCCTGAGATCCTACAGAAATTGGTTGAGCACTTAATGTGAAAGTGATAAAAGTAAGTACGATCAAAATAAAAACCTTTCTATTCATTGCTGTTAATTTTAAAATGTTAATTTGACATTAATGGTTCAATAATCTGTTCCAGTTCAGAAAATGTAAATTCCTTAGCATGAAATTCCCTGAATCCATTTCCATAAATTAGAGTTGCAGGTATTGCACCTGTCCATTTTTCATCCACAAGTGGTATCCAGAGGTTAGATTGAGGATCATCCAATAAAATCACCTCATTTTGCATATCAAGTTTTTTCATAAATTGAATCACCCTGGAGTCCAGATCTTCAGACATATCAAGACTTACCATGAGTATTTTCAATTTTTTACCCACATACTCTTCTCTCAACTGCTCAAAATATGGAACTTCTCTGATACATGGGCCACACCATGTTGCCCAAAAATTAATAACATAAATAGTATCATTACCCTTCAGGAGTAAAGGCTGAAACTGCTGAAAATCAACAACCCTAACATCATATTCAGAAACAGACTTAGTAGCTTCCTGATTGATTATCTCTCTTGAATAAAGTGATAATGTTACGAGTGAGATTAAAATCAACATTAATGCTTTCATCCCGATTAGTTTTATAAATTACACTGTGATTCTAATCGGTGAACAAATGTTTGAAAGGAGTTGTTCATTGTAACCTTCTGCAAATCTGTTAAATATCAACTACAAAAGTTAACACTGGAATTAAAAAAAGGGTATAGATAATTCTCTACACCCTCTTTATTATATTTATCAAGTAATAATATTACTTCATATATTCAATTAAATTGCTTTTATACTTTACCGGATTTATTTGAAAAGAGAATCCGGATCAAGATTATCATGCTCAATATCCAGGAAGTATTTATATGTTTTCACCTGCAACTCACTGCACGCATCATAATCACATACAATAATACCTTTTTCATGCAATTGTAAGGCGCTTATAGTCCACATTTGAGTAATTGGTCCCTCAACTGCATGATATAATGCCCTTGACTTATGAAGACCGTTAACAAGAATCAGAACCTCCTTAGCATCAAGAACAGTACCCACACCAACAGTAAGTGCAGTTTTAGGAACTTTATTAACATCATTGTCAAAAAAGCGAGAGTTAGCTATAACTGTATCAGTTGTAAGTGTTTTAATCCTTGTACGTGAACTCAAAGAAGATCCCGGTTCATTAAATGCTATGTGTCCGTCAGGTCCTATACCGCCGAGAAACAGGTCAATACCACCTGCATCTTTGATAGCTTTCTCGTAAGCAGCACACTCAGCCTCAGGATCTTTAGCCATACCGTCAAGAATATGAACATTCTCTTTTTTGATATCGACATGATCGAAGAAGTTTTTCCACATAAATGTATGATAACTCTGAGGATGATCTGCTTCTATGCCGATATACTCATCCATGTTGAAAGTTATAACATTCTCAAAAGAAACTACTCCTCTTTCATACAGCTTGATCAATGCTTTGTATGTATTCAGCGGTGACGAACCTGTGGGTAATCCAAGTACGAAAGGATTCTCAGCTGTTGCTTCAGCTTTATTAATTTTTGCTGCTATATAGTTAGCAGCCCATTGTGCCATTTGATCGGCCTCAGGTTGAATAATAAGTCTCATAGTTTATTTATATAATTATTTATTTTGAATTATCAGTATTCAGCTTCTGAGCCATCATCATCCCCAGATTATTCGCTCTTTCGTAAGCCTCGTTTATCATACCCTGCTTTATTATAACGGGTTCTGCAACCACCTCAAAACTCATCTCTTCTGCAAAAGATTTCAGTAATCTTTCCGATGCATCAGACCATGAGAATCCGCCAAAATAACCGAATAATCTGTTCTTTATATTACGGTTTTGCAAAGATGTTAAAACGCTTTCCACGGCAGGATACAACTTGTTGTTATATGTAGGGGATCCAACAATCAAACCTTTATATTTAAACACATCCCGAATGATATCCGATTCGTGACTTTTAGAAACATTATGTATAACAATATCCTTAACACCATTTTGTGATGCTGATACCGCAATTGTATCTGCCAGCTCGGCAGTATTTCCGTACATACTCCCGTAAATAATCACAAGTCCATTGTCAGTTTCATATCTACTCAACTTGTCGTACAAACTGATTACTTCATTAATACTTCCGCTTTTGGTCCATACCGGTCCGTGCGTCGAGCAAATCATTTCTATTTCAACTCCGGAAAGTTTTTTAAGAGCAGTCTGTACTGGTGATCCGAATTTACCTACTATATTTGAGTAATACCTGATCATTTCATCCCAATATTTCCCTGAGCGAATCTGAATATCCAATACACCACCGTCAACAGCTCCGAATGTTCCAAAAGCATCACCACTGAACAGAACTCTCTTTTCCTGCAGGTAGGTCATCATTGTCTCCGGCCAGTGAACCATCGGTGTAAGATAAAACTGTAAATTATACTTACCCAAATTTAGAATATCAAGATCCAGAATTTCAACAAGGTTAGTTGAAATTCCATGATATCCCTTAAGCATTTCCACTGTACGTTTATTTCCTACTATTTTTATTTCCGGATACTTATTTACTAATAGTCCAATAGAACCCGAATGGTCAGGTTCCATATGATTTACAATCAGAAAATCTATTGGCCTGTCTCCAAGTAATGTAGTAATCTTCCTAAAGAACACATCAGAATAACATATATCGACTGTATCTACCAGTGCTACTTTTTCATCAACTATTAAATAAGAATTATAGGATACTCCATTTGGTAAAGGCCATAAACTCTCAAAAAGATGTTTTGTGCGGTCGTTTACACCAACATAATAAATATCATTTGCAATTTCAAGTGGTTTACACATAAGTTTCAGTGATCAGTAAATCAGTTTGTGTTATAAATATTTTATTTCTTTTTCGTTTTCTGCTTTGGTTTGAACATCTGTGACTGCTTAGGAGTATTTGCAACTACTACGGGTTTCCTCAATGCATTTATGATAAGCCATAAACCCCATAAAACAAAAGGTATACTCAGCCATTGTCCGATATTTAATCCAGTATTCTCAATCATAGAATACTCACCTTCAACCTGAACATTCTTAACAAATTCAACAAAGAAGCGGAATAGGAAAATTATCAGAATTCCAACACCGGTTATAAGTCCCTTTCTATCTTTAGCGTTTGTATTAAAATAGAGATACATGGTTATACCAAAAACTACCAGGTAAGCCAATGCTTCATATATCTGGGTAGGATGTGAAGGTTCTGTATAAATAGGTTCTGCTCCATTCATCCATGGGTAGATATTTTCTATAAAACGAAAACCCCACGGCTGATCAGTCGGACCTCCATAAATTTCATGATTCATAAGGTTGCCCAGGCGAATCATTGCCGAAGTAAATCCTGTTGGCACCATAACCCTGTCGAAGGTCCATAACATACTTAGTTTAGTTACCTTCCGGGAATACAGCCAGACTGCAATAATAATTCCGATCACACCGCCATGGCTTGCAAGTCCGCCTTCCCAAACCTTCAGTATTTCTAAAGGATTAGCAAGATAATATTCAGGTTCATAAAAGAGACAATGACCGAGACGGGCACCAACAATGATACCCACAATCATATAAACAAAAAGTGAATCGAACCATTTTTCGGGAAGATCCTCATTCTTAAAAATTCTCTGTACAATATATACTGCTACTATCAGGCCAATAACCCATAAAAGGCCATACCAGCGTATTTCACGACCAAAAATAGTAAAAAGTGCAGGGTCGACGTTCCAGGTTACAGAAAGTAATATGTCCATTAGAATACATTTTTTTTACAAAGATAGTGAAATTTATTTCGTCTTCTAAACCAGTTTCTTAATCCACTGCTCCTTATCTCCGGGAAGCAAATCTACGACAGGTACCTCGATCATTGTGTATGCTCCGGGTGATTGCCTCAGAGTTGCTCGTGCTGCACAAACCAAAACCTGTGCAGTGAGTGCAGGATTGTTGATTCTCATATCAAAATTAAATAGCTGATTCTGTGTATTTCCCGAAACTCCCTTTCTTTCCATATGAACACCATGTCCCATATCTTTCAGAGCTTCAACACTATCTACCTGGAAAACATGTGTTTCATCATGAGAAAAATAATCGTCGGCTTTTATTGCCTGAGAAACTGTCTGAAAATCAAAACCATCTTCAAGTTCGATATAAACCATTCTTCTGTGAACACCAGTACCTGTTGGAATTGTCATAGACAGAGCGGCCTTAACACCACTTATTGCTTTTACTGCAACTGTATGACCCATACTCATTCCGGGGCCGAAATTGGTATAGGTTATTCCTTTTGGTGCCATAGCCTCCATAAGTGCACGCACAACAGAATCACTTCCCGGATCCCAGCCTGCTGAAACAATGGAAACTGCATTATATTTTACCGCATGTTCATTCAGAGAGTTGAGCAGTTCAAAAATCTGACTGTGGATATCAAAACTGTCTACTGTGTTTATTCCTGCAGTTAAACACTCTTTTGCATAACTTTCCACATTTCTTGTAGGTGTGCAAAGGATGGCAACATCAACATTTTCCAAATCGGTTATTGATGTAACTATATTGTATTTCTGCAGTTCATGGATTACAGCCGAAGCATTGCGCCTTACAACTCCGGCAATTTCAAAATCAGGACTACTTTCAAGCGTCTCTATCGCATATTTACCGATATTTCCATATCCTACAACTGCTGCTCTAATAATTTTTTGCATAAATGATAGATTTTTATATATCACAAAAATAGAAAAAATGAACCAAACTAAAGTTCAATATAACTTTAATTATACACCCCGATTAAACTCCTTATTATTATTTCTGCCATTTTCATCCTTTTCATTTTCAAATCCAACTTCATCCTCATTCTCATCTTCCTCATCCTCCCAAACCACTACTGGCTTTTGAGGACCCTGATGCCGCAAAACAACTGCTGTTAACAGACCGCTGAGGGTACCTGCAAGATGACCTTCCCAAGAGATTGATTCATCCACAAGTTCTGCAAAAGGAAAAATGCTCCAGACTGTACCGCCATAAATAAAGGCAACTACAAGAGAAACGGCAATCAATTGTCTTGATTTTCTGAAAACACCGCTAAAAAAGAGAAAAAACATTATTGAAAAAACAAGACCGCTGGCACCGACATGATAATAACCTCTGCCAATAATCCAGGTAAAAAAGCCGCTTAATATCCACAGACAAGCAAATGTTGAGAATGCGATCTTGCTGTAAAAATAAAACAGAAACCAGATTAATATCAGCAAGGGCAAAGTATTAGACAATATATGTGAAACGGATGAATGTATAAATGGCGAAAAAACTATACCTCTCAAGCCTTTAACTTCTCTCGGTAAAATTCCTAATTGAGAAAAATCAGGTCCCAAAAGTCCCCCAATATCCATAACAAAAACTAGCCATACAAGTGAAACAAAAACTATTGATGGCAATAATGCCAGCCACAATCGTTTTTTCTCGAATCTCAAAAAATTATCATCTTTCACTTTGTAATATTTTACATACATCACAAATTTATAAAACATATTCATAAATCGAAGAATTAATCGATTAAAGGGAGATTTTATTCATTTTTTTGCTTGTTAGATAATTACATTTTAATTATCTTTCGCAATAATTAAATTGACTCTGAAGAACTATTTAAATTACCTAAAGATGAGTTATCTTAAATTTAACAAAGATCTAATGATCAACCTCGAATATTCTTTATACAGAAACGTATTAAGGACTAATAGAAGAGGGGCTTATCAGAACACTTCAATATCAGGATGTAACACCACAAAATACCAGGGCTTGCTCGTAATGCCTGTTCCTTATCTGGATGATGAAAACCATGTCATTTTGTCATCAGTAGATGAAACAGTAATACAACACGGAGCTGAATTCAATCTCGGCATTCACAGGTATGCTGGTGATAACTATAGTCCCAAAGGGCATAAATATATTCGTGAGTTCAATAGTGACAGCGTTCCTAAAACAATATACCGTGTTGGCGGAGTTATTCTTTCAAAAGAAATTATGTTTTCTTCAAAAGAGAACCGGCTGATGATAAGGTATACACTTTTAGACGCTCACTCACCAACTACAATACGCTTCAAACCATTTTTAGCATTCAGAAAAGCGTCTCAGCTTACACGGGAAAACGATCAGGTTGACAAATCATACCGTGAAATTGAGAATGGCATAAGTACTTGCATGTATACCGGCTATCCTGAATTGTTTATGCAATTTAACAAGAATCCTGAGTTCATTTATCATCCTGACTGGTATCGTGATATTGAGTATCTGCAGGATCTCCAGAATGGCGATACTTTTCAGGAAGATCTCTACGTACCCGGTTATTTCGAAATGTCAATTACAAAAGGCGAGGAAATAATTTTTTCTGCCGGAGATATTTTGGTTGATACAACTACTCTATCAAATGAGTTTAACTTTGAGATAAATAAACGTACACCCAGATCAAGTTTTTACAATTGTCTGAAAAACTCCAGTCACCAGTTTTACTATATACCCAATAAAGATGAATGTTATTTACTGGCAGGATATCCATGGTTCAAAGTAAGGGCGCGTGACCAGTTTATTTCACTACCCGGATGCACACTTTCTGTTGGCAAGCCCCATGATTTTGAAACAATTATGGACACAGCCATCCCTCACTTGAGGGATTTTATGGCCGACAAGCCATATAAGAGTTTTATTAAGCAGATAGAAGACCCTGATCTGTTTCTTTGGGTTGTTTGGGCTTTACAACAGTTCTATTTAGAATACAAAAACAGGTTTATTGAGAAATACTCCAAATTTCTCTTTGAAATTATCGGATATATACTTTCAAACAAACATCCTAACCTGGTATTTCACGACAGTAATGCCCTTTTGTCAACATATGGACGTGAAGTTGCTGTCAGCTGGATGAATGCCATGATTAACGGACGTCCAGTTATTCCCAGATCAGGATATCTGGTAGAATTCAATTCTCTTTGGTATAATGCTTTAAAATTCACAGAAGAGATTGCGAATGAAACAGGTAACCATGAAAAGGCAGCCTCACTTTCAGAAAAAAGCAGTCTGGCAGGTAAATCTTTTATAAAAACATTTATGAACGATGCGGGATATTTATACGATTATGTCGACGGTTATTACAAAGATCCAAACGTACGTCCAAACATGATTTTTGCGGTATCTCTACCATATTCACCTTTGGAGAAAAGACAAAAAAAATCAGTTATTGATTTTGTAACCAAAGAGCTGCTAACCACTTGCGGACTTCGTTCGATAACTCCTAAAAGTGAAAAATTCCGTCCACACTATAGTGGCACTGAAAATGAGAAGAAGTTCGCATACTTCAACGGAATGGCATTTCCATGGCTGCTTGGTCCATATATTGAAGCTTATATAAATGTTTTTCAGATGAGCGGATTATCACTGGCAGACAGAGTTATGGTTAGTATGGAGAATGAGATGCAAAACGACTGTATCGGAACCATTTCAGAATTTTATGACTCAAATCCTCCGTTTATCGCTCACGGCGGATATTCTTTCGCGATGAGTGTGAGCGAGTTGCTTAGAGCTAAGAAGATTATAAATTCGTATAAATAACACATTACTAAGGTGTAATTAAAAGTACATCAGATTTAGCAAGTATTCAGTTAAGATGAAGTAGTAAAAAACTAAAACAGGATAAATGAAAGCATTGATGTTTGGATGGGAATTCCCTCCACATATTCTCGGGGGGCTAGGTACGGCAAGCTACGGGTTAACTAAAGGAATGGCACAACAGGAAGATCTGGAAACCATCTTTGTTATTCCTAAACCCTGGGGGGATGAAGACCAAAGTTTTATGAAGATCATTGGCGCCAACAATACACCCGTTGTATGGAAAGATGTACCGAAGGATACAATTAATTCAAGGCTCGGAAAGTTTATGGATCCCGATGAATACTTCAAACTAAGAGATAACATTTACGCCGACTTCAATTATATGCATACAAACGATTTGGGATGTATTGAATTTTCGGGCCGTTATCCTAATAATATTCTTGAAGAGACTAATAACTACTCAATTGTTGCAGGCGTAATTGCACGCACTTATGATTTTGATGTAATTCATGCTCACGACTGGCTTACTTACCCTGCGGGACTACATGCCAAGAGTGTCAGCGGAAAACATATGGTAATTCATGTTCATGCAACAGAATTCGACCGTAGCCGGGGCAAGCCTAATCCTGTTGTTTATGGTATTGAAAAGGATGGTATGGATAATTGCGACCATATTATATGCGTAAGCAATTTGACAAGAAAAACAGTAATAGAAAATTATCACCAGCCATACTGGAAGGTTACAACCGTTCACAACGCTGTTGATCCTTTAAGCCCCGAAATCGAGGCAATAGAAAGAATATCAGGAGTACCCGAAAAAGTAGTTACTTTTCTTGGTAGAATTACAATGCAAAAAGGACCTGAGTTTTTTGTTGATGCCGCAACACAGGTTATAAGGAAAACCGACCATATACGCTTTGTGATGGCAGGCAGTGGTGACATGATGGATCAAATGATACGACTGGTTGCAGACAGAGGTATAGCGCACAAATTTCACTTTACAGGGTTCCTACGGGGAAAACAGGTATATGAAATGCTTAAGTCTAGTGATGTATATGTAATGCCATCTGTATCTGAGCCTTTTGGAATCTCACCTTTGGAAGCCATGCAGTGTGGAGTGCCAAGTATTATTTCCTATCAATCCGGCTGTTCCGAAATATTGCATAACGTAGTCAAAACTGATTATTGGGATGTGGATGCAATGGCTGATGCAATTTATTCAATCTGCACATATCCTGCTATGGCGGAACATTTTAAGGTTGAAGGTAAAATTGAAGTAGATAATATCAAATGGGAAGATGCGGGACTAAAAGTTCGTGCAATTTACGATAATCTTGTTTGAAATATTAAATAAATTATATGAGACTCAAAATCAATAAAAATCAATTTATAACCATATAAGAATCATGAAATCAATTTGCTTTTATTTCCAGATACACCAACCATTTCGGTTAAAAAGATATCGTTTCTTTAATATAGGAAGTGATCACTATTATTTTGATGATTACTCTAACGAGGATATTATGCAACAGATTGCCGCAAGGTCGTATATTCCTGCTAACAGGATGTTGCTTGACCTGGTAAATCAATACAAGGGGAAATTCAAGATCGCTTTTTCTATATCCGGTGTAGCTCTGGAACAGATGGAAATATATGCACCGGAAGTCATTGATGGTTTTCGGGAGTTGAGCAAAAGCGGAGATGTAGAATTTCTAACAGAGACTTATGCTCATTCTCTATCCAGCCTCTTCGATCCAGAAGAGTTCCGCGCCCAGGTTAAACAACATTCCGAAAGAATTGAAATGCTTTTTGACCAGAAACCTAAAGTGTTGCGCAATACAGAGTTAATTTATTCTGATGATATTGCTGATATGGTTTATGGAATGGGATATACTAAAATGATCACCGAAGGAGCAAAGCATGTCCTTGGATGGAAAAGTCCTAATTATGTTTACCAGTCGGCTTCACAACCTAAGTTAAAGCTACTTTTGAAAAACAGCAGATTTAGTGACGATATTGCTTACAAATTTTCCGATTACAGCTGGAACGAATATCCTCTTACAGCTGAGAAATTTATAGCATGGATAGCTTCAACACCTCCGGTAGAAAAAGTATTCAATCTATTTATGAACTATGAGGTATTGGGCAATACACAGCCTTCTCATACAGGAATATTCGAATTTATAAAAGCCTTGCCTCGCTTTGCGTTTGAAAAAGGAATCGGATTCGCAACACCTAGTGAGATACTGGATTCACACCAACCAATCGGAGCAATAAATGTTCCCGAAACAATATCATGGGCTGACGAAGAGCGTGATGTAAGTGCCTGGTTTGGAAACACACTGCAGAAAAGTGCTTTGAAATCGCTTTATGAGATTGGTGAAAGGGTAAGATTATGCACCGTTCGCCAATTAAAACAGGATTGGTTGTATCTGCAGTCGAGCGATCATTTCTACTACATGTCCACAAAACATTTTGGAAACGGAAAAAGTAATTTTAGTCCTTATACTTCACCATACGAAGCTTTCAATAATTACATGAACGTTCTTAGTGATTTTATAGGAAGAATAAAATCTCAATATCCTGACACTGTTGACAACGAAGAGTTGAATGCGTTACTCACAACTATCCACAATCAGGAGATGGAAATTAAGCGACTTCAGAAGGAGCTGAAGACTGTAATTGGCACTAACGAAGAGCTATTAGTTGAGACTGTTTCGAAAAAGGTGACTAATAAAGTATAACTATATTTATAAAGTGAACTACTACACACCAAAAAAAGGAGCTGCAACAGCTCCTTTTTTTAATATATATAATTTCTTAAACCTAAAATAAGAGTTACTTAGCAAAACTAACCGCTCTTGTTTCCCTGATCACAGTAATTTTCACCTGTCCCGGATAGGTCATTTCAGTTTGTATTTTACGTGCTATTTCATCTGAAAGCTTTTCAGTATCCTGATCATCAATCTTATCAGCACCAACAATCACACGCAGTTCCCTTCCGGCCTGTATTGCATAAGTCTTCACAACACCCGGATATGACAATGCCAGATTCTCAAGATCATTAAGACGTTTGATATAAGCCTCCACTATCTCACGACGGGCTCCGGGTCTTGCTCCTGAAATAGCATCACACACCTGCACAATTGGTGCAAGCAATGTAGTCATCTCAACCTCATCATGGTGAGATCCTATTGCATTACATATATCCGGTTTTTCTTTATACTTCTCTGCAAGTTTCATTCCCAAAACTGCGTGTGGCAATTCAGGCTCATCATCAGGCACTTTGCCGATATCATGCAACAGACCTGCACGTTTAGCTTTCTTAGGATTAAGTCCCAGCTCAGACGCCATTATAGCACAAAGGTTGGCTGTCTCACGTGAGTGCTGCAACAAGTTCTGACCATAAGATGACCTGTACTTCATTTTACCTACAATCCTGATCAACTCAGGGTGAAGTCCGTGAATACCTAAGTCAATAACAGTACGTTTACCTGTCTCTACTATCTCATCTTCAATTTGTTTCTTAACTTTCGACACAACCTCTTCGATACGTGCAGGATGGATTCGTCCGTCAGCAACTAATTGGTGAAGCGAGAGACGCGCAATTTCACGTCTTACCGGATCAAACCCTGATATAACAATTGCTTCCGGAGTATCATCA
>JAQVXD010000058.1 GCA_028709385.1 Fermentimonas sp.
GAAACATGTTGTTTTTCACTACTTTAACACCTTCTCCAAGAAAATGCATTATCTTAGTTTGTGCACCTCCTGAACAGTGGATCATGCCGTGTACTACGTTTCTTAATTCACTTAATATCAATGATATAATAGGAGAGTAGGTGCGGGTAGGGGATAATACTAATTTACCTGCATCTAGCCCAAGACTTTCTATTTTATCAGTTAATTTCATATTCCCGGAATAAACTAAATCTTCGGGAATTGAATTGTCATAACTTTCAGGGTACTTTTTAGCGAGATAATTGGCAAATACATCATGACGAGCTGAAGTCAATCCATTACTTCCCATACCTCCGTTATATTCCTTTTCATAGGTGGCCTGACCTGTGGATGATAAACCAACAATCACATCTCCAGGTTGAATGTTTTCATTATCTATAACATCAGAGCGTTTCATTCTGCATGTTACTGTACTGTCTACTATTATTGTACGTACAAGATCACCAACATCTGCAGTTTCACCCCCTGTTGGAAACAGGTTTACCCCAAGACTTGACAATTCTTCGCAAAGTTCGTTTGTGCCATTTATAATTGCTGAAATAACCTCACCGGGAATCAGATTCTTATTTCTTCCGATGGTAGATGATACAAGTATGTTGCCTGTAGCCCCAACACATAAAAGGTCGTCAACATTCATTATAAGAGCATCCTGTGCAATTCCTTTCCAAACTGATAAATCACCAGTTTCACGCCAATAAACATATGCAAGAGAAGATTTAGTACCTGCACCGTCTGCATGCATTATATTACAGTATTCTGAATCATTTGAGAGATAATCCGGAATTATTTTACAGAACGCTTTCGGGTATAATCCTTTGTCGATATTTTTTATTGCATTATGTACATCTTCTTTGGATGCTGAAACTCCACGTCGGTTATATCGTTGATTTTTTGTCATTGGTTTTTAAATATCTTATTTTTTAAATACAAAAGTACTAAAAATGTATGATATGAGCAGTCATTTAAACAGTCAAGTAAATCGGATACATAATTGCATACTAATTTATTGGAATAATAAAATTTGTATATAATGCCTATTATGTTTAATACAAACTATGAAAATAAAAAAATATAAAAGTGGCATCGTATTTACGATGCCACTCTATTCTCTATTCTCTATTCTTTATTGTGTTCTAAATTGATTTAGTTTAGATTCAATTCTTTTTCTACAGCATCCATTTCTGCTGATTTATCAATACCCATATTGCTAAGATTATAATAAACATTTCTTAGTTTCAATAAAGCAGATTGTTTTTCTGAATCGCTTGCATCTCTTGCTTTCAGCAGTTCTGTGTATTTTTCCAGAGGTGGCAGTGATGCTTCATAAAATTTGATTGCTTTCTGATCATTAGCGACTTGTTGTTGTCTATCACTTGTCTGTATTGATGCTTCTTTTATATTTTGTGCCTGGAGTATATAGTTAACAGCTAAAGCCTCAAGAGCTCTTTCGCAATTAGGGTCTTGCGCAAGTGCTTTTTTATACTCTGATTCAGCAGCATCATAATCACCCTTTTCAGACAATAAAGCTCCTTTCACACTATTTAAATCACATGAATTAGACGGATCATTAGATATTGCCTGGTCAAGATACTGCATAGCTTTCTCTGTATTACCCTCACGAATAAATACATTTACCAAGTTTGGAATAAAATATTTACTTTTAGGAAATTTCTCAGCTCCTAAATTTAATGTTTCCAGATACATTGCTGAGTCACCCAGATTAATATATTCACTTGCCATAAGTTCGTACAAATCGCTCTCCTGATAAGAACTATTTTCGATGAAAGGCTCAGAAGTTGCACGTTTAAGCATCGCTAAAGCTCTTTCATGTTGTTCAGCTTGAATTGCTGTGATAATAGCATAATACTTAATTGTTTGATAAGTACTATCAAGGGAAAATGTCGTCTCGGGATTTTCATACATCGGAAGTGTTGGAATATTCCAGTACACTTCAAAAAAATCTGCAGCTTTTGAATAGTTACCCTGATCGTTGTAATAAACGCCACCATTTATATAAAATGGGTGATTTGCTTGTAGTATCGATGCGATATCTTTACGTACTTTGTTTCTTACGCGTCCTTTTTCATCAGGAATCTCAGCAAGTGAATCTGCTTTCAAATATGGCTCATAAGATTCCATAAGTCCGTCATACATCGCTTTGTCATTTGCACTCTGACCAAGCATTGCTTTAGTCCTTTCGTTGTCAAATACTTTATTACCGATATCCCCCATTATTTTCCAGGTTTCCGGATCATTTGCAGTTTCCGGATTCTGTGCTGCCTGTTGAATGAGAGTTCTGGCTTCATTAAGATCGTCTCTGCCTAAAGATCTTTTTGAATCTCTGAGTGCCGATTTTTGTGCGAGTAATGAGCCCGCAGAAATAAAGGTAATAATGGTAAGGAATAGGATTTTTCTCATTACATTCATATTTTCTGTGTTTTGAATTAAAATTATTATCTAATTTAGTTTACTTTTTAGTTTGACTAATAAATATCAAAAAGTTTAATATTGAATTATTATCTAATTATTAAACTTTATTATTCAAGACTATCGTCTTGATTTTCTAATGTTTCCTGATCCTCATCCTCTTCAAGTGTCTCATCAGTGTCCTGAAGATGTACTTCAAAAGTATCTAATTCATCATCCTTAAATAGTCCTACATTTTCATCGTCTGTGTCTTCAGAATCTACCTTACAAACAGATGCAATCTGATCGCTTCTCTTTTCCAGATTAATCAGACGAACACCCTGAGTAGCACGTCCCATAATGCGAATATCGGAAATATTCATACGTATTGTAATGCCAGACTTGTTAATAATCATTAAATCGTTGTCTTCAGTCACACTTTTTATGGCAACAAGTTTTCCTGTTTTTTCAGTTATATTCAATGTCTTAACCCCCTTACCGCCTCTGCGAGTTATACGATAAATTGGTTCTCCGTCCTCATCATTAAGTTTAGTTCTTTTTCCGTATCCCTGTTCAGAGACTACCAGAATAGAGTTCTCAGACTCAGGTTTCATACAAATCATACCTATAACTTTGTCTTCACCGTCATCGTCAAGAGTCATTCCTTTTACTCCGGTAGCGGTTCGTCCCATAGGCCTTACATCATTTTCATCAAATCTGATTGCACGTCCATTGCGATTAGCTAATATTACGTGTTGTTTTCCGTTTGTTAACCTAACAGAAATTACCTGATCTCCTTCTTTTATGGTTATTGCATTAACTCCATTCTGCCTCGGCCTTGAATATGCTTCTAGTTGTGTCTTCTTAATTATACCTTGTTCTGTGCAGAACAATAAATAATTAGAATTAATATATTCCTCATCGGTCAGGTTATCTACACGTACAAATGCTGTTACAGAATCATCAGGATCAATATTCAGAAGATTCTGAATGGCTCTACCTTTGGAGTTTTTGGTTCCTTCAGGGATTTCATATACATGCAGCCAGTAACACTTACCTTTTTTAGTAAACAAAAGCATATAATTATGCATTGTTGCCGGATAGATATATTCAACAAAATCCTCTTCGCGAGTTTCTGTACCTTTAGCCCCTACTCCTCCACGGTTTTGGGTATGAAATTCAGCAAGTGGTGTACGTTTAATATATCCCAAGTGTGAAATTGTGATGATCATTTCATCATCCGCATAAAAATCTTCCATACTCATCTCTTCGGCGGAGAAGATTATTTCAGAACGACGCTCGTCGCCATATTTATCACGTATTTCAATTAATTCATCTTTAATCACTTCCATTAGAACATCCTCATTATTAAGGATTTCATTCAATCTAGCGATAAGATTTTGAATTTCATAATACTCTGCACGTAGTTTCTCTTGTTCTAAACCTGTCAACTGTCTGAGCCTCATTTCTACGATAGCGCGTGATTGAATCTCAGAAAGTTCAAACCTTTCCATTAACCTTTGGATTGCAGTTTGAGGATTTGAAGAACTACGAATAATTGAAATTACTTCATCTATATTATCAGATGCAATAATTAGTCCTTCTAAAATATGAGCCCTTTCTTCAGCTTTTCGTAATTCATACTGTGTTCGGCGTGTAACAACATCATGACGATGATCTACAAAATTTGAAATCAGCTGTTTAAGGTTTAAAAGTTCTGGACGACCGTTTACAAGAGTAATATTATTTACACTAAAAGATGACTCTAGGGCAGTAAACTTATATAGTTTATTTAATACAATATTAGCATTGCCATCACGTTTGATGTCGACAACTATTCGCATCCCTCGCCTGTCAGATTCATCATTAACATTAGAGATTCCTTCTATCCTTTTATCTGTAACAAGGTCAGCTATGCTCTTTATAAGTCCTGCTTTGTTTACAAGATAAGGTATCTCTGAAATTATTATTTTATCATGCGCCTTACCGGATTCTATTTCCGCTTTTCCACGCATTACAATTCTCCCTCTTCCGGTTTCAAAGGCATCTTCAACACCCTTATAACCGTATATATACGCACCGGTAGGAAAATCCGGAGCCTTAATGTATTTCATCAAACCTTTAATGTCGATATCTCTATCGTCAATATATGCAATTATACCGTTAATACACTCAGTAAGGTTATGAGGAGCCATATTTGTTGCCATACCCACAGCAATTCCTGATGATCCGTTTATTAGCAGATTAGGAATTCTGGAAGGCAGAACAGTTGGTTCTGACAAAGTATCATCAAAGTTGAGCTGAAAATCTACCGTATCCTTGTCAATATCACGCAACATTTCTTCAGCCAGCTTATTCAGTCTGGCTTCAGTATATCGCATTGCAGCAGGGCTATCGCCATCGACGCTTCCCATATTTCCCTGCCCGTCAACAAGTGTGTATCGCATATTCCATTCCTGAGCAAGACGAACCATCGCGAAATATACAGATGAGTCTCCGTGAGGGTGATATTTACCTAACACTTCACCCACTATTCTTGCTGATTTCTTGTGAGGCTTATCATGCGTATTTCCAAGCCCCGACATACCAAAAAGTATACGTCTGTGTACCGGTTTAAAACCATCCCTTACATCCGGTAATGCTCGGGATACTATCACTGACATCGAGTAGTCGATGTACGATGATTTCATTTCATCTTCGATATTAATCTTGATGATTCTATCTTCCTGATCAATCATATTTTATTGTGATTTTTCGTTCGAAAAAAACTTTATGTAGTTATATTTCATCTGAATAGCAAATTTCAGATACTTTAATTTTTAACCTTACTAAGGTACTGCTTTTCTTTGATTTTAACAAAAAAAACAGGGGTTATTTTAACCCCTGTAGTCCTATTTTTAATTCTAAATCTAATACTTATTTCCCGTGACAATTTTTATATTTCTTACCACTTCCGCATGGGCAAAGTTCATTACGACCAACCTTTTTTTCAACCCTAATTGGCTCCAATTTTTGCTTTTGGCGTTGTTGAGAATCCCCTTCTCCACTGCTTTGGTTTGTCGTATTAGTAATTCCCTCCATTTCCTCTTTTTGAGTACGATACTTACTAAAATCAGTTTTCTCTTCCGGTGCGGCTTTTCTTACACTTCCCGGATCTTGTACAGGAATCTGACCACGCATTAAAACAGATACCGATTTTGAATTTATTTCGTTAATCATAACTCCAAAGAGATTAAATGATTCCAGTTTATAAATCAGAAGCGGATCTTTTTGTTCATAGCTTGCAGTTTGCACAGAATGTCGCAATTCATCCATTTCACGAAGATGTTCTTTCCAGTTTTCATCTATAGTATGCAATAAAATAGACTTTTCAAATGCCTTCACCAGAGCTTTAGATCCTGTATCGTATGCCTCTCTAAGGTTGCAAGCAATGTTATATACTTTCTTCCCGTCTGTTATTGGTATAAGTATATTTTCGTACATAGCCCCTTGATTTTCGTATACCTGTTTAATTACAGGTTGAGCAATTTCAGCAAGTCGATCTGTTTTGCGTTTAAAAGTCTCAAAAGCCCTGTTTGTAACAGCTTCCACCATCTCTGTCGGTCGTAATTTTTTCATATCTTCCTCTTTGAAAGGAATTTCGAGAGCCATAACGCGAAGAAGTTCCAATTTCATGTTTTCGAAGTCATCTTCATTCGCTTCAACTATATTCTTCGATGTATCGGAAATCATGTTTGCCACATCATTGTCAATGCGTTCACCCATTAAAGCATGTCTTCGACGCTTATAAATTACCTCACGTTGTGAATTCATAACATCGTCATACTCAAGCAGACGTTTACGAATACCGAAGTTGTTCTCTTCAACCTTTTTCTGAGCACGCTCAACTGACTTGCTCAACATGCTGTGTTCCAGAACATCACCTTCTTTAAAGCCCATTCTATCCATCAGGCCGGCAATTTTTTCTGTAGCAAACAAACGCATCAGGTCATCTTCTAGAGATACAAAAAAGACTGAAGATCCGGGGTCACCCTGACGTCCCGCACGACCTCGCAGCTGTCTGTCAACTCTTCGGGATTCATGTCGTTCAGTACCAATAATTGCAAGACCCCCAGCTTTTTTAACCTCAGAAGTTAGTTTGATGTCAGTACCGCGACCTGCCATATTAGTTGCAATTGTTACAACACCGCTTTGTCCTGCATTAGCAACAATTTCTGCCTCACGCTGATGAAGTTTAGCATTCAGCACGTTATGTTTTATTTTTCGCAGGTTAAGCATACGGCTTAATAATTCAGAAATCTCTACAGAAGTAGTACCGACAAGTACAGGTCGCCCATCATTTATCAGTTTTTCAATTTCTTCAATTACAGCGTTATACTTCTCTCTTTTTGTTTTATAAATCCTGTCATTCTGGTCATCCCTTACAATAGGTTTATTGGTTGGGATCACAACCACATCCAATTTATAAATATCCCAAAATTCTCCGGCTTCCGTTTCAGCTGTACCGGTCATCCCAGCCAGTTTGCTGTACATTCTAAAAAAGTTCTGCAAAGTAATTGTGGCAAAAGTTTGAGTAGCAGCTTCTACTTTCACATGCTCTTTTGCTTCAATTGCCTGATGAAGTCCATCAGAATAACGGCGGCCTTCCATTACACGTCCTGTCTGTTCGTCAACAATTTTAACCTTATTGTCTATTACTACATACTCATCATCTTTCTCAAAAAGAGTATAAGCTTTCAATAATTGATTAATTGTATGGACACGTTCTGATTTGATTGCATAGTTTTGCAATAACTCATCTTTTTTTGCAGCTTTCTCTTCGTCAGATAGATTAGTATTCTCCAATTCCGATAATTGAGAAGCAATATCCGGTAGAATAAAAAATTGAGGGTCATCAGATTTGCCGGTTAGCATATCAATGCCTTTATCGGTTAACTCAATACTATGAAGCTTTTCATCAATAACAAAATAAAGAGGATCGGTCACAATATGCATATTGCGGTTCTGCTCCTGCATATAAAATGCTTCTGTTTTTAGCATTGCTGCTCTAATACCTTGTTCACTAAGGTACTTAATGAGAGGTTTGTATTTTGGCATACCTTTATAAGAACGGAACAACAGCAAAGCCCCTTCTTCTTGCTCTTTAGTATCACTCGAAGCCATTTTTGTTTTAGCTTCAGCAAGCAATCGAGTAGTCAGATCTCGTTGCGCTTTTACAATCATTTCAACACGAGGACGGAACTGATCAAAAAGCTGATCGTCACCCTTTGGCACTGGTCCTGAAATTATAAGAGGTGTACGGGCATCATCAATCAAAACTGAGTCTACCTCGTCAACAATTGCATAATTATGTTTTCTCTGAACCAGGTCTTTTGGAGAAACAGCCATGTTATCTCTCAGATAATCAAATCCAAATTCATTATTTGTACCGAAAGTTATATCAGCTTCATAAGCTTTGCGACGTGAATCAGAGTTTGGTTCATGCTTATCAATACAGTCAACTGACAGTCCGTGAAACATATACATCGGCCCCATCCATTCAGAGTCACGTTTAGCCAGGTAATCATTCACAGTTACAATATGTACACCTTCATGTGTAAGTGCGTTTAAGAATACAGGCAGTGTGGCAACCAGAGTTTTACCCTCACCTGTAGCCATCTCAGCAATTTTACCCCGATGCAAAACTACACCACCAAAAAGTTGAACGTCGTAATGAATCATTTCCCATGTGATCTCATTACCTCCTGCTATCCAGCTATTCTTATACACTGCTTTATCGCCTTCAATACGAACAAAGTCATGACTTGCAGCCAGATCCCTGTCAAAATCAGTAGCAGTAACAATAATCT
>JAQVXD010000059.1 GCA_028709385.1 Fermentimonas sp.
TTTTTCATTATTGTTAGCTTTAAAATGTAAGATTAAGTGAAAGGGCATAGTTTCTGGAACGGGGATAGGGTGACCAGTCGAAACCGGGTGTCAGCACGCTGTTTCGGGTAGATACTTCCGGGTCGTTACCAGAGTAAGAGGTGATGGTGAACAGGTTCTCCGCAGAGAAGGAGACTCTTGCTGCAGCGATATGGAGTTGTGCCAGCAATTGAGGGGCAAAGTTATAACCCAGTGATAGCGATTTCAGCCGGATAAATGAGCCGTCTTCGATATATAAGCTGCTGTATTCCTGTGAACCCACCGCCTTCGACCGGGGAATGTCGCTGGTTGCATTTGTTTCGGTCCATCTGTCGGCATAGCCGGCGAACATATTCGTATGCCTTTTACCGGCGGGATTCTCAAATACCATTCTGTTGGCATTCAAAATATCGTTTCCCAAGCTGAACTGGAAGAAAAAGCTGAAGTCCACGTTTTTGTAGGTAAAGCTGTTATTCAATCCACCGATGGCGTTGGGATGCCCTTTCCCGATAATTGTCTTATCGGCATCGTTGATTACACCGTCGTGATTGATATCGGCATACCTGGGATCACCGGGTCTTGATTCATTAGAATACAGTACCACACCTTTTTTTGGAGTATACACCTCAGCTCCGTTGTCACCCAAGGTAATATCAAAATCTTCCTTTTTATAAGTTCCTTCATAGAGATACCCGTACATCAATCCGGCCGGACTGCCGATCGGACTGATGTATGCCGGCATGGTTCTGTATTTATTGTCCCAATAGATCGAATTGGTCATGGCAATCTGCTTGTCATTGAGCTTTGTGATTTCATTTTTGTTGAACGAGATATTAAAAGCTGTATTCCACTGGAAATCGCCTGTCTTCAGATTGACGGTCTGCACGGATAATTCAAATCCGCGGTTTTGCAGTTCCCCGATATTCATCATGGCAGAAGCATAACCCGAAGAAGGGGCCAGGTCGGCCTGCAGTAAGAGATCACGGGTGTTCTTGATATAGTAATCGGCAATGATGCTCACTCTGTCATTCCAGAAGCCGAGATCGAGCCCCACGTTATATTGTTCCGTGGTTTCCCATTTCAGGTTTTCATTCTGCATGTCGGTGGGGATATAGGCGATGTACTTGTTGCTGTTGAATGGGTAGAAAATATTGTCGCCTGTTTCCAACTTTCCCCTGAAAGCGTAGTTGCCGACCCGGTTATTTCCTGTTTCACCATAGCTGAGTCTTAGCTTCCCGTTGGTCAGCACCTCATTTCCTTTCAGAAGATCCTCCCTGTTAAAAGCCCATGCCAATGATGCGGAGGGGAAATAGCCCCATCGGTTATCGGGTGCAAACTTTGAAGATCCGTCTGCTCTGAAGGACGCGGTCAGGTAATATTTGGACCTATAGTTATAGTTCAGGCGGGCAAGGAAAGAGCTAAGCGTATTCTCACCTTTTGCAGATCCTATAGTGGGGACACTGCTGCTTTTCCCGAAACCGGCCATTTCAAAGATCTCATTGGTGATGAATGTACTGCTCATGTCGTGGAAATAAACAGACTCTTTTTGAAAGGTTACACCTCCCAATACGTTCACATTGTGTCCTTTTCTGTCGAACTGATAGGTGAGGGTGTTTTCGTTTAACAACGATTGTCTGTTGTTCAGGCTGTAATAAGCATTGACCCCTCTGTAGGAAGTGTTTGTATCGTGGTAAAAACCGGTTTTTGTTTTCGAGTTGTTAAATTGTTCATTGCTGTAGTCGACCTTTTGATAGGCTCCTGTTGACTTAAAGCGCAGATTCCTTATGATCTCGTAGTTTGCCATTCCGTTGATGCTCAGATTATCTGTCGTGGTTTTCCGCATCTCATTGTAAGCCGACAGCACAGGGTTGAACCGGTAATCCTCCGTCATTTCAACGGCGTCATCATAAAGCTGCTCCATCAGATTCGCCCCTGTAGGAGAGACAGGGCGGTATCCCCAAACACTGTACATCAAAGCATGGCTTACCGATGTGGAGCCTCCGGTGGGATCAACACCGTTTCTTATGGTTCTGGCGGCATTCGAGATTATCCTGATACGCAGCTTATTATTGAACAGCTTCTGATCCATGCTTATACGTCCCTGGTACTTGTTCAGCCTGGAGTTGACAATGATGCCTTCCTGATTCAGATAAGAGCCCGATGCTGAGTATTGCAGGTCACCCTGTACCCCTGACAGAGATAAGTAGTGGTTGTTTGTAACAGCCGTTCTGTAGATTGCATCCTGCCAGTCATATTCGGGTTCTGTTTTGTAAGTTTCAAGTGTCCTGCCATCGCGTAGATAATTCATAGCGAAGTCATCTTCGTTCATGATCTCCTGCTGTAGCTCTACAAACTGGTAACCGGTGAGCAACTCTTCTTTTTTACCTATATTGCTTATTGTTACACTGCCGTTGTACTCTATTCTGGGTACACCGGCATTTCCTTTTTTCGTGGTAATAATGACTACACCGTTCGCACCCCGAGAACCATAAATTGCCGTTGCTGAAGCATCTTTTAATACATCGATCGATGCGATATCATTGGGATTCAATGAGCCCATATTGCTCGCTTCCAGAGGGAACCCGTCCACCACGTAGAGAGGCTCCGTACTTTGTGTGAGCGATCCGGACCCTCTGACGGTAATGCTGAAATTGTCGCCTAGCCCGCCATCTTTTGAAGAGACCTGCACACCGGCAATCCGTCCCCCGAGTGACTGTGCGATATTGTTCACAGGTGTTTTGATAATCTCTCTCATATCCGCTTTGGCTACCGATCCGGTTAAATCCCGGCGTCTCACATCTCCATATCCCACTGCTACTACTTCCAGTTCCTGAATTTGAACGGAAGTTTCTCGTAAAGTAATTTGAACTCTTCTTTCGGTTCCTACCTTGATTTCCTGGGATTCAAACCCTATAAAGGAGATCTCCAATACTTCATTTGGGTTAGCCTGGATGGTGAATTTCCCTTCATAATTGGTTACTGTACCCCTTGATGTACCTTTAACGATCACATTAACTCCTGGCAACACCTCTCCTCTTTCGTCTAATACGACTCCGGAGACATTGACTTGAGCCAATGCTCTTATCGGTATCAGAAGTAACAAAACAAAAATAATTGTTTTAAAATTAAAATTTTTCATTTAGATCTGTTTTAGATAAACAATAAATAAACAAGATTTAAAGTTTTTATACTTCAAATATCCATTCTCTTTGCAAAATTAACTTGAGTGTATAAGATGGAGGTATAAAATAGTTCAAAAAACGTCTGTTTTAGTACAAGGATAAAGGTTTAACGTTTTGATATCTATAACCAATTAGTCACAATGAATCACGGAGTTATGTTAATGGTTCTGTACTCGGTAGGTGTAAGTCCAAATTGATTCTTAAAGCATTTTGAGAAATATTTTGGAGAATTAAAGCCTAGCTGGTATGTGACGTCAGAAATATTTAGCTCGGGATGGTTTACAAGTAAGAAAGAGGCTCTTTTCATTTTTATAGTTATTATAAAATCATTAGGCGTCTGACCGGTTACTCCTTTAATTTTGTTAAATAAACTTGTTCTTCCCAAGTTCATTTCTCGTGAAAATTCGTTAATCCCAAAGTCGGGATTTTCAATATTCTCCACGATCACTTTCTTGGCTTTTTCCAGAAAATCCCTGTCCATTTCATTGAAAGCAATTGCATTTGAACTCAGGTCTGTTGATTTAATAAACTTTTCCTGTAAGATTTTTCGTCCGTTCACCAAATTATTACAACGGGCCAAAAGTATTGATAAATCAAAAGGTTTCGTAACATAATCGTCTGCTCCCAGCTTTAAACTCTCAATATTAGATTCTATGGCTGTTTGAGCTGTTAAAAGTACAACAGGTATATGACAAACCGTAAAATTGCTCTTTATTCTTAGGCACATTTCACTTCCCGACATTTTGGGCATCATAAGGTCGCTAAGCACTATATTCGGCAGAATATCAATTGTTTTTTCTAGCCCTTCTTCTCCGTTTATTGCTGTATAAACATTGTAAACAGGGTCAAATGCTGTTTCAAGGACACTCAATAATTCTTCGTTATCTTCAACGATCAGGATACTGTTTTTCTTTTTATCAAAACTGCTCAAATGCTGTTTATAGGTAAATTTCGGCAGGCATTCTTTTATCATTTTGATTGTTATATCGTCCGGTTGGTCCAACGGTGCTTTTTCATCTTCCCGAAAATGAGATGATCCTTTGAGTAGAGTTACTTCAAAGTTGCTGCCTTTATTGAGTTCACTTTCAAGGTTTATTTTTCCATGATGCATATCGATAATGCTTTTTGTTAGAGCCAGTCCTAAGCCCGTACCCGACGAAACACCGGTTGTATCCTGATGGTTATTTATCTGATAAAAATGATCAAAAATTTTGTTCCTATTTTCAGAGGAAATACCTATACCCGTGTCTCTTATTGAAATATGTACATCTTTATTGCTCTGATAAATATGAATAGCGATTGTACCTCCTTCCGGAGTATACTTGAATGCATTGGATATCAGGTTAAAAAACACTTTTTGCATCTGATTCTGATCAAAGTATATCCATATTACTTCATCTGTTGAATTAAATGAAAAATTAATCTTTTTATCATTGGCATACTCTTCAAAGGAGAGGAATATCTCATGGATGAACTGGACAATATTATATTCACCGGCTCTTACAGGGAGTTTTTCATTGTCTATCTTTCTGAAGTCCAGTAATTCATTGATTAGGTTTTTCATAAGAGAGGTATTTCGGGCAATACTTGAGATTCTGGACAGGACTGCCGGTTGAAGCTTCTTGTTTTGCATCAGCATATCAACCTGGCTTGCGATTAAAGTAAGGGGGGTTCTGAATTCATGTGAAATATTAGTGAAAAAACGAAGTTTTGACTGGTTCACTTCTTCTATATGCTTCTTCTCTTTTTTCTCATATTCCAGTGATGATTCTAACCTTACTTTGTATTTGATATATTGTATATAGATTCCTATAAGCATTAATCCGATAAAAAAATACAACAGATAAGCAATGGTGCTCCTGTAGAAAGGGGGAGTTATCTGAAAAGGAATCTGGGCTCTTCCCAACTCCGCTTTTGATCCTGGTGAGATGGCGACCAGCTCTAGCCTGTACCTGCCAGCATCGAGGATCATCAGGTTTATTTCATTAATCCCCTCCCTCAAAGGTATCCACTCATTAGAGAGGCCTTTCACCCGATAAAGATATTGGTATCGGTTATGGGCTACAATATGATCGGAAGCAAATTCAAATTTCAGGATCGATTGTTTGTGATTGAATTTCAATTTTTCGGCATAGGGGAGTAATACCTTCAGCAGCCTTGTGTCGTCTTTTGTGAGCACTTCCCGGTTATTTACCCATAAACCCGAAAAATAGAGATGGATTGGCCTCAGGTCTTCCAATACACTCTTTTCATTAAATGAGACCATTCCGTTCATTCCTGCCACATAAATCTCTCCATCGGGTTGTATGGTTATTCCTCCATTGAAGAGTGAATTTAGTGAAATGCCGTCATATGAAGCAAAATTAATCACCTCTTTCTTTTCGGGATCAAGATAAGACAAGCCCTGTGTTGTTGTCAGATATATAAAACCGAGAGGAGATTCTTCGATGTTGCTCACATAGTTGTTTTTCAGTTGGCTATTCTCTGATGTAAACCTAACAAATTTTTCTTCCTCATCATCATATAGGTTTATTCCACCACCCCCCGTTCCGATCCATAGTCTCTCTTTTGAGTCCAGAAAGAGTTTTGTTGCATTGTTATTACTCAATGATTTTTCATCGTTGGGGTTATGAAAAAAAGAGCGCGTTTCTCCGGTATTGATGTTGTATCTGTATACTCCACGGCTGGCAACCCATAAGTTATTGCCTTTATCTATGGTTATATCAACAAAATATGTAACATACTGGTGCAGCTTTTCCGAAAATACCGAGAAGGTTTTCTCTTTTTTGTCAAAAAGATATAAACCATTATAGGTCGCTATCAGATAGTTGTCCCGATAGGGTAAAATCCTTCTCACAATATTGGATTGATCCAGTTCAGGTCTGATTTGGCTATATCTTTTTAAAAGTCGGTTTTTTAAATCCAATACGGTCAATCCTCCCAGATGCAATCCCAGGTAGAGTTGCTCACCTTCTTTGTCGTAATATGCCGATTTAATGTTCTCGTTTTTAAGAGAAGCTATTTCGGTATAGCTTTTGTCAACAGTGTTATAAATCAGAAGTCCGTCGCCCTCCGTACAGAGGAACAAGTTGTGGCTTTTATAGGGAATTATGTCGCTGATAATTGGAAAAGGCTTGGTGGCATAGCCCCCTTTTCTCAAATTGTGTGGTGTATATATATTTGATTTAGGGTTAAAATAGTTTACGCCGCCAAAATAGGTCCCTACCCATATATTACCGTAATTATCTTTATATAAAGACCAGACAGATTCATTAGAGAGACTTCGGTCATCATATATTTCGGAATCGTGATGATAAAACAGCCACTGTTTTCTGTCGAGTTTGTTTAGTCCCTGTTTGGTCCCAATCCACAGATCTCCGTTATCATCCTCGCAGACCGACCTTACAAAATCAGATGATAAGCCGTGTGAGGGATTTTTTATATTTTGCCGTAAGTTCTCTATATCGCTATTGGACCCAACTCTGAAAAGCCCCTCTTCCCATGTACTTACCCAGATATTTTTCTCTGAATCTTCATAAAGGGATGATATGCGGCTGCAACTATCTAATATTTTGGTTGCTACCTTGTTCCGGCCAACTTCATAGAGTCCCGACGCAACTGTGCCTATAAAAAGGCGACCATCGGAGAGAGGAAGGATTGTTGTTATCTGAACTTCCTTTTCCACTTGAGCGAATAAGTCTACCTCTTCATCACCGTTAAACCGATAGATTTTATTTTCCTGCGCATACCACAAATGGTTATTTGCGTATTTCATTGCATTAGTCTGCATTTTTACAAGCTGTGTGATAAATCCCGTTTTAAGATCGTATCGGTCAATCCCGTTTTGAGTGTGGATATATACCGACCCTTGAGAATCACCGTCAATCTCTTTGATCAAATTTCCTGAAAGCAGATTCTCGGGGGATTTGCCCGGTTGAATCACCTTCATTCTTGTGCCGTTAAAGATATTTAATCCTTCACGTGTACCAAACCACATATTCCCCAGTTCATCCTGAAAAATAGTCATTACAGAAAGCTGGGAAAGCCCTTGCTCGATACCAATTTTTGAGAAATTGATATCTTCTGTGCCATATGCAGAGAAAGCACATGCTAATAGGGTGAAAAATAACAGAACATGGTTATGTTGTAGTAAATATTTATTGATTCCAATAAAAAATTGAGAATTAAAAATTAGACGAATACTGTTTACCGGAATCATTATATTTTTTGTCATCATTGAGGTGAAATTTTCGAAAAGGTTATTTAATGAATTTTTCCGAAGCTTGCCCAACTTATTAAACCCTATTCAACATTGTTGAAAAACGAGATTAATAGAGCAATAATTATGCACAACAATCTGTTATAAGATTGAAAGATACCAGATAAACACTTAATTTATATCAGAAGAATATTCTTCAAATTTTCGGAATTCTCATCAAACTTTCAATTACAACCACTTGGTTATTGACTACAAATATACGTATTAAACAGACATCTTAATTATTTTATTTTATGGTGCAACAGTCCGGTAAAAAAGTATTGAAATGCCTGTAATCCATTAATTAACAACAAAATAAACCTATCCAAAACCCAACAGCACTTTTGCTGATTGTCAGGTGTCTAAAAAATAATTACCGAAGTATTGATGGTGTTAAACGAAAACCCCTCGTTCAGCTGATTCTAATAAACAATATTATTGAATTTCTTGTAATAATCGATTGTCTCCTTTGTAAGTATGTCCAGTTGAACATAGTTCTCCTTATTAACCGGTTTTTTGAAGGTCAAATATTCAAGTA
>JAQVXD010000060.1 GCA_028709385.1 Fermentimonas sp.
AGAAGCTCCAAGTAACGGAATTTGCAAGCCTTTCTTAATATTTATCAGATTAGCCATATAGTTTATAATAAATTACCTTGCTAGTAAACTTTTTTGATCAATCAACTATAAATCAAAAGGTTCTAATATTGCTGTGTGTATATATTGGTGTACCCCACCTTTTGATTTTGCAAAGGTACATTTTTTCGGACTCAAAAAACATAAATTCTGAATAAATTAGTGAAATAATTCAGTATTTAAAATTAAACAAAAAAAAACGTTATTCAGTAATTCCTGCAATTTCCGGGTCAATCATAATACGACCGCAATATTCGCAAACTATAATTTTCTTTCTCAACTTGATATCCATCTGTTTCTGCGGTGGAATTTTATTGAAACAGCCACCACAGGCTCCACGCTGAATAGGAACTACGCCCAAACCGTTGCGTGCATTTTTACGAATACGTTTAAAGGCTGTAAGTAGACGCGGTTCTATAGTTGTCTCAGTTTTTTTTGCTTTCTCTCTAATCTTCTCTTCCTTAGCTTTTGTCTCTGACACTATATCATCAAGCTCTTTTTTCTTATGCTCAAGGTCGGCCGATTTGTCTTTCAGAATCTCGTTTGCCTCATTAATCTGCTCTTTAATTGCACTTCCCTCCTGTTCAAACTCACGAATATGCTTTTCTGAAAGGGCAATCTCGAGAGTCTCAAATTCGATCTCCTTCGAGAGATGATCATATTCTTTGCTGTTTCTTACATTATCGAGTTGTTTATTATACTTCTCAATTTTAGCCTTGCTTGTCTCAATCTTTCCTTTCTTAAGTTTTGCATTTTCTTCAAGCTGTTTCAACTCCAGCTGAAAGTTGTTGATACGAGTACCCAACCCGGCAATTTCATCGTCAAGGTCGGCTACTTCAAGCGGCAACTCTCCGCGTAATGTTTTTATACGATCAATTTCTGATAAATAGGATTGCAGCTTAAAGAGTGATTTTAACTTATCTTCAACTGACACTTCCTGCTCTGCTTTTGCTTTTTTTGTAGCCATAATGTGAATGTTTATTGAACGGTTTATTTTTTATTAATACTATATCTAACAAAAAATGCAGTAATTCCACGAGCTTACTGAAGATCGTTATATTACCACATTTAACTGTAACTGCGGGAACTAGTCAGACCGCCAATTGTTACAGGTATTTAACGGGATTCGAGTCGAATGCCGATTTATGTAATGCAAAGGTAGGAAATTTTCCCGAAATCACATCAAAAAAGATCTCTTTTGTGCATATCTCAGATTCGTAATGGCCTACTACTGCCAGTAATATTCGATCTTCAACATCATAAAAGTCGTTGTACTTTGCTTCACCTGTTACAAATGCATCAGCTCCATAAGAAATTGCCTTAGGTATCAAAAAAGCACCTGATCCGCCACATATTGCTACGTCTCTGATTTCCTTGCCCTGTATTTTGGAGTGGCGTATAGTTGGTAAATTAAAAATATCTTTCAATAAATAGAGAAATTCCTGCTCAGGCATAGGTTCCGGGAGTACTCCAACTACTCCGCTGCCATGTTGCTTCCATTCATTTTCAATTGGATACAGATCATAGACAGGCTCTTCATAAGGGTGTACAGCAAGAAGTGCCCGAAGTACTTCCTCTCTCTTCATTACAGGCAAAACAGTCTCTATTCTTACCTCTGTCTCAAAATGCATCTCATCAATAACTCCCACATGAGGGTTAGATCCTTTTCCAGCACGGAATGTCCCTTCTCCGGTAAGATTATAACTGCAGCTGTCGTAGTTTCCGATATGACCGGCACCAGCGTTAAACAGTGCATTCCTAACACTTTCTGCATGTTGCAGGGGAACAGTGGTTACAAATTTCAACAGAGAATTTTCTTTAGGTTGAAGTATTTTCACATTCTCCAGCTCGAGCATATCGGCGAGCTTAAAATTTACTCCTCCTTTTGCGTTGTCAAGGTTTGTATGTGCCGCATAAATAACGATATCATTTTTTATAGCTTTAAGCAAGCATCGCTCAACATAATTTTTTCCTGTAAGTGACTTAAACGGTCTGAAAGCAAGGGGGTGATGCGAAATTATCAGATTACAACCCAGTGAAATTGCCTCTTCAATTACATTTTCAGTGATGTCTATTGCCAAAAGGGCTCCGGTGGCTTCTCTGTTTATATCGCCAACCTGCACACCGCTATTATCATAATCTTCCTGAAGTGAAACCGGGGCTATTTGTTCTATTGATTGAATAATATCTTTTATTCGCATAACTTTTTATGAATTTTAGAAGATGTTCTGAAAATTTGAACAGGTATTGAAAGTACTGTTACACAAATATAACTGATTTTTTGTACTTTTGTTCTGATTAACATTAATATCCTAATGATTTATGAGGAAACTAATTTCAACAACAATTATTCTTGTGGCTTTTCTGCAGCTTTCAATAGCTCAGCGCACTAAAGAAGTAATCAACACAAAACTTTTCACAGATACTCCAATTCTTTTTAATCCAACTGATTACCCTAACGGTGTGGTGAATAAGGATGACATCACCTATTTGGGTAATGGGCGTATAGCTCTTAAGAGAATTGAAATTCCAAACTTCACTAACTTCACAAAAGCTGAAATTAAGGTTACCCTTGTATCTAACGGAGATCCATGGGATAAATCAGGGTCCTGCTTCGTGATTCCTGCAGGGTCAGGCATAAATATGATAGATATTGCAGCGGACAGGGCTGTTTACCCTCAGCAGGACACTGCTCGATATGAACAGCTTAAAGGTATAGTCAAGGGTAATAATTATAATCCGACTGTTGAACTTATGAGATTTATGACCCCTTTTGGAGTAGGCCATTTTAGTGATGATGATGATTCAACTTCAGCAAAAAGGCGACCGGTTTATGTTGACGGATGGGCTAAAGAGGTAGTGTGGACTCAGGATATCACCGACTTGATAACAATCTTGGAGAATGGTGCTTATATTGGTGTGTTTATCGATACATGGACACCTGAGGGATATGTTGTTGACGTGGAACTGAATTTCACAGAGAGCGCACTTAATTGTGATCCGCGACCAAATATTCACGTGGAGTCGCTTATTAATACTAACTACTACATAGGCCAGCGCCACCCGGATATATTTTCACGCCAGGATGTTGTTATCCCGTTTAATATTCCTGAGAATGCCAAGAATGTAAGGCTTAAGTATATTGCAACAGGTCACGGTGGCCATTCAGGTGGCGATGAGTTTCACCCGCAAAAGAATATACTATCAATTGATGGAGAAGAAATTCTTAACTTCACTCCTTGGAGAACCGACTGTGCCTCTTTCCGTAGATTTAACCCAACCTCGGGAGTATGGTTAAGAAAACGGCCTATGGCTTTTATTGGTCGTGGCGGCAAACGTGAGGTGAAAGAAATTGAGGAGCCCTTGGCATCATCAGACTTATCCCGCAGTAACTGGTGTCCCGGAAGTGATATAACACCTGAAGAGATCAACCTGCAGGGAATCAAACCCGGCAACCACACACTTACAATCAGTATTCCTGAATCCACTCCAATAAGTGACAACAAGCTTAATCACTGGCTTGTTTCTGCTTACCTTGTTTGGGAGGAGTGAGTGGCAATACAAAATTAAAGCAGACTCAATCGCTGTCTTTCAATATAAGTCGCAGTGAATTGTTCTTTGTAACGTAATTCCATGCCCAGTTGATAAAAACAACAAGCTTGTTTCTGACACTTAGAATTAGCATCAGGTGCAGAAACATCCAGACGAGCCACGCGAAGTATCCTTTAAATTTTATAAATGGAAGGTCCACTACCGCTTTATTTCTCCCGATTGTGGCCATAGTTCCAAGATTACGGTACTCATACGGTTTCAAAGGTTCTTTATTTTTCTCCAATCTCATCAAATTGCGTGCAAGGTTTTTTCCCTGACCAATAGCTACGTTTGCCAATTGTGGGTGACCTTTTGGATATTTTTCGGTTTCCATATATGCCACATCTCCAATTGCATATACAGATGAAAGACCCTCAACTTTGTTGAATCTATTCACTTTGATGCGACCGCTTCTGAGAACAGACTCTTCAGGGATACCCTCAATTACATTTCCGGTAACTCCTGCCGACCAGATCACGTTTTTTGTTGGTATCTGCTCTCCATTATTTAATGTAACCAATTCGCCATTGTAATCTGTTACAAATGTTCCGGTTTTGACAATCACTCCCATCTTCTGCAACTGTTTTTGAGAGTATTTCTGAGCAAAAGGACTCATATTAGCCAGTGTATGAGCTCCACCTTCAAGAAGATAAACATTTACTTTGTCTTTATCTATATTGGGATAGTCCTTTGGAAGTATTTCTTTAGTCATCTCGGCAAATGCACCTGCAAGTTCAACCCCTGTAGCACCGCCTCCTACGATTACGATATTATAACGTCCCTCTTTATTTTCGACATACAGCAACTCCTCAAAATTATGTAATATCTCGTTGCGTACATTTATGGACTGGTATGTTGATTTTAGCCCGAGTGCATTCTCTTCCACCTCACTGTTTCCATAAAAATTGGTACGTGTACCTGTGGAAATCACCAAATAATCGTAACTAAATCTGCCAATGGATGTTTCAATATACTTTTCGGCATCATTAACCGAAGTTACTGTTGCCATTCTAATACGTACATCTCTTCTTTTCTGAAATATTTTTCTGATGGGAAAAGATACTGTTGATGGCTCTATCTGGGAAGCTGCAACCTGATAAAATAACGGCGGAAACTGATGATGATTGACTTTGTCGATTACAATTATATCAAACTTGTCCTTTTCGAGATGATTTACGAATTGTAAACCTCCAAATCCGCATCCTGCTACAACAATCTTTTTTTTCATAACCTACTCTAATCTTTTTTTATTACCTACTCTCGAATATATTTAAGACTGAAACGTCTGAGATTGAGATATTGTTCCACGAAAAAAGCGCTACGATCACTCGCGGCGCTTCCCTTAATGTTTAACATTTTAAAAATCACAGCTTCACTGCAGATACCACATCGACTGAGGTTTTAGGTCTCCGTCTGATTGACGTTGCACCCACAGTGTTTATCTTAGAAATCAAGCTTTTTCTTCAGATGGAGCTTCTGCTTGGTCATCTCCGACTGCTTTGTCGTCCTTTACCTCACTTTTAACTTCCTCTTTAGCATTACTTGATTCAGTTTCTGCTTTTTTGTCTTTAACTTCTTCTGTTGTGGCTACATCTTCAGTTGTTTCCACTTCAGCTTTAGTTCCTGCTTCCTCCTTGGTTTCGGCTTTCTCCACCTTTTTAGCATCTTTAGCCTGAGCTTCAGTTTTCTTAGCTTTCTTGGTTTCTTTTACCTCCTTGGATTCTTCAGTTTTTGCTGCTCCTGCAACACTTGTTCCTGCATCTGTCGCAGCACTTGTGCCTTTGCCTCTGCGTGAACGACGAGTTTTAGCTTTCTTAGTAGTTGCATCGCTTAGCATGTTTTCATTAAAGTCTACCAGTTCGATGAAGCACATTGAAGCGTTATCACCAAGTCTGTTTCCTGTTTTAATGATTCTGGTGTATCCACCCGGGCGGTCTCCCACTTTTTGTGAAACAGTCTGAAACAACTCTGTTACAGCGTATTTGTTTTGCAGTTTACTGAAAACGTTACGTCTTGAAGTAGTTGTATCTTCTTTGCTCACAGTGATTAATGGTTCCACAAACTTTCTTAATTCTTTAGCTTTTGGAACAGTGGTAAAAATACGTTTATGCATTATAAGCGAAGTTGCCATATTAGACAACATTGCTGAACGGTGTGCAGTTTTACGCCCTAAATGATTATTTTTTTTTCTATGTCTCATTGTAGTAACTAGTCTTTATCTAATTTGTATTTCGAGATATCCATACCAAAAGTAAGATTCAGTCCGTCGAGCAGTTCTTCCAGCTCAGTCAATGATTTCTTACCAAAGTTACGGAATTTAAGCAGATCGTTCTTGTTGTGCTGAACCAATTGTCCAAGATTTTCCACGTCAGCAGCTTTTAAGCAATTAAGAGCTCTGACTGAAAGATTTAGATCAGACAACTTACGTTTCAACAGCTGACGCATATGAAGCACCTCTTCGTCAAACTCCTCGATACCTTCTGCATCTGTAGTTTCCAGCATAATCTTATTATCGTCCGAAAATAATACAAAATGTTGAATAAGTATCTTGGCAGCCTCTTTTAGTGCTTCTTTAGGTGCAATCGAACCATCTGTAACTATTTCTATGACCAGTTTTTCGTAGTCAGTCTTCTGTTCAATTCGATAATCTTCGATTTCATATCTTACGTTACGAATCGGAGTATATATTGAATCAATTGCTATTGCCTGTACATCATCTGTGGCAAGCATTTCGCGATTTTCGTCAGCTGAGACATAACCCCTGCCCTTGTTTATTGTCAGCTCAAGGCGTATTTCTGCCTTTTTGTTCATGCGACAAATCTCAAGTTCGGGATTTAGAACTTCGAAACCGGTCAGTAATTTACCAATATCTCCGGCTTTAAACACTTCCGTTCCCGAAATAGCGATGCTCACTTTTTCTGATTCGAACTCTTCCACTATCCTTTTGAATCTTACTTTCTTCAGATTCAAAATGATTCCTGTCACATCTTCTATAACTCCGGGTATGGAGGCAAATTCATGCTCCACTCCGTCTATTTTTACCGAAGTAATCGCGAATCCTTCGAGCGAAGAAAGCAGAATACGGCGCAAGGCGTTGCCTATTGTAATGCCATATCCGGGTTCCAACGGACGGAATTCAAATTTACCGGAGAACGTATCCTCCTGTAACATGATTACTTTATCGGGTTTTTGGAATGCTAATATTGCCATGAAATTATTGTTTAGAATATAATTCTACGATGAGTTGTTCTTTTATACTTTCCGGGATATCTGCTCTTTCGGGAATATGCAGCAGCTTACCGCTTGATGTGCTGTTGTCCCACTCGATCCAGGGGTATTTACTGTGATTGAACCCAGTAAGAGAGTTTACAATCACCTCCATCGATTTTGATTTTTCTCTCACACCAATAACATCTCCTGCCTTTACTGTATATGAAGGAATGTTAACCACTTTTCCGTTAACAACGATGTGGCGGTGTGTAACTAGTTGACGTGCTGCGGCTCTTGTAGGTGCAATTCCTAAGCGGAATACCAGATTATCCAGACGCAGTTCCAGCAACTGTAAAAGTACTTCACCAGTAATTCCACGGCTGCGTGATGCTTTGTCAAACGTACGGCGGAACTGTTTTTCCAGTACACCGTATGTATATTTTGCACGTTGTTTTTCACGCAATTGAATTCCATATTCGGATGTTTTTCTTCTGCGTGAATTTCCATGCTGGCCCGGAGGATAATTCTTTTTCGAAAGAACTTTGTCGGGGCCGAAAATTGGTTCGCCAAATCTACGGGCGATTTTTGATTTTGGACCAGTATATCTTGCCATTTTACAATTAAACTTTTTTTATGAAGCCTAAACTGTGCAGCCGCGATTACAGAGAAGCTGTTTTGTAATCATTTCACAGCTCAAGTTTCAAGGTAAATGAAACTTAAATTATCTGTTGATTAAACTTTTCTGGCTTTTGGAGGACGG
>JAQVXD010000061.1 GCA_028709385.1 Fermentimonas sp.
GAATAAATTCTAGGAAATACTACGGGTCTAAGAGTGTCGCTCATAGTTGACCAGTCCGGGCTGTAATCCTGTGTGCCTTTTTTAAATGTCTGATAAAGCGGAGCTGTTGCAATCAATGTTGTTGAAAGATTGTCGCCATTCGTCAAAAGGTCAATCCTAACACCGCCTACTACCTGTAAATTTGCCATGATTATTATTTTATAGATTCTTCAACTGTTTGAGTTTCTTCAACCGGATCACTTTCGGCACCTGCTTCGATAGACTCTGTCTTGTCAACATACTCAGAACCATTCAGCGCTTTGACTCTTTCATCTGTAGTCAGAGTAATGTTCATGAGATCCTTTTCACTTAAAAGTAAATTTCCTTCAATCTCACTTCTTACTATTCCAGAAAAGCCGCCCCTTTTCGCAGTCTCTTTGTTTATTAAAAAATATCTTTCCATTTTATTATTGTTTAGTTATTTGCCAAAAGTTTCTCCGGTATATACTTTACCGTCCTTATCTGTTGCTAAAACCTGTTGCCCATTATCAGGAATTGTATAAGCAGCAAAAGCTTCTCTTCGTCTTATATCAGGATAAATATTCAGATTTAAAGCCTTCAAATTGAAGCCTGATCTTGGAATACTTATGCTAGACCCTTCGCCTATCTTTCTTGAGACTCCGCTTTCTTCTACATACCAATTTACCAAGAATGCAGCATCAACATCAATATTACCTGTCATATCACGTATAAATAGTTGGCAGGTAATCTGTTGTATTTCTGGTCTGATTGGTATCTGTGGGCTTACAATTTCTATTTCTATTGAGTTGAATTTTCGTATAAATGTCACACTGTCATGCGCAAGCATTACTCCGTCTTTCCACACTTCGCATCTGATAGTCTCATGGTTGATATACTTTTTATCAACAATAATTTCTTCTCTGCCGGCAGGAATTGTGTCTACATACAGTTCGTTAGTTTCGATATCCAATCCTTCAGAGTTAAGCCATCTTACTTCATACCCTTTTGCCACTAAGCTCTGAATAAGCTCTGTCCCTTGAGTAAATCTCACCATTACGCTTGTTGTGACATTCGGGTTTCTATAGCCGTCAAAATAAACACGCCCTCTCTGAGATAATTTCAATCCGTAATCAGCCTCATTCTTTAGGATAGTCCTAAGAATTACTATATCCTGCCTTTCGTATATTTTATCATTTCTCTTATCGACAAATTTGGATATCGCTTTAATTTCAATTGATTCACCCGGAGCAACATTCTTTTTAACCTTCAAAGAATTTCCCAGGAGCTCATAAGATAAATTCTCTGAAGTGATAGGTGTTCCATTTTCATAGAAAAGAGTAGCGTAAGCTACATCTATAATTTTCTCAGAATCAGCGTCAACCGCTGTAACTGAATGAGTCAATAATATCGGGGATGACACTTCACCTTCTCTGTTTGGAGTGTAGCTTATACCATCATAAAATTGAACTAAGCTTCCTCCTATGACAGATAAATTGCCTGATACTACAAAAGGTGTGAATTCAACATTAGCCCCTAATCCTGGTAATTTCATATTGTAACTGCATTTGTAATTTCATTTATAACTGATGCCGGGTAAGTAGCTGTACAGGTAAATGTAACAGGATTACTCCGGCTCCAATTTACACCCATATCTAAGTGACTTATATTAAGAGTGCGCCCATTGTTGCTATGCTCTATATTCCATATTTCATCCGACGCAGAGCTACCGCTACTCCTCACCCAACGCCACTGTTCTTCTACTATTTCAGAAGAAACATCTGTGTTGCCTATTAAAACAATAGGCTTTATCGTGAAATCTGTAAAATCAGATCTAAGTGCACCGAAATGAGTTGCGCCACCGAGAAATCCCTCAAACTCCATCCGAGCATCAGATCTTCCCTCTATCATATACCATGCTGCTGAAGTCCATGAAGGTTCTTCTGTGGTACCATCAGAAAAACATCTCCACCTGCATCCCAGATGCCACACATCATCAGTACCGTTAATATCATTATTATAATAAGGCACACCCGCCTGCCAGGCTCCAAGATCATTTATAGCCCTTATTATCTTTCCCTGATAATCAACTCTTATTATATCCTGCACTACTATACCTGCCGCATACATATAGTAAAGTCCATCTCTTAAAGGTAAGTTGGCATATTGCGACTTGAATGATTGCGCAGTATCCATAGAGCCAACAATACGGCCATTAAGAAAATCACTGCAACCATCAAAGATCTGAAAGCCTCCAAGTTTTGAACTTGCAACAATATATCTCTGCCTGTTCGGATTAGTAACATTACCCACCCTGGCAATATTCATAAAAGGTTGTGGAGCCAAATTGTACGGAGTAGGGATATCGGTGTCTGCAGCTAGCGTGATCTTTATAAATGTCTGGCCTACCTCTTCAACTCTCATGAATGAAGTTGCAAATCCGCCTGCATGATGATATATACCTTTAACCAGGTCCCCGGCAATAAATGTAATTGCATCACCTTCTTCCAATTTCATATTAAGTTGGAAACTCCCTGGCGCAAGCTCTTCTACAGATTCAATAAGTCCGTTCTCAGTTAAAATAAGCTCATCGCCAATAACTGTAAGCCTGTTGTAACGGAGCTCCGGTACTTCAAGAAGTGCGCGAAGTATTAATGACGTAGCTTCTATATTGCCATGCTTATCAATTCTTACTCCTTTTCCGCCGAACATGCCGGAAATAAACTCTCCAAATTCGGCACCTGCAAGAAACTTGATAAACCCTAATGCAGAGTCATCATTAAGGCGTGATAAGTATTTTTCATCTGTGTTTCCCTGTCTTCGAAGAATTTCGGCAACTTTTTTTCCAAGTAAACCAACCCTGACATTTGTATTATGTCCGGCTTTAGTTTCAGTTGAAATTAAATCACTGTGTGCTTCAAGAGCTAATAAGAGTTCTTCGAAAGTCATTTACTTTTATTTTTCATCAAAAATAGCAACTGACCAACTATCTAAAAAAGACAATAAAAAAAGCGGTGTGCATCACTGCAGACCGCTCAATACATTCAATACGTACAAATTTAAAAAGAAGGTTTATTTTTCTGCGCTTCGTAAAATATAAGAAATACTTCTCAAATAATCCTGTCCTGTGAGTTCCACCATCTTTTCCTGTAGTCTTCGCTGGCTATACCAGTATTTCTTTGCTCTCCATGGCTTAGGAATTCGGTTTGGATTTGAAACCCTGTTTTGCCCACCGCTCTCTTTTGTTCCGGGGAACACGCCACCATCTAAATACATTCCGTAATGTTCAAACATGTGAGAGATCTTCGCTGTATTACCACCCGCCTGTTTCATTAATGAAACGGTAAAACTCCTACGAAGTGCACCGGAAGAATATCGAGGTGAACCATCGGGCTTCTCAGATACACCCACCATTTCAGCATTCATTCTTTCTATCCAGTATCTGACCATAAGTTCGGACCAGTTGTCAAGATATTGCTCACGCTGTATGTCTATTTGTCTGTCAGCCATTCTTCACTCTTATAAGATAGATCAGTTGGTATATTAATTGGGATATGAAAAAAGAGTCCTGTGCAATCATTAGCAAAAATACCGGGTATTTCAGTATATGGAATTCTATCTGTGACCAGGTAAATCATTCCTTCCTGGAGTTTAGATTTATCTTTAAAAAGCTTTTTGAGTACATTCTTATAAATCTGTTTACACTCAGCCAATGCTGCAATTTGCGAATCCATATCATTCAACCGGTACTGTTTCAAAACATAAATTACAACAGACCTGCGGTCCATGTACCCACCACCCGTTTGGAATGTATAACCGTCTTCACTGTCATCTACAGCAAAAAAAGCTTTATGATACCTGAAGTTATCGAGAACCTCTTCCATGTTTTGCATTGATGTAATTCTGCTGTAAGCGTAATTACCATCAACAGTAAGCTTCATTTTGTCACGAACCTCTTTCTCAAAATATAAGTGTGCGTCAAATTGTATCATTTCTTCATTTTGCTTTTCATTACATTATATTCATGCGCTTTAGCATCGAGCTCTGCGAGTGCTGCCCAGGTCTCAACAGAATAGATCTTTTCAATCTTAGTAACATCACCATCACTCAAAGCTCTCATCATTTGCTCAATTTGTTTTCTCATGTTCGGAGGAGTGGGTGTATCACCCTCTCCTGTCTCCATCTCTACAAAGTAGTTCGGAAAATTCTTTTTCAGAACTTTTTTGAGTCCGCTGAACCACAAGAAAGTTGTATAGCGTACATGAAATGGAAGTTTTGCAAATTTCTTAGATCTCTCTTCAGTCAGCGAATCGTTAAACACTCCTTTTATATAGAAGCTGGCACAAAGCATATCAAGGAAAACAGGGTTTTTCTTGAAAATAAACGCCTGGTAATAATTGTCACATGCCAGATATTGAGATAATGGAGCATTTCTTAATCTGACATCTGATCTCGCTGTACCGCACATTTTGCTAAGTGGTATTATTTCATCAATCCCGGAAGTCAAAAATTTAAATTGTTTTGAAAATGAAAGCACTTCTTGAGGTTCCAGTAAAAATAAATCTTTCCCTTTCTTGAAAATGACACCTGCATCATCCTGGTTTTTTAATTTAATATTTGAGAACCTAATAAATGCATAGGTCCATATTTCTTCAGCAGTCAGGTTGCCTGTAGATAGGAGCCAGGAAGCATATATTAGCTGCTTTTCATTCAATTCAATCCAACCCTTTGGCGCTGTCAGTTCTATTGTTTTTTCAATCATAAGAAAAAATAAGTTGCATCATCCTGTTGATTCTGGTACCTCTCAGATATTTTAACTTTATACTCTTCGCTGCCTTTATACAACGGGAAATTATCAATATTCGTCACCATGCTGTTGACAATATGTTTAAGCTGCTCCTCAGCTTTAAATGAGTTATTACGAATATAAAGAGCAACAATAATTTTTAGATTGCCCATCAATTTCCGCTCTTCATCAGTCAAAGTCCCAAGTCTCCGTTTATTTATAAGATCATCAAAATAAACTCTGCTTATGTATGATGAAATCTCCTGGTATTGAAATCCCGTAATCAGACTTCTCATTCTCTGCAGATCCTTGTATGGTATGTTGTTTTTAATTGCATCAGCAATATTTGCGACTGATTCAATACTGTCTCCGCAATATTGTAGAAATTCATTTCCGCTCCAATATACCAAATCAGTAAGCTTTTCGAATCGCGAGAATAATCTCCACTTTTCCAGGTATTCAGGCTTAGCTTCAATGCATGCTATTAAATTGTCAACATGAAAGTACAGTCTTTCCTGAACGTGCTTTAGTAATCGCTCAACTCTTTCCTTACTTGCCGGTGCCTGGTTTGTATTATTCACAACTGCAAATCCGTTAGAGGTCTGAATTACATCAAGAAAAGGTATTGCTGTTGAATAAGCCTTTAAGCAAATTATAGAATCAACAGTCTTCTTACTATCAGTACTCTCTTCAGTTTCAATTGCAGAAATTAGATCTTTGCCAAAGAATTCCTGCTCAATCCATATTTTAGCCTCTTCCAGAAAAGGAGCTATATCTTCATAATGAGTTCCCCTGGCAGTAGGAATATATTTTACAAAATCATCTATGTTTTGTATCATATTAAAACTCCTTTCTTACATTAAAGCTTGGACATGCTTTTGCTGCGAATTCATTATGCCCGTGAACTGTAGCTCCCGGATATTTTTTCTGCAACTCTGCAACTAATTCTTTGAGAGCAATTCTCTGTTCCGGAGTTCTTGTATCTTTAGGCTTGAAATTATTGTCAACACCTCCGATATAACAGATGCCGATACTTTTAGCATTGTGCCCAACCGTATGAGCGCCTGCCTTCAATTCATTCCTGCCCTTTTGAATTGTGCCATTCAGATATATCACATAATGATACCCGATTTCAGAAAACTTCCTTTCTCTGTGCCATCTGTCGATATCTTTCACTGACACTTGTCTGCCCTCAGGTGTCGCAGAACAATGAATAATTATTTTATTTACCTCTCTCATAGTCTATAGGTTTATTTATTCGCGGTCGTTTTTTGCGCAAAGCACAATCCACCACAATACATTCATAACTTTTCAATTCTTCAATATCATGAGTGTTTTGATCAACTATCCTTTTCAACTCACTCATTTCACTCTTCAGAATTACTTTATCCTCTCTTAAATCTTTAATAGTTTCCTGATATACCCCCTGCCATTCTTTCATTGCAGAAGCTTCAGCGCTTTTTTTTGCATACTTGGCGGTACCTAATGTCAATAGTCCGCCTCCGGTTATAAAGGCAAATAAGCCTTCCCAATTTTGTTGTAAAAAATCAATCATACTGATCAGTACCGTCATCTCTAAGTGTATTTTCAGTTGCATCTTTTCCCTTATCAAGCGTTGTAAGGGTTATCACAGGAATATCATACTTAAAATCCTCCCATCCATTATATTTTTTTATTATAAATAATGGTTCAAGCATTATGTCCTGATACGCTTTCTCAAGCGATTGTTTCATTGTGAATAACTCTCTCTGCACACTTCCTGAAAAACCACCCTTGCTTTTACCCGGAGCTGCACCCACCATAGAAGGGTGAATGTTGTCAGCATAACAAATCATGTTTGAAGCCTCTTCTGAATCTTCAATCCAATCACCGCCCTCTTTACCTGCATCAACATTATTAATTCTTACATAAGCTGTCTCTTTGCCGTTTGGATCAACATAAAAGCCGGAGATCCACATTTTACCGCTGTTTTCAATACCGGTTAAAAATTTCTTTATATTCTCTTTCTCTTTATTACAGCGTTCTATTCTGAGTTTTGGATCAGTGATTCCTTCCTGATTACACAGGTCGTCCCAGAACAAACGGTTAATTTCAACATGATACTTAAATGAAGATCCGTTCTTCATTTTAGCTTTTTTAGCCTTAGGAATTAAGCGTTTTATATCAAACCATCCGCTTAAAAACATACTGTACCAATAAGCAAAAGGATAGTATCCGGTGCCTGGGATCGGAAACATGTTCACGATAGCAAACTTTCTTGTTTTTGTTGGTGTTTGCGTTTCTCCATCATCACCAGGAGTTTTACCCATTCGCACCATCAGATCATAATAAGGGTTATTCATATCAAGCAATTCAATCACTTCGATATCTTTTTCCTTTGGATCATCATTCCAGTTAGCATAAAATATGTGATCAATCTTCCCTGTTTTAGGGTTAATCTGTTCAAAACGAGTATGAGCAGCTTCTTTATGTCTTAGGCGAACAATATTTTTACCGTCGTTCGATATAATGATAACTGATACTGAAAAAAAGAAGTATTTCATATCAGTCACCTGCTCAAGATGATATTTTGGCAATCGGTTAAAATCGAAGAATTCAATAATCTTAGGATCTGTTATTTCATCACCATTGTTTTTCATGATTTTAATCCCACTTCCATATCCAACCAATGTGTTGAATAATT
>JAQVXD010000062.1 GCA_028709385.1 Fermentimonas sp.
AACCAAGATTACTAAAATTGCTACACGAATATATGGTGCACACGACGTGGTTTTAAGTGAAACTGCATTGAAGAAGCTCAAGCTGATGCAGGGTTCAGAGCTTGAAAGAATGCCTGTGTGTATTGCCAAAACTCAATACTCTTTCTCGGCAGATCCAAAATGGTATGGTGTGGCTAAAGATTTTCAGCTTAAGATTAATGACCTGGTAATCAATCAGGGCTCTGAATTTATAGTTGCAATTGCAGGAGAAATGATGCGTATGCCCGGTCTCCCTGCCGATCCTCAGGCAAAGCGTATTGATATAGTAGACGGGGAGATTGAGGGATTGAGCTGATTGCTTTTAAATTCCTGTTATTATATCGCCTATATAAACGATAGTTTACTATATCGTTTTTATCAACGATAATTTGTATTATCATTTAATTATACGATATTTGTATTATGATAGCAGTTATAAAGGGAGATATAGTATCTTCCCGCAAGGCGGGAGATCCTGAAAAGTGGTTATTGCCACTTAAAAAGTTGTTTAGTGAATGGGGTGAAACCCCTGTTAAATGGGAATTTGTTTGGGGAGATTCATTTCAACTGGAAATAGATTATCCTGAAGATGCCTTGACAAAAGCATTTATTATTAAAGCCCTGGTAAAAAAAATCGGGAAAATAGATGTAAGGATGACAATTGGTCTTGGAAATAAAACATATAGCGGGGAGCGTATTTCGGAAAGTAACGGAGAGGCTTTTGTTTTTGCAGGTGAGAAATTTGAGGAGCTTGAGAAAGAGAAGAGTTATTTGTTAATAAAAAGTGCGTGGAATGACTTTGACAAGGAGATAAATCTTTACCTGAAACTGGCTTCCGTGTTTATGGATAACTGGACAACTGCTTCGGCAGAGCTGGTGGAACTGGTACTCAGAGAGCCGTCTTTAAACCAGTCGGAGATTGGTAAACGTCTCGGTATAAAGCAGAATTCAGTAAGCGGAAGATGGAAGAGGGCACACATGGATGAACTATTAGCCGTGATCCGGGTTTATCGTTATAAACTGGAAAAATTACAGATATGATTATATTTGTTAAACTGATACTCGCACACTTGATTGGTGATTTTGTCCTGCAAACAGATTCATGGGTTGAGGAGAAAGAGCGTCAGGGTATAAAATCTATAAAGTTCTATTTACACGGACTAATACACGGGGCTTTGGTTTTACTGTTTCTATGGGACTTGAACTTATGGCCTGTAGCGTTGACAGTGGCAATTACACATATTGCAATTGATTTCGTAAAGCTCACTTTCCAAAGAGAAAAAAATATTGCAGGATGGTTTTTATTTGATCAGTTTTTGCATTTGCTGAGTCTGTTCATTATTTGGCTTTTATTTTTCAAACCTGAAATCAACATAGCTATTCTGGCAGAAAATCAGGATTTATGGATCTATATTACTGCAATACTCTTTTTGACTGTAGTCTGTGGAATTGTAATACAGATTTTGCTGGGCAGTTGGACTAAAAGTATTGATACTGTAAGAGACATTTCACTTCCAAATGCCGGCAGGTATATTGGAATTATGGAAAGAATACTTGTATTTATATTTGTAGTTACGGGTCATTGGGAAGCAATCGGTTTTCTGGTTGCAGCAAAATCTGTATTTCGTTTTGGTGATTTGAAAGATTCCAGAAACCGTAAACTAACAGAATATGTACTGATAGGTACCTTGCTGAGCTTTGGAATTGCTATTGTTACAGGTATTATTGTTTTGGCATTGACTGACTAAACACTCATTAGGTCACTCATAATGCCGTCAGAAATGAAAATGCCTTCGCGAGTAAGCTTCATATTATTCCCTTCTACTGAAAGCAGCTTTTTACTGACATATTTTTCTGCATTTTCAATGCAATAAGAGTAAAGTTTATCACCGAAAAGAAGCCTCAATTCCATCAGATCTATTCCCCACATTGTGCGAAGACCAGTGAGTATAAATTCATTGTATCTCTCATTCAGACTCAGGTGTTCAGAGTTTCGTTCAGGTTTTCCCTCTTCTATTCCTTTTATATAACGATTTAGAGAGGCGACATTCCATGAGCGGTTTTCTCCGTCGAAAGAGTGGGCTGCAGGACCAAGTCCTATATATTTATTGCCTTTCCAATAGGATGTGTTGTGACCTGAAAAATATCCCTCTTTGGCGAAAGCTGATATCTCGTAATGAATGAAGTTATGTTGTTTCATCCAGTCGATCAGCATAGAAAACATTGCGGTACTGACCTCTTCATCAACAGGTTGTATCTTACCTGCTTTAAGCATTGAATACATCCTTGTCTTTTCCTCATATATAAGGTGATAGGCTGAGAGATGCTGAATATCAAGACTTGTTGCCTGTTTAAGGTTTTGTTCCCATATACCGGTTGTTTGCCCCGGAAGTCCATACATCAGATCAATACTGATGTTATTGAATCCGTGCATCTGACAACGTTTAACGGCATTAATGGCCTGACTTGCCGTATGTCGTCGGCTTAGGAATTTAAGTTCGGCATCATCGAAGCTTTGAATACCGATACTTAACCGGTTTACCGGAAGGCGCGACAGCATTTGAATATATTCAGACGAAAGATCATCAGGGTTCGCCTCTACTGTAATCTCTGCTGCCGGATCTATATTGAAATTTGAAAACAGGTAGTTAAATATATTCTCGAAATGTTGTTCACTCAAACGGGAGGGTGTGCCGCCTCCGAAGTACACGGTTTTAACCGGTTCATGAATCTCATCTTTCCTTAACTCAATTTCTTTACAAAGATTCTCAGCAAAGCTATCTATACGGGATTCATTTGTAAGGGTATAAAAATCACAATAGGTACATCTTGATTTACAGAAAGGAATATGAATGTATATACCTGCAGGTTTTCTATTAATACTGTTTAATATGTCCACTTTATTCTAACTCCTCTTCAGTAAGCAGTTTATATGCCTCAAGATATTTTTGCAGTCGTGCCAGGTCGTGATACTGAATCTCATTCCAGCGACGAATATCCATATTGTCTGTCAGGTCATTAATCTTAACTCTTACAGCAATAGGATTCTTTTTTAATCTGAGCAGATATTCGTCGTACGACTCATTGTCTCTGCGTGACATTGCATCTACAGCATCGATAATAATATCCGGAAAGCCCTCTTCGCTAAGTTGTTCAAGTGTCCAGTCTGTATCTTCGATGACATCATGAAGAATGCCTGTGATCTTCTCCTGTAAGGTAGATCCTGCAGTCATAACACGGAAAGGATGCTCAATGTAGGGGCGACCGTTGTAGGTGTCCAACTGACCGGCATGAGCTTCAATAGCCAGCTCGATCGCTTTACTCAGCAATTCGTTCAGATTCATTGTTTTTGAATGATTTCCCTTACCAGTAAAGGCTCGTCTGTTGTTATAAAATCCACTTTCAGATCTATCATCTGTTGTATTACCTCAGGTTTGTTAACTGTCCATGTGTTCACTTTTAAACCAAGATCATGAGCTTCTTTTACCCATTCAGGTCTTTTTAGCAGAACGTTGTAGTGATAGTCTAAACCTGCAAGTCCCATTTTTGAAAGTATCTGTGGTGTCATATCACCGTTCAGATAATAAACATCTGCCTGGTGAGCAAGTTTCTTAACCTGCTGTACCAGATTTATTCCGAATGAAATATATTCAACCCTGTTTTGAAGGTTGCGTTGATTAACCATGTCAACAACCTTTCGTGCAAGTTCATCTTCACGCTCTTTTGAGCTGTGAGTTTTAAATTCTATAATAAGCTTTGTATTATTACACTTCGCAAAAGCATCAAGATATTTCTCAACAGTGGGCAACGACTCACCATTAGACAGTTTTACCTGTGTCAGAGTCTCAAGCGGAGTATCCTGAACAACCAGTTTGTTTCCATTCAAAGTAACTTCAGCGTCATGATTCACAACCGGGACTCCATCTGAAGAAAGCCAGATATCCACTTCAGAGCCATAAGCTTTTATTGCATCAGCTTGCATAAGAGACTCAATTGAGTTTTGTGCCGATCCCTCCGTTTTCCAATAACCGCGATGCGCGATAATTTGCTGTGCACTAAGATTTGTCAATCCTGCAAACAGAATCAGGATCAGTAAGAGGTTTTTCTTTTTCATACGATTAAAATTATTTATTTTCAAAAGTATCGTATGGAACTCGCTTTAATCATGTACTTGTGGGATAATGATTTTTTTGCTCGTTTCATAATCAATCTTTTTTATTGCTGAATAATTTTTTAAAGATACAATATTTGTTTTTAATTGATCGGTATAATAAATTAAAAAAATTACATTGGAATAAAATCAGGCTGTAAATAAAAAAAGGAAGAGTTTTATCTCTTCCTTATTCATATACTGTTTTCACATCCTGTTGGTTTGAAAATCAAATTCAGGATCATAAAAACTATTTATGTTTTCTGTTTACAGACTTTCTCCGAAATCCTCTTTGAATTTAGCTATGAGCTTTTCCGGCCAGTCACTTACCGGCTCAAGTCCACCCATAAAGAATCGAAGTACAGGAGGTTCATATACAAAACGTAATCCTCCGATAAGATTACGGTTTTCATACAACCATGCCATACGATCAATCACATACTTTATCTGTGAAAGAGTAAATACACGTCTCGGTACTGCAAGTCTTACAAGCTCCATATCAGCAAGGGTTTCGTTGCCATACTCATCTCTCTGATTTGATAATGTACCTCTTTCCATTCCCCTGATTCCCGAAATCAGATAAAGTGCAGCTGCAAGTGCACCAGCAGGATACTCTTTCTGAGGTATATGATCGCATACTTCCATTGCATTTACGTGAGCACCAAGTACTCCCGCCGGTTTTACCATCGGAACACCGTGAGCATCAAGTGAATTAACAAGATAAGCAATGAAATCAGGGCTCTGGCGGATCATTGTTTCATCCAGGGTTTCGTATAAACCAACTGCCATGGATTCTATCTCGCGTACAGAAATACCACCGTAAGTAAGGAATCCTTCAAAAAGTGGAATCAACGCCTCCAGCTCCTGGTAAATATCATGGTCATTTGTGCAAATACCTCCCCCTCTGGAAGAGCTAAGCTTACGCGCCGAGAAGTAAACTATATCGGCCAGGTCTGTCATTATTTTAATGATATCACCTAAAGAGCTTTCTTTAAACTCATCTTCACGAAGGTGAACCAGATAAGCATTTTCGCCCAGTAAGCTGGCATCGAGAACAAGCCGGATACTATATTTATCAGCAACTGCCCTCACATCTCTAAGGTTCTGAATAGAGAATGGCTGTCCGCCAATCAGGTTGGTTGAAGCCTCCATACGGATGAACGGAATGTTTTTAGCTCCGTGAGTTTTTATAGTCTCCTCAAGTTTCTCAATATTCATATTCCCTTTAAAGGGGTGATCTGAATCTATTACATATCCTTCATCATACAACAACTCGGCAATTTTTCCGCCATATTGGGTTATATGTGCCATTGTTGTTGTGAAATGATAGTTCATAGGAATAAGGCTGCCTTTGCGAATATATGCATTGGACAGAATGTTTTCTGCAGCACGTCCCTGGTGAACCGGCAGATAGTATTTTTTACCAAGTACATCCTCCACAGCTTTCTGAAGTCTGAAGAAACTCTGAGATCCTGCATAAGCATCATCTGCCTGCATCATAGCCGCAAGCTGGTTATCACTCATGGCATTTGTGCCACTGTCTGTGAGCATATCCAGGAAAACATCATTAGTTGTTAATCTGAAGGTATTGTATCCTCCTTCTTCCAGTGCTTTTAGCCTTCTTTCAACAGGCACGAGGTGTAACTTTTGAACAATCCTTACTTTATGCAGTTCAAGCGGGATGTTCTCACCATAATAAAATTTAATCTCTTCCATGTTTAATTGTCTGTCTGATTCTTCTTATTGTGTAATTTGTATAGTCGTAAATTATAATGTATTCCGAAATTGTATCAGATCAATTGTGTTAATTATCATATTGACAAAAAAATATATCAATTTGACTTCAATATCTTGTGTCAAAATGAAATCTGTTACTTATTTAACCCGAAAAACGATAAATGTAAATAATTAGATGCAAATATAAAACATTTATTTCATTATATGCGTAATTAGCAAACTATATATTATTATGTAGTTATGTTATGAAAATTGGTATAAAGATAAATTAATGGGCTGTTAACAAAGCTAATTTGTAAAATTTACTTATATTTGCGCAGATAAAATAAACAATCATCATTGAATAACTTTTTAAAAAACAAATCATGGATAAACCTTATGCAATAGGGGTAGATGTTGGCGGTACAAATACAGTTGTCGGGATAGTTGACAAAAGAGGGCAGATATTAATCAGCGGAAGTATTAAAACTGCTAAACATACAGTAGTTGAGAATTATCTTGATGAATTAACAAAGCTTATTAATGAATTAATTGGCAAGATAACAACGAAAGACCAGATTAAAGGGATAGGTGCCGGCACTCCAAACGGTAACTATTTCACAGGAAGTATTGAGTTTGCTCCCAACCTGCCATGGAAAGGTGTAATTCCTTTCGCTCAGATGCTGGAAGACCGTGTAGGTATTCCTGTAGCTCTTACAAATGACGCAAATGCGGCTGCAATTGGAGAAATGACTTATGGCGCCGCACGCGGAATGAAAGATTTTATTGTTATAACACTGGGAACAGGCGTTGGAAGTGGAATTGTTGTAAACGGACAGTTGGTTTACGGCAACGATGGCTTTGCGGGTGAACTAGGACACACGATAGTTCGCAGGGAGAATGGCCGCCTATGCGGTTGTGGTAGACACGGATGTCTTGAAGCTTATGCTTCCGCAACCGGAATGGCTCGTTCAGCGCGTGAGATTCTTGAGAAAAGACCTGATGCTAAAACGTCGTTAAGAAATATTCCTGCTGAAGAGATTACATCTAAAGATGTTTTTGATGCTGCCATGGAAGGTGATGAGGTAGCAAAAGAGATTTTTGAATACACCGGAAAAATTCTTGGTGAATCATTCGCAGACTTTATTGCTTTTTCAAGTCCTGAAGCTTTGATTCTTTTCGGGGGATTGTCAAAAGCAGGCGATCTGATAATGGATCCTATACGTAAGAGCATGGAGGAGAACTTATTGCCAATCTTCCAGAACAAGGTTAAACTGATGTTTTCTGAACTAAAAGAGAGTGATGCAGCCGTGCTGGGTGCAAGTGCTTTAGGTTGGGAAGTAAGATAGGTAAGATGTTTTTTTATGATATATTATGAGGGTGTTGTTTTTAAACGACACCCTTGTTTATTTTGTTTCGTATGTCTCGTCCTACAATACCGTTACATAAAAAAAGAACTTATGAAAAAAGAAGATGATTTGTTTTATGTAAAACGCACTCAAAGAGACTACAGTTTATCGTTTAAGCTACAAGTAGTATCCGAAGT
>JAQVXD010000063.1 GCA_028709385.1 Fermentimonas sp.
GCATAAATCTTTCTTGCTCCAATTTCCAGGCAACAGCCAGAGAGGGGAAAAAGTCCCATTTATTTCCGGGAGCCAGCACAGACGAACCGTCCCAGCGTCCTGTTGCAGTGAGCAGATATTTATCCAGTAATGAGTAATTTACCCTCCCCATGTATGAAGCCAATGCATATTTTGAAAAGCCCGAACCATAGCCATGCGGTTTTCCTACTGAATTATCTGATAATGAATACCATAAAGCTGACGAATAGAGCAGATCCTGCGATCTCACCCATAAGTTTTCGTTTCTTGTTTCCTGAGCCGATTGCAGCAACGTTACATTTAACGCGTGCATATCATCCCAGTTTTTATTGGCATACAGCAAATTTTCCAATACCCAGGAAAAACTGGTTGCATTTCTGTTGTATCCTGTCATGGGTGCCGATGCTGGTGGTTTTGAACCAATAGGATTGGTATAGTCTTTATCATAAAAACTACCGTTGCGGGTATGTCTGAACTGAGCTCCCAAGTTCATGCGGTACTTCAGCCATGAAGTTATGTTAATTTCAGCAAAATTACTGCTCATCACAGAATATGCTCTGTCTTCGTTTATTCCGTTTTCAATATTCAGCAGAACATTATCTCCCGAAGGACCAAATCCGGAACCAGGATTCATGAGATTACCATTTTCGTCATATGCCGGAGCGTATGGCAGCAATGCCAGTGCCTGACCATAAGAGTCTTTTGCGGTAGAGTTGCCGGTATTATTCATCATCCCATAATTCTGAATGGAATAGTTTGCATTTAATGATGCTCCTACATTCAGCCATTTAACCGGATTTACGTTTCCGTTGATGTTAGCGGTAAAACGTTCATAATCCTGATCAACCATCGGTGATTCCTGATTCAAATAGGATACAGACATATACAGTTTGGATCTGTCGGAACCGGACGATAAAGATATCTGATGGTTATTGGTAATACCGGTGCGGGTAACCAAATCGGTCCAGTTTTGATCAAACAAATTGGCAGCATTATAAACGGGCACCTGATCGGCATAACCCAAAGCTTTCTCTGCTGCAGTAGCGGGCCGTAACACCTGATGGCCACTGGAGTCAAGCTGATAGGCTGTACCCAAGATTCTGCGCATATAGTTCTGGCTACCCATAAAAAGCACCATATCTCTCTCCATATCAGGAGCATTGCCATATGCTCCGCCATAAGTTCCTCCGTTGATATATGCCGATCGCTGCCAGTCAAGAAGTTCACCAGAATTCATATAATCAGTCAATTCATCGATCCGATTAAACGAAATCGAACCATCGTAACCAACTGTCACTCTGCCTTCTACTCCTTTCTTGGTTTGCACCAGAACAACACCGTTCGCACCTCGGGAACCGTAAATTGCAGTAGCGGATGCATCTTTTAATACCTCAATGGAAGAAATATCATTCGGATTTATATCAGCCATCGAACCCGATGCCAAAGGGATTCCGTCAACCACATACAGAGGCTCATTAGAAGCATTGATAGATCTGTTTCCACGAATTCTGATGGAGGCCAGTTCTCCCGGCCTGTTATTGGAGCTGATATCAACACCGGTAACTTTTCCCTGTAGTGCCTGAAGTGCATTCTGTACAGGCCGTTCCTTGATCTGCTCTTCCGTAACCCGGGATAAAGCACCGGTTACATCGCTTTTCTTCTGAACGCCATAACCTACAACGATTAACTCATCGAGCGTTTGTGTATCCTCCCTGAGGATAACCTGAATATTGGTTTGGCCAGCCACAGCTATCGTCTGAGTTATATAACCGATATAGGAAATATGTAAAACAGCGTCATTCTGGACATTGCTCAGCGTGAAATTTCCGTCTATGTCCGACGTAGTACCAGTTGTTGTACCCTCTATGATGATCGTAGCACCAATTACGGGCATTTTTTTCTCATCAATAATATTACCTCTGACCGTTTTTGTCTGTGCAAAAACTGAACCCGGCATTACTGACAAGAAACATAAAAGCAATCCAAATCCTATTATTCGGAAGGGATCACAACTTTTTTGTGTTTTCTGACATTTATTCATTCTCATTTTATTAAAATTATTAAACTCATGTTTTCTATATTGATATTGATATAAATATAATTCCTGAAATGATGCGAGTATAATCTTCCAACATTCTCCCTTTAAATGATTATTTCATTATTATTTCCGGAATATGGAAAACAGACTTCTCAATTAACTTCAACATGATCATCAAACACTGCATCGAGATAATAACAAAACTGATTATAACGATTTAAGTGCTCGTTTTAAAGAAAAAGATTTTCAAATAGTAAATTATGTATCAGTTCAAACTTAAATAAAAATACAAATAGAGATATGATCAAAAAATTAAAGGATTAATTCCTTTGGTTAAACAAATGTAGACAATAATCGTCTACGCACTATTGATAAAAATGACATATATACTATAATATTTGACATTTTTCACATTGTAATAACATTGACTCTCTCACTGCTGTTATGTTAAGATTGCAAATCTCGAAACAGATGGAGCTGTTCATCATCAAACCAGTTAATTGAATCTGGTTTGTAAAACAAATAAAGTGACTACTCTACGATTGTCCACCTTTACATTACGGTTAACGCTAAATTATTACAGTGTGTAGTTTTGACAAAAATGGAAATAACAGAAACCACAGACGGGTATTTATTTAGATTTGAGAAGCGTCAAAACAATGGAGCAATCACTCTTCTCAAAGACAACGAGTAACACACAGTTTACCTGACCTATAATTCTCGTGAATCATTTGCCTTACGAAGATTGAATATAAATTAAACACAAATGTCATTTCGCTAAGGTATTAAATCAAATTTCACAGTTCATCCAGACGATTTATATTTAATTTTGTTAACTAAACACCGTTGCTTAAGTTGCAATACTATTTTGCAGTTTTTTTATATTCAAAGCTTTGGTTAATTTATCATGCTAAATACTTTTTTCGTTTACAAAACAGAATCGTGCTATATATTTGCAATTTTTCAACCTTATGGAATAGAATTCAATTGAAATATTACATCTTGGAAAATAACAAACACAATAATACGTAACACAACTGAGGAATAATCTTAATTAATTAATTTATGAGAATCTTTTCAACTACCTGGAAGAAAAAACTAGAAATGGGGCGCAACTCATTCTTCTTGGTTTTTTCTTTCGCAGTAATCTTGTTCATCTCGCTAAGCATTCAAAATGCGGTAGGTGAAGTAAGCAAAATCCAACAACAATCAATCGTGACAGGAATTATTGTTGACGAACAGGGAGAAACAATCATCGGGGCGAATGTCATCACAGAGGACGGAAAAACCGGAACAGTAACTGATGTGGATGGTCATTTTCAACTGAACGTTCCATACGGAACAAGGTTGACAATATCCTACATCGGCTATGATTCACAAATCATTGAGGCACGACCAGGACAGATGAGAGTAGTTTTGCAGGAAAGTTCAGTAATGCTGCAAGATGTACAGGTGGTCGCTTATGGAGCTCAGAAAAAAGTCACGGTAACAGGTGCTATTTCCGGAGTGAAAGGAGATGAATTATTAAGAACACCTACCGGCTCTGTAACAAATGTACTGTCAGGCCTTGTAACAGGATTAACCTCTGTACAATACTCAGGTGAGCCTGGATCTGATGCAGCTCAGATTTTTGTTCGTGGTAAAGGAACATGGGCAGATTCAAGTCCCTTGGTACAGGTAGATGGCGTAGAGCGCAGTCTGAATGATATTGACCCGAATGAAATTGAAAGTATAACCGTCTTAAAAGATGCATCTGCCACAGCAGTATTTGGTGTGCGCGGTGCTAACGGCGTTATCCTTATTACTACCAAACGCGGGCAGCGGGGTAAGCCCAAAATTAACTTCAGCACCTCTGCCAGTGTTGTCACTCCTACCAAATTAGTGGAATTGGCTGACTCGTACGAGTATGCTACTTTCCATAATCAAATGAGAAGAAATGATGACAGCGAACCTCTGTTCTCTGATGAAATTATTCAAAGATTTCAAGATGGTTCTGAGCCGATACGTTTTCCTGATACGGACTGGCTTGATTATGTCATGAAAGATGCTACATTGCAAACGCAGCATAATATCAACATATCAGGAGGAACAGAAGCAGTACGCTATTTTGTATCTGCAGGTGCTTATACGCAAGGAGGACTATTTAATCAATTCAACCTGCCTTATGACTTAACATATCAATACAATCGTTATAACTACAGATCGAATCTTGATATTGATGTAACAAACACCACAACGCTGTCTCTTAATATTGGTGGAAATGTGGATAACTCCAATAAACCTTATACCGGCCAAGGAAGTAGCGGTATGATGAGAAGCATCTACTGGTCAACACCATTTTCAAGCCCGGGGCTTGTAGATGATAGACTGGTATATGCTGCTACCGACTATGCCGATCATACATTGCCGTTTGTAGGTGGCAACGGGATGTCGGACTACTATGGAAAAGGGTTTATGTCGACCAGTAAAAATGTTTTGAATGTCGACCTCGTGCTAAATCAGGAATTAGATTTTATAACCAAAGGTTTATCCTTTAAATTAAAAGGATCTTACAATAGTGCATTTTACTCATATAAGAATGCCAGTTCAGGTATAGCAACATATACACCTGTCCTTCAGGATAACGGGACTCTGGCTTACAAAAAATATGGTGAAAACAGCCAGTTGTCTTATAGCGAGGGCCGCGGAAAAGACCGCGACTGGTATATGGAAGCAGCTCTCAATTATGCGAAAACCTTTGGAGATCACAGCGTGAGTGCTCTTGCACTCTATAATCAATCAAAAAAATATTATCCTGGTGAATTAAGCGATATACCAACCGGTTATGTTGGTTTCGTAGGAAGGGTAACTTACGACTGGCGTAATCGATACATGGCTGAGTTTAACATGGGCTATAATGGCTCTGAAAACTTTGCACCTGAGCGAAGATTTGGATTTTTCCCCGCGGGTTCTCTTGGCTGGACTGTGAGCGAAGAATACTTCTGGGAAGACATTAAACCGGTAATTAACTACATGAAACTTCGTTCATCATGGGGATTGGTTGGAAACGATAAGGTAGGTGGTAGCCGCTTTATGTACACAAGCGACCCCTATTTAATTGGCCTTGGCGATCTACATAACAGGCAGGGCAGTAACAACTGGGGTTATTACTTTGGCACCAATAGAAATACAAGCTTAGGAGCGAGAGAGTCGTCACGCAATAATCCGTTTGTTTCGTGGGAGAAGGCTTTCAAACAAAACTATGGCGTAGATTTCAGTATCCTGAATGAGAGACTAAGTACAAGTCTGGACTATTTTAAAGAAAGCAGAACAGACATTCTTCTTCGTGATGCAACTGCTCCTAACCTGATTGGATTTACCACTCCCTACTCAAACCTTGGAGAAGTAGAGAGCTGGGGATGGGAAGCTTCTCTGCGCTGGAACGACCGTATAGGAAGTGATTTCAGATATAATCTGACCTTAAACTTATCTAAAAACGAAAATAAGATTATTGAAAGAAAAGAGACACCGCAGAATTACGACTGGTTATATCAAAAAGGGCACCGGATCGGAGCGAATAAACTATATGAATTCTGGAGATTCTATGACGAAGAGACACCGGCTTTATACAAAGAAACATTCGGCACCGAGTTTCCCGACCATGGAATTGAACTTAAACCCGGAGATGCTGTATTTAAAGATTTGAATGGCGACGGCGTGATAAACTCGGAAGACATGAGCTATGCCAATGGATATACAGATGACCCGCAATACCTTGTTGGCATTATCGGAGGATTTAACTATAAAAAACTCAACTTTTCTATGCAATGGACAGGAGCATGGGATGTAAGCCGTGTTTTGTCTGATGTTTTTATGAAACCTTTTACAAGTAACAGTAGCCAGTCGCAGGGCGGTTTATTGGCATACCATGTATACAACACATGGACTGAAGATAACCCCTCGCAGAATGCTAAGTATCCACGTGCTACCTGGGCTGCTTCTGCAAATAATTACAGAGGTTCTACACTATTTGAAGTAAAATCAAACTATCTGCGACTCAAAAGTATTGAATTAGCATATGACCTGAGCCTCCCCTTTATGGAAAGAATTAACTTGAACTCTTGCATTGTCTCTTTAAGCGGATATAATCTACTCACATTTACTGATTTTATGTGGGGCGATCCAGAATCAAGAGCAAGCAATGCACCGACTTATCCCTTACAGAAGTCTTATTCACTGAGTCTAAAACTTGGGTTCTAAAATAAACACTAAACAAATGAAAATATTAAATAAATGGCTGATAGTAGCCCTGATAGGATTTACAACTTCTTTGGTTTCCTGCGTAGATGACTTCAAATTTGGGAATGAATTTCTAGAGAAAGCTCCCGGTGGAACGGTTACTAAAGATACAGTATTCAGCAGTGCAGAATATACCCGTCAGTTCTTAACAGGACTTTACTCGTTGCAATATTACGGACTTCCATTCGGCACAAACGATGCTTTCCCCTACATGCATACAGGCTGGGTAGGTAAATGGGAAAATTTATCAGATCTATGGCATACAAGCTGGGACGGACAGGCAATACAACAGAGGTATTATACAGGTATCCATAATTCTGGATACTCCAAACGCCAGGAGAAATTTGAATATAGCCGAATGAATGTATGGGAAGCAGTGCGCATGGCATGGCTGTTGATCGAAAACATAGAAGAAGTTCCGGGTATGGATAATACAGAAAAACAACAAATTGTTGCACAAGCCAAATGCATAATTGCTTCGCGTTACTGGGACACATTCCGTCACTATGGCGGACTGCCAATCATTAAAGCCTCTTTTTCAGGTACCGAACCTGAGTATGTATTACCGAGAGGAACTGTAGAAGAAACTGTTGACTTTATGATTGAACTGCTTGATGAAGCTTCCCAGGTTTTACCGTGGAAAGTCAGTGTACCGGCAAACGAAACAGGCCGCTGGACAAAAGCCGGAGCTATGGGACTAAAAACTTCAATCTTGCTCTTCGCAGCTTCGCCTCTTTTCAATGACGAAGTCCCCTATTCAAGTGCATCACCGCAAGAAGGTGTGCAAAATCTCAACGTGTGGTACGGAGGATATAAACCTGAACTTTGGAATCGATGCTTAACAGCATGTGAAGAATTCTTTGCTGAATTAAACAAAAATGGTGGTTATCATCTGCAACAAGCTGATGGAACCCGACCGTCTGATTATAGGTTAGCATTTCGTAAAGCTTATTTCAGGTTGACGAGTCCTGAAGTACTACACTCTACTCGTGTTTTGAACTATGAGGGAAGTCGCTTTAACAGTTCCAGATATACCTGGCACTCATGGCAGAAAAACAATAATCGTATGGCATATAATC
>JAQVXD010000064.1 GCA_028709385.1 Fermentimonas sp.
CCCATGGAGAAAAACACCTGAACGACAAATGCACGATAGATTATTTTGCTGTTTCGCTTCCCGATCTGGCTATCTGGGAAGAGGATCTCAACAAACGCAACCAAATTCATTGCTACTATGTGATGGCTTTGGGATGGCTTGGGTTGGGTGATACAAGAAAAGCAGAAAAATTGATAGAAAAGCTGACGGAAATGGATGTATACCACCAGAAAATAATATAATTTGAAGATATTGAAAACTTTTTTAAATTTTTACACAGATGAAGAATAACGTATTGATTGGAGTCATTTTCATTGTTCTGCTTACCATGGGAACAAATAAATTGTATGCTTCGGGATTGTCAGACTATTCTGCAGCTCAGCAACAAAAGACAGTAATGGGAGTGGTAACCGATGCAAAGAGAGAGCCTTTGCCAGGTGTAACGGTTCAAATTAAGGGTGCGGGGATTGGTACTGTTACAGATACAGATGGTCGTTACTTACTGAGCAATGTTTCAAATGAGTCGACTATAGAATTTTCGTTTTTAGGGATGGATTCACAGGAGATGGTTGTGGGAAATAGAACCATCATTAACATTGTCATGTCAGAAACGAATATAGGACTGGAAGAGGTTGTTGTTGTAGGTTATGGTGTGCAAAAGAAGGCAAATTTAACAGGTGCTGTAGACCAGGTTGGAAACAAGACTTTTGAAAAGATTGCCGTTCCTAATATTTCAGTTGCTTTACAAGGCGCTATCCCCAATTTAAATATCAATTACACTAGCGGAAGGCCTACGTCTAATCCTGCATGGAATATCCGGGGACTCACCTCTATCGGCGCTGGTGGAGAAGCTCTGATCTTGATTGACGGAGTAGCGGGAGACCCTCGTCATGTCAATCCTAATGATGTAGCTAGTGTGACTGTATTGAAGGATGCGGCTTCAGCATCTATTTATGGTTCAAGAGGTGCGTTTGGGGTAATCCTTATCACGACAAAAAATCCCGAGAAGAGTTCAAAACCTAGGATTACAGTTTCCTCGGGTTATAGTTTTAATACTCCGGTAAATAAACCAGCTGTGGTTACTGACGGATATACATGGGCAAAAATGTATAAAGAGAGCTACAGTAGCTGGTATGATTATGCACAAGGACCCTCTTCTATTGGTTCAAGCGGACTACCCTTTTCAGACTCCTATCTCGACTCATTGAAATATCGGTCTGAACATCCAGGAGAACTACCCGATGTTACGATTAATCCGGTGAATGGTAATTATGTATATTATGGTAATACAGACTGGTATAAAGATCTCTATAAACAAAATATTCCTACTATTGAAAATTCAGTCGTTGTCTCGGGTGGGACGGAAAAAGTAGATTACCAGATTTCGGGAAAAATGTACAAACAGGAAGGAATTTTCAAGATGAGATCTGACGAGTATAATAAATATGACTTCAGGGTGAAAGGGGGAGTACAGGTTACTGACTGGTTAAGGATAAATGCTGGAACTACGTTTTCCAACTACGAGTACACTGATCCCTTTCGATTCAATATATGGCAGGTAATCAATATTTACGGAAATGGCACGCCACTGGCAAAGATGTATAATCCCGACGGAACAATGACACAAACATTTGCCAATAGTGCCGGAGCTTTAACAGGAGGTAATAAGGTTACATCAAAGCAGTCATTTCAGCAAAATAATGCTGGGTTTGAAACCTCCTTCTTGAATAATAGCCTCTCTGTCAAAGGTGACTTCTCATACTGGATTACGAACAGCTCAACGGATGATAAAGTGGTTCCTCTTTCGTATAGCGTGAAACCCGGAGTAATTTCAACTACTCCAACAAGTTCTCTGGCAAAATCACTTGGAAAAAATACCTATATGTCCTATAATTTATATGCAGATTATACCAAGACACTGGGTGAGCACTACTTTAAAATTCTGGTAGGTGATAATTTCGAACAAACTCGTTATGAGCAGATTGGCATTTCGAGAGACGGATTGCTTCTTCCTGATTTGGATGATTTCAATCTGACGGTGGGTGAAAATAAAAATATTTCAGGAGGTGGTTATGAATGGGCGAATAATGGACTCTTCAGCCGTCTTAACTATAGTTTCGATAACAGGTACCTGTTGGAAATCAATGGTAGGTATGACGGCTCTTCGAAATTTCCCGTATCGAAGAAATTTGGGTTCTTCCCTTCTGTTTCTGCAGGATGGAGAATTACCGAAGAGCCATTTCTGAAGGATAAAATTACGTGGTTGAATGAAGTGAAACTGAGAGGCTCATTCGGATCACTTGGAAACAGTCAGATTAGCCCATACCTCTATCTGGAGCAACTAAGAGCAGCTACTTCTCCGGTTATCATAGAAGGAACGAAACCATCTTATATTAAAAGTCCTGCCGCGTTAGCTGAAAACTTCACTTGGGAAACAGCCACCACCTTTAATCGCGGAGTAGACATAACGCTGTTTGATAAGTTGGTGGGTTCATTCGACTGGTATAAACGCAACACCTATGATATGATTTCTCCGGGACCGAGTCTCCCAGCTGTATTTGGCACCTCAGTACCCAGAGGTAACTATGCAGACCTCGAGACGAGAGGCTTTGAACTATCAGTCGCCTGGCAGGATGTGATTAATTTTAAGAAACCTTTGTCTTACAACTTAAAATTCACGTTGGCAGATAATGTATCTCGTATAACAAAATACTATAATCCTGGGAACTTAATTATTGTTGAACCCTATACATTTGTTGCGAATTATTATGAAGGGCAACGTGTTGGTGATATCTGGGGATATACGACTGAAGGTATTTTTACCTCGGAAGACGATATTAAGAATCATGCGGATCAGAGTGCTATACAGGTATCGAGCGGCAATAAGTTAATGCCGGGAGATATAAAGTTTAAAGATTTGAATAATGACGGCTTTATCAACAAGGGTAACAAAACACTGGATGATCATGGGGACTGGTCAGTAATTGGTAACAATAGGCCACGGTATATGTATGGGATTACAGCCAATTTGAACTGGAATAATTTCTCACTTGATCTTTTCTTACAAGGTGTTGGGAAGAGGGATTGGTACTTTAATACAACAGAATTCTGGGGACAGTATTCCGTTTGGTATGGTATAATACCGGAGCATATTATGGATGATAACTGGACAGTGAATGGAGGGAATCCTGATTCATATTGGCCAAGATACAGAGGCCCTATGGTATACGGAGACAGACAACTTCAGGCACAGACAAAATATCTACAGAATGTAAGTTATCTCCGCTTAAAAAATATTTCACTAGCATATTCAATTCCCGAACAGATTATTTCAAAGGCAGGTATCAGTAATCTGCAGTTTTATGTAGCTGCGCAAAATATCTGGACCTACTCCCCTCTTTATAAGATAGCGCAGGGAATTGATGTGGAGACACTTGATTTTGAAGGTGGACAAAGATACAACAATAATAATTACCCAGTACTGAAAACAATCACATTGGGGTTAAACCTGACATTTTAAAATATAGAATTAATTAAAAATTATCAACATGAAAAAATACATTCTATTAATTTCAATTTCACTATCGCTTCTTTCCTGTAGTGAGAATCTGGATAAATTTCCGCTCGATTCTCTTACACCTAAACAGGCGTTCGCCAATGAGAAAGACTTGCAGCTCTATGTGAACTCATTTTACCAAATGGTACCTTCAGCGCAGGCTGTTTATGGAGAATCAGGAGTTATCCAGGGATATTATCTTCACGGCAACGTCATGAACGATCTCAGTATCTGGGACCAAAAGAATACCTATCTACACGGCGGATTCACCAGCAAAGATGCACAAGGATGGAGCTGGGGCGATTTAAGAAATATCAACTATTTTCTGGAGAATTACAGTATTGCAGATATACCTACAGAGAAAAAAAACCATTATGCAGGCATTGCCCGATTCTTTCGAGCTTGGTTCTATTATGACAAAGTAAATCTGTTTGGTGATGTCCCATGGTACGGAAAAGTACTTACGTCAGCCGATCCTGATTTATATAAAGCTAGGGATCCAAGAACGTTAGTGATGGATTCAGTGTTGGCAGACATTGATTTCGCTATAGCCAATATCAATAATACAAAAAGTGCTACAGCTTCCTCCATATCCAAATGGACAGCTTTGGCATTAAAATCGCGTATTTGTCTGTATGAGGGTACCTTTAGAAAATATCACACAGAGTTGAACCTCACAGGTACTGCAAATAGTTGGCTTCAATATGCTGAAAGTGCTGCTAAAGAACTGATGGAAAGCCGTCAATACAGCATCCACAACACAAATAATCCTACGCGAGATTATCGTACACTGTTTATTAGTCAATCTCCTCCCTCAGATGAGATAATTCTGGCAAGAATTTACAACGATGGATTAAAGGTATACCACAATGCAACGGGTTTTTTCTCCAGCTATGGCAAGTATCAGCCTTCCTATACAAAAAGGTTTATCAATACCTATCTGAAGGCAGACGGGACTCGTTTTACGGATCAGGCAGGCCATGATACCATTCAGTTTCAGTATGAGACATTAAACCGAGATGCCCGGTTAGCACAGACTATCAGAACCCCTGGTTATAAAAGATCGGACGGGACTCAGGCAGCTCCTTATCTTGCGGCAGCAGCAGTTTCAGGTTATCATATTCTGAAATTTTCTATGGATGACCCCAAGCTTGACATATCGGGGATAAGTTATAATTCCATTCCGGTAATCCGTTATGCCGAAGTGTTGTTGAACTATGCTGAAGCCAAAGCTGAACTTGGTACATTCACCAATGACGATTGGGATAAAACCATAGCGTTGTTGAGGGAAAGGGCAGGTATTTCAGACACCTCTATGCCTACGACCCTTGATCCATATATGAAAGATCAGTTCTATGGAAACATCACCTCCATCCCTTTAATGGAAGTTAGAAGAGAACGTGCTATCGAGCTTGCGGCAGAAGGCTTTCGGTACACCGATTTAAGAAGATGGAAAGAAGGGAAACAACTGGAAAAAGAGAAAAACGGCATTTATGTTCCGGAGGAAGGTAGATTGCTGGATCTGAATAACGACGGAAAACCTGATGTAGCTTTTGTGACAACAACTCCTACAAACCCTGTAGGTGGTGTATATTATTACAAGATTAACAATGGTGTTGCTAAATTGTCGGAAGGAACCAAAGGAATATTGCTCTATCAGCTTAATCTTCATCCCTCCTACGATGATTATAAATATTATGCTCCGCTTCCCTATACTGAGCTATTTCTAAATGAAAACTTAGTACAAAACCCTGGTTGGGATAAACCTTAGGCGTAGATTGTAACTTTCTTCGAGTATATATTTATATTTGTATATTAATTTGTAGTTATCGCTTTTCAAGTAAAGCATTAAAAGAAACCTGAGTGAACAGAAGGCTATTTTTAAAAGGAGCTACATTGCAGACATTCACTATTCTCCCTTTCTCGCATGTAATGAGATCTTTCTATCTCATTCGATCCTACAATTATGTGAGAAAGGGAGATATGGATTATATTCAGGATTTGCTGGACACAAAGAAGCCGGTAACATGGCTTTTTACAGGTGATAGTATTGCCCAGGGAGCTAAACATACAAATGGAATGAGATCATTCTCTGAAATTTTTGGAGAACGAGTCCGTTGGGAAATGAGCAGGGGATACGATACGATTATCAATACGGCAATCAGTGGAAATACAACGGAGAACCTGTTGTCAGAATTCGAGTTAAGAGTTGCCAAATACAAACCAGACATTGTTTTTTTGATGATTGGAACAAATGATGCTGCAATAATGAAAGATATTTCGATAGACAAGTTTGGCGAAAATGTTGGTTTGTTTATTGCACATGTACGTTCTTTAAAAGGTATCCCTGTTTTATTGACTCCTAATAAAATTGATTTGGAGAAATCTCAGGAGAGACCACGGATCGAAGAATATGTAACAAAGATGAGGCAGGTAGCCTATGCTAAAAATACTGTATTGGTGGACATATGGAAACTGTGGGAAAATGAGCTGTATGAGAAATATAATGGTAATGTGAATGAAATGTTAATGAGTGATATACTGCATCCAGATGGTCATGGACACAAGGAGATAGCAATGGCGTTGTTTAGGAGCTTATCGATCTTCGACCCTTTGTCACCCTCCTGTAAGGATGAATGTCTCTTAAATAATTTTTAGAATGAAGATAATACTAATAAAGAAAAAATTAACTTTGATATATCTGGTTCTACTGTTGACTACAGTAGTTCAGTCACAGACTACAGTAGATCGGAATAGCCTTCCATTTTTCTTCTGTGTGTTGGAAGGCTCCAGGCAGGTGGTGATGGTGCAGGATCAACCTTGGGAGGAGCAAATGATGGCTTACTATAAAGTTCTAAAAGTCGGTAAAAGAAAATGGCAGATGTGGTATTCCGCTTGGGATAATAATCGAAAGAGTGACTATTCCAATTACCTGACCTATGCTCATTCGAGGGACGGGGAAAATTGGATAAAATCTATTCCCGGAAAATCGGATAATATCCTGCGCGGGACCGGCCATCCCCATATTGATGGGATTGTGGAACAGGATGTAATAATTGACGAATCATCCCCATTAAAATACAAGATGATCTACACTGCGTGTGATCTGAATGATAACGGAAAGGAGAAGACATTCATTGAAGAGTCAGCCGACGGGATCAACTGGATCCATAAACGGATTCTGTGGAACAGAAAACATGACTCTCAGTTTTCCGTGATCGAACGCGATGGATTATATCATATTTACCTCCGTTACTGGGAAGAGCACAACAATGTTCGTTACAGGACTATAGGCCTTGCCATAACTGACAAGAACTGGAACACCCTGCAGGAACCGAAAACGATACTAAAGGCCAATTTCGAAGGTAGTTTCCCTCATCTGTACAATCCCGCGGCATCGAGAATTAGTGACAACCTTGATGTCCTGTTTCCGACATTTTTTAATGAAAAAAGCGACTCGATCAAAGTATGTCTGGCCTATACTTATAAGGGTAAAAGTTTTCTTACTGATGTTGATATAACGGATAATCTCTTCAAAGATGTGGATGCGAACTGGGTGATTGCCATGCCTGGTTTGGTGAAAGATGGGAAGGATACCTACTGGTTATATTATTATGGTTCCAATATGTTACACAGTCAATATCTGAACAAATCAAAAGAATTCAAATATTACAGGATAAAACTTAAGATCAATGAAAAATAAAGTTATCTTTTTGGTTACACTTTTCTCCATTTCAATCTCATTACAGTCACAACAGGTGACGATTCCGATCGAGACTAAAAATAGCGCGGTTGTCCTGCAAACGGACAATAATAAGCACCTGAAAATAATCTACACGGGCAAAGCGTTGAAAAGCGGCTATGAAT
>JAQVXD010000006.1 GCA_028709385.1 Fermentimonas sp.
AAACTATATGAGAAAAATGAGCATTATTTTAACTTTACTTTCTATTCTTTTAGCAGCATGTGGAGGTAGTGATGACCCACTGCCAATTACCCCAAAGCCTAAAGTGGAAATAAAGTGGGAGATATCTCCAATTTCAACTTTGCTATCGGGTGATGGCGAGACCAAAAATATAATTGTCTCGGCGAATGGCGACTGGACACTCACATCAAATCAAGCATGGTGCAGTATATCTCCTCAAAAAGGAACTAATGGAGAGACTGTGGTAAAAATAACTGCTGTTAAAAATAGTGTTGATGAAGAAAGAACAGCGGAACTTACTTTTATATCAGGTGATTACAGTCATATATATCCGGTTAAACAGAAAGCAGGTGAATTAATTGTCAGCTGGGATATTAAACCACATATTTCTGATTTCTCATTCGAAGGAGAAACTAAATATATTAAAGTTTCTTCAAATGCTGAATGGACTGCAACAACCAATAAATCATGGTTATCTATTAATCCGAAAAATGGTGGTAAAGGTGAAACAGTTATTCAAGTTATAGTTGAATCAAATCCGGAAGCAAAAAATAGAATAGCAGAATTGTCCTTTGTTTCAGGTGAGTTTTCTAAAAAGCATTTTATTAATCAGGAAGCTGATATAAATGAAGATTATATCCCGGAAGGTTATAATTTAGTTTGGTCTGAAGAGTTTAATGCCGAAAAGCTTAGTGGTGGCAAGCCTGCTCTTCCTGATGAAAAAAAATGGTGGTATGAGAACCTGCCAAAAGGTGCTGTTAACAATGAATTGCAAACTTATGTAGGTGGGTTTCGTGATAATGATACTGTCGCAGCAATTCATGATGGTACTCTGAAAATAATTGCTCAGAAAAGTGGGAATGATGTTATTTCTGCACGCATTAATACTATTGAAGCATGGACTTATGGTTATTTCGAAGCAAGATTAAGAGTTCCGGGAGGTAAAGGAACCTGGCCAGCTTTCTGGATGATGCCGAAGAACTTTAAAAACTGGCCACTGGATGGAGAGATTGATATTATGGAATATGTTGGTTACGATCCAAATGTAGTTCACTCTTCTATTCACACTCAATCTTATTATCACTCAATTGGTACTCAGAAAACAAGCAAGATTGATGTTGAGAATGCGGAAATCCAGTTTCACGTTTATGCAGTTGAATGGACGCCTGAATACATAAAAGGTTTTGTTGACGGTGAGGAATATTTTAGATTTGATAATGATGGAACAGGAAATAAAAATACTTGGCCATTTAATGCCCCATTCTATCTTAAGCTAAATCTTGCCTGGGGCGGCGATTGGGGAGCTGCACAAGGATTAGATGAAAATGCTCTACCTGCAATTTACGAAATTGACTATGTAAGAGTATATCAAAAAATTGAATTATGAGGAATAGATTAATTTTTGTAGTTATTCTGATGTCATTGTTATTGACAGGGTGTAACAATACTACACAGGAATCTAAAAATGTTATCAAACAGGATGGTGCCTCGATTGTTAAAAATGAAGAAGGTGGTTTCGATTTATATGTAGACGGAGAGCAAACTTATATTAAAGGTGTTGGCGGAACTAACAAGATTGATCTTGCAGCTCAAAATGGAGCAAATGCTTTTCGTACCTGGGGAGGAGATATTAACAGTATTTCCCTCAATATAGAACTGGCTTCAGAAAACAATATGTTCATCATGCAGGGAATATCTTTGCCTAAAGATCCTGAATTGTATAAAGATGAGGATTTTAAATCAAAAACTATGCAGACAGTTAAAACCATTGTTGAAACATTTAAAGATGATCCTAATATTTTAATATGGGGACTTGGCAATGAGATTGAACTGGGAGGAAACAACAATACAGCGAACTCATGGGGATTTGTTGAAGAGCTGGCTGAGATGATTAAATCAATTGATTCCCGTCATCTTGTTGCAACAGTTATCTCTCATAATCCTGATGCCCTCGATACAATAGTAAAATATGCACCTAGTCTCGATTTAATTGGAATCAACAGTTATGGGCCGATAGAACAAGTGGAAAATATCGTAGAAAAATCATCTTATGATGGACCTTATATGATAACTGAGTGGGGACCTACAGGATGGTGGGAGACATCCAATACCGAATGGGGTGCGCCTATCGAGCAAACCAGCGAGGAAAAAAGAATTGTATATGAAAACAGGTACAACAACTACATTTACGGATCTAAACGATGTTTAGGATCATTCGTGTTTTTATGGGGACAGAAAGAAGAACGCACTCCAACATGGTTTAGCATGTTTGTTGAAAATGATATTCCCGGTCTTCCTCTTAAAGGAGAAAAAACTCCTATGGTGGAGGCTATGGAACGAGTATGGAAGCGTACAGAGCCCGCTCAAACAGCTCCAATTATCAATAATTTTAAAATAGATGGTAAAAAAGGGACTGAAAGTCCGTATGTTAATAAAGGTGAGTCTTTCATAGGAGAATTAGACGTTGTTGACAAAGAAGGTGATGATTTAACTTTTGTGTGGGAAATACTTAAAGAAGCAACTGTAGTAGCTACCGGAGGTGCTTATGAACCCCGTCCCGACAGGGTAGGAGAGGTGGATACCACTAAGACAAATACTTTAAATATTTCAGTGTCTGAACCCGGGAACTATCGACTTTATGTTTATGTGTTAGATAATACAGGATTTGCTTCAACAGCTAATATTCCTTTCCAAGTAACAGATTATTAAATAATTATGAATAGAATAAGTTTTTTTATAGTAGCAATCCTTTTATTTGGAGTTGCATGTAGTACAGGAACAAATAAATCCGAAAAGGGTTTAGACGCTGCCACCGAGAGCAAGATCGACAGCATCATGGCTCAAATGACCATTGAGGAGAAGATAGGTCAAATGTCTCAGTTTGCACTTGATCTGATTGGTAAAGGAGGCAATGCCTACTATAGTGATGAGCCTTTCGAGATTGATCTTGCGATGCTTGACACAGTGATTGGTAAGTATAAGGTAGGTTCAATCCTAAATACAAGTAATAACCGAGCCCGCACAACAGAGGTATGGGAAAACTCTATCAGACTCATTCAGGAGCGGGCTTTGCAGGAAACAGGTATTCCGGTTCTTTATGGGATAGATGCAATACACGGCGTTACTTACACAGCAGGTGCCACTTTTTTCCCACAGGAAATAGGGATGGCAGCTACTTTCAACCGTGAGATTGTGGAGCGTGGGGCTCAAATCACAGCCTACGAAACCCGTGCAAGTAATATTCCGTGGAATTTTTCACCAACTATGGATGTTGGTCGCGATGCCCGCTGGTCTCGTCAGTGGGAGAGTTACGGTGAAGACACTTACCTCAATGCACAAATGGGAACTGCCACTGTTCGCGGTTACCAGGGTAATGACAGAAACAGTGTAAGGAACAGTAATATAGCAGCCTGTCTTAAGCATTATCTGGGTTACGGTGTACCTGTTTCAGGTAAAGACCGTACACCGGCAGTCATTTCTGAAAGTGAACTGCGAGAGAAGTTCTACGAACCTTTTCGTGCAGCAATAGTTGATGGCGGTGCACTATCAATAATGGTTAATTCCGGTATAATAAACGGCGTTTCTACTCATGCGGATTACAGGTTGCTAACAGAGTGGATTAAAGAAGATCTTAATTTTGACGGGGTAATAGTGACTGATTGGGCAGACGTTCAGAATTTATATACCCGTGATAATATTTCTAAGGATTATAAAGGTGCTGTAAAAGCTGCTATAAATGCAGGTATTGATTTGGTAATGGAACCATATAATCTTGCTTTTTGTACCACTTTAAAAGAGCTTGTAGATGATGGTGATGTTTCTATGGAACGAATAGATGATGCTGTTCGGAGAGTATTGAGACTGAAGTATCGACTGGGACTCTTCGAAAAACCATACTGGTCGAAAGCTGAATTTCCCGATTTTGGTAGCAGCGAGCATGAAGCAGTGGCTAAATCAGCTGCAGCGGAGTCAATAACGCTTCTGAAGAATGACAGCAAGGTATTGCCATTACCTTCTAATTCACGTATTCTTGTAACAGGTCCAAATGCTAACTCAATGCGTACTCTTAACGGTGGCTGGAGTTACTCATGGCAGGGTGAAAAGACTGAGGAGTTTGCTCAGCAGTATAACACTATCTATGAAGCTTTGCAGAATAAGTTTGGTGCGACAAATGTTAAGTATGAACCTGGTGTAACCTATAAAATTGATGGTCAGTATTTCGAAGAAAATACTCCTGAAATTCAGCGTGCTGTTGCAGCAGCTGCAGGTGTTGATTATATAGTGCTTTGTGTGGGTGAAAACTCATACTGCGAGACTCCTGGAAACCTGGATGAGCTGACTCTTTCGGAAAATCAGACTAATCTGGCACTGGCATTACAGAAAACGGGAAAGCCGGTAATTCTTGTTCTTAATGAAGGTCGTCCGCGACTGATTCGTCAAATTGAACCGGGTTCTGCAGCGGTTGTGCAGACTTATCTTCCTGGTAATTTTGGCGGAGATGCTCTTGCTGATATTCTTTGCGGTGATATCAATCCGAGTGGTAAATTACCTTATACATATCCAAAGTATGAACAGGGATTGATTACCTACGATCACAAACCGAGTCAGAATATCGCAGGAAAAATGGAAGGTGCTTATGATTATGGAGCACAGACATCAGTTCAGTATCCTTTTGGATTCGGGTTGAGTTATACCACTTTCACCTATTCAAATATGAGTGTTGATAAATCAGATTTCACCTCTGGAGATATTGTCAAAGTGTCTGTAGATGTAACTAATAGCGGAGAAGTGGAAGGCAAGGAGTCTGTTTTACTATTCAGCAGCGACCTTGTAGCTTCACTTACACCTGATGTGCGTCGTTTGAGAGGGTTCGAAAAGATATCCCTGAAACCCGGCGAAACAAAAACGGTTACTTTCGACCTTAAAGGTGAAGATCTCGCATTTGTTAATGAACTGGGTAAATGGACAATTGAAGAGGGAGAATTTATGCTGCAACTGGGTGATCAGACAGCAAATATAAACTGCACTAACACTAAAGTTTGGGAAACTCCAAATAAGTAATACGAAACAATCTGAGACAGGATTTAATCTTAACGGGAGCACTTAATCATAGGTGTTCCCGTTTTTTCTTTGATACTGCAAATATCTTCTGATCTGTAGTGAATAATTATCTTTAATGGGGAAATTTTTGCTGAGCCTCTTTCATGAATTCCTCGAAAAGGCTTCTCAACTGTGCTTCATTTGCTGCAAGCACCTCAATCCCAAGGGTGGGATTAATTGCCGGACTATTGTGAACTGACATAATTTTGAGCGAATGTTGCAGTCCGTCATAGGTGGCATATTCCTCGAGACGGTTGGTCCTTATGAAATGGAAAATAAAACCTTTCACCTTTTTAGGTAACCACCTGTAGTATAACAAAGCTGAGAGATAAAAATTACGGGAGAATCTGCCGAGACTTTGCCCGTTGCTGTACCTTTCAAAATCAGAGGCAAGCAGGTAGTCGTAATACATATCCGCCATTATTCCCGAATAACGCCCGAAAGAGGGACGAAGTATATCCACGGTCTCCCGGAATATAGGGTGTGTATCGGTAAAGTGATCGATTTTCCTGTGTAACAGAATTCCTTTTTGAAAACAGGTGGGATATTTTTCATAACTTTTCCCTTTTACAAAATCTCCAATGAAGTTGCCAACAGCAACCCTGCGGTTTGTTCCTGAAAAATATATATGAGCAAGATAGTTCAAATTACAAAGACAAATTAATTATCATAAAGATGTGATTCTCTGCAAAGTTAATCAATTATCTTGAGCAATGTAAATTAGTTGGTTAGACTTATTGATTTGGATAAGTTTCGTTTATCAAACGTTTGTATTCGGTTTATGACCAGCATATAATTTCAGGAGGTTGATATAAGCCGGATATAAGCCGGATATAAGCCGGTAATAAGCAGATGATGGAAGCATCCCCGGCAATGTAGGGCAAAATAAAGTCCCGTAATAAGAACACTTTAGGTGTGTACTTAATACGGGATAACTATAAAAGTAATTTAAAGCTTAGCTGGGCAAGGACCTTTTAATTCTCTTTAAAATGAATCATCTCTGACTGCAAGCCGTTTTCCGCTATATAATCGTTTATTACCTCAAGAAACTGTGCACCGAAACGGGCAAGTTTCTTCTTACCGAAGCCATAGATTTTTAAGAGGTCCTTATCGGTCTCAGGCATATAGTCGGCCATCTGTACAAGTGTTTTAGTGGAAGCAACAATATATGGCGGCAGGTTTTCATTCTCACTCATATAATTGCGTATTTGCACCAGTTCGTTCAACAGATCCGGGTGGTTGGATTTAAGTTGAACTGTAGTCTTGCCGCGACTGTATGATTTAACACTGAAATCAGGAGTGCTGAATCTGTTTCGGGCAGTATAATATGTTTCAACACTGAAATTTCCAGCAGTAGCTTTTATAAGATGCTTTTTCAGTGCTACAGCTGTAAATATGGAAGAAATAGACTCATCATAATCTTTTGCGTTTGATTTACTGTCAGTGGTGGCAGGCGATTTCTTCAAGGTGTCAATCAGTTTTTTCAGTTCTCCGACAAAGTAGGCAGATGAAGAATTTAGCCGGTCTGATAGAAATTCAGTATCTACTTTTTCTTTACCTACTATCCCTTTCAGCTGAACCCTGAACTTTTCTGCTACCTGATCAATCTCTTTCAGTTGTTTGCGTATCCCGGCGATAAACGGAATTGTCTCTTCGTTGAATGACGGCTCCTCTCCTTTGGTTGCGAAGTACCATGATCGTGCAGTTTCACAAATAGGACTAAAATCGTATAGCTGTAATAACAAGTTTGATTTAAACTGTTTCCTGGCAAGTTCCAGTTCACGGTTTATAAAAATTTCGTCAGGCTTTGAGGATGAAAATTGCGCCACCTGTTCATCAACACTTATACTATCCCGGTTAACCGGGCTCTTCAAGACCATCCCTTCTAATGATTTGCAGCGACTAAGGGCAACGTATACCTGACCCGGAGAAAAGGCTTTGCCGGCATCTATTATTGCCCTGTCGAATGTCAGGCCCTGACTTTTGTGAATTGTTATTGCCCAAGCTAAACGTAAGGGCACCTGTTCGAATGTACCAATAATTTTCTCCTCTATTATATTGGTTTCCTTATTAGTGTTATATTGAATGTTTTCCCATAACAGAGTGGAAACGCTTATTTCATCGGAGTCACCTGGACAATCTACCGTAATCTGATCCTCATCGATAGAGGTAATTATTCCAATTTTGCCGTTGTAAAACCGTCGTGGAGTTTCAGTGTCATTTTTAACAAACATCACTTTAGCACCCTCTTTTAATTCAAGTACCTCGTCAACAGGAAATGCATTTTCTGGAAAAGTACCCTTAATATTTGCATTAATTTCAATAACAGGAGATTTTAGTTTGTCCAGCTCAGTCCTGTTTATATTGTCAGCACTGTAATTGTGGGTAGTCAGCGTGATGTAATTCTCCTTTGAAGGCGGATTGAATTCAGGATTATATCTGCTTTCAAGCAATGTGATTCCCTCTGATGAAAGCGAATTGTTCCGTACTTCGTTTAACACTTTAATAAACTGGTTGTCCGATTGTCTGAATATTTTATCAAACTCAATGTAAACCGCAGGATATTCCTGCATTACATGGCTGTGAAAAAAATACACACTCTTGTAATAATCAGATATTATGTTCCATTCATTAGTTTTCGCTACAGGAGAAAGTTGATACATATCACCGATAAAAATCATCTGTACCCCGCCAAAAGGTTCTTTATGCCGGTGACGAATAGTTCTGAGCACATAATCAACAGCGTCAAGAACATCGGCACGAACCATACTGATTTCATCAATCACAAGAACTTCCAGCTCCAGGATAACAGTGCGTCGAGTATTATTCATCTTAATACGGGAGAAAAGAGATGACCGACCCGCAGGGGTAGGGGTGAAAGGTGTAAAGGGAAGATGAAAAAAAGAATGGATTGTGGTTCCTCCTGCATTTATTGCCGCGACTCCCGTAGGTGCAACCACTGCAACTTGTTTGGTTGTTTCATCACGGAATTTACGTAGAAAAGTTGTTTTACCTGTACCGGCTTTACCTGTAATAAATATATTCCTGTCTGTGTTGATGGCAAAATCCATCGCGCATTCATAAGGATTAGAAAATTGCATCAGAATATCCTTTTTTAGTGTTTTTCACAAATTTATAAAATTTTGAAGTCAGAAGGAAATAATAATGCACCTATACCATTACTATAATTACATTGCGTATGTCATTAAAGTAAGATAATCATCTAGCTTCTATAACCATAACTACATCCTTTCCGGAACATCAATACCAAACAGTGCCATACCTTTTTTTATGGTAAGAGCCACATTCTTTGATAGAATAAGCCGGAAGTCACGCAGCCCGCTATTTTCCTCACGCAGTATTGTAAAGTCGTGATAGAACTGATTATACTCTTTTGCAAGATCATATATGTAATTAGCTATAAGAGACACGTTATACTCTGTGCCTGCCTGTTTCACAACATGGTCAAATTCGCTGAGTAATTGAACGAGACCCTCCTCTTTGTCTGACAGCGGGATTGTGCTGTTAAGGTTTTCGGGTATTTCTATTCCAAGTGCTTCTGCTTTTCTGATAACCGACTTAATACGAGCGTGAGTATATTGAATAAAAGGGCCGGTATTCCCGTTGAAATCTATAGACTCCTTAGGGTTGAAAGTCATGTTTTTCTTTGGATCCACCTTCAAAATAAAATACTTTAAAGCACCCAGTCCCACCATACGTGAAATAGCTTCTGCTTCTTCAGGTGTGGCATCATCGAGTTTACCAAGCTCCTGTGATGTTTCATGGGCAGTTTCTATCATTTCTGCCATCAGATCATCTGCATCTACAACAGTACCTTCACGGGATTTCATTTTACCTTCGGGCAGTTCAACCATTCCGTAAGAAAAGTGAACCAATCCTTTACCAAATTCGAAACCAAGTATATCAAGAAGTATTGAGAGAACCTGAAAATGATAATTCTGCTCGTTACCCACCACATAAATCATCGTGTCGATAGGGTAATCGTCGAAACGAAGTTTGGCAGTACCGATATCCTGAGTCATATAAACCGAAGTACCGTCTGCACGGAGTAGCAGCTTGTGGTCCAAGCCATAAGGGGTTAGATCTGCCCACACAGAGCCATCCTCTTTCTGATAGAAGAGACCCTCTTTTAATCCACGGAGAACCTCATCTTTTCCGGGAAGGTAAGTCTGTGATTCGAAATAAATCTTATCAAATGATACACCCATCTGTTGGTATGTTTCATCGAAACCGGCATATACCCAATTATTCATCATCCTCCAGAGATCGACAGTTTCAGTATCATTTGCTTCCCATTTTCTAAGAAGTTCACGAGCCTCCTCCATCAGTACCGATTTCTCTTCAGCCTCCTCTTTGGAAAAACCTTTTACCTGCAATTCTGCAATCTCTTTTTTATATTGCTGGTCGAACATCACGTAATAATCCCCAATCAGATGATCGCCCTTTTTCCCAGAAGATTCAGGAGTCTCACCATTTCCCCATTTCTGCCATGCCAGCATAGACTTGCAGATATGTATACCACGGTCATTAACAATATTAGTTTTAACAACACGCTTACCGTTTGCCTTAAGCACCTCGCTAAGTGCATGACCAAGCAGGTTGTTTCTTACATGCCCAAGGTGCAAAGGCTTATTTGTATTAGGTGAAGAGTACTCTACCATGAATAGCGGCGAGTCGTCGGTAACAGGAGTAAAACCGAAATCTGTATCTGAATTAATGTTCTCAAGCAATTCCACCCAAACAACAGGAGCAATGCTAAGATTAAGGAATCCTTTTATTACATTGAATTCTGAAATAACGGATGATTGTTCCGACAAGTATTTACCAATCTCTTCAGCAGTCTCCTCAGGTTTTTTCTTTGAAATCTTAAGAAGAGGAAATGTAACAAGGGTGTAATGTCCCTTGAACTCTTTTTTGGTTTTCTGCAGAGTTATTTGAGATTCCTCAATATCTGCGTTGTATAGTTTCTTGATTGCACCTATAATGGCTTCCTGAAGGAGATGTTCGATGTTCATAATGTTGTTTTTGCTTACCAATCGCGCAAAGTTAAGAATTTTTTATGGAGTTACAGTTAAACTGTTTTCTAAATGGGCGTTAGCAAATTTTATGCTGGTTTTATCTATAATATCCTGAATTACCAGTCCGGAAAGAGTGAATCCGAATACTGCCGTTACCTGCACCATTGTTCCGTTGGTTCGTGCTTTCCTGAAACTGCCATTCTCATCTGCATTAATCAATGCATTTTCACCCCTGTTTTTCTGAATCTCTTCACTATAAACGCACAAAACAGGCTTTACTGTTTTCTCTCCTTTTTTCATTTTTTCTCTGAGTGCTGCAGCCAGTTTGCAACCCCTGACTTTCCAAAACTCAGCTACTTTGATTTTCTGAGGATCCAGTTTTAGTCCTGCTCCCATTGAGGAGAACGTCACAGCATCTGTTTTTGAGGCTGTAACAAGTAGGTGAACCTTATTAGAGAGAGAATCGATGGCGTCGATAATATAGTCGAACTCTTCAAGATGAAACGAATCGGAAGATTCTGAATCATAAATTTCGGGTATTGCAGTAATAACAGCAAATGGATTGATTTCTTGAAGTCGCTTTTTCAGCACATCCACCTTCAGTTCGCCGATTGTGTTTGAAGTTGCCGGAAGCTGGCGATTGATATTAGCCACTGCCACACGGTCAGAATCCACAATAGTGAGATCCATAATCCCGCTTCTGATAAGTCCCTCAGCACACCAGCTGCCGACTCCGCCCACGCCAAACAGTATGACTTTTTTTGAAGCTATCTGTTGCATAGCCTCAGAACCTATCAACAGTTCGGTGCGTGCAAAAAGTTCGTTGTACTCCATAATTTGGTAATAAACTGCAAAATTAATACCTATCAGGCATAAAAAAAAGCACATCCCGGTAAGAATGTGCTCTTAATATCAATATCTCACAAACGATTAATAATATTTATCGTTTTTAGGTTCGAAATATGCCTGATCGTGAAGGCAGGTAGGACATTTTTTTGGTGCCTTTTTGCTTGTAATCACATAACCGCAATTACGGCACTGCCATTCTATCTCCTCCTCACGTTCGAATACTGTACCGTCAGTTACTCGTTTAAGAAGTTTGTTATACTGCTCTTCGTGTATTGCTTCAGCTTTTGCAACCATCCGGTACATAGTGGCGATCTCTTTGAATCCCTCTTCTTCTGCTATGTCGGCAAACTTTGGATACATATCAGTCCATTCTTCATTTTCTCCTTCTGCTGCAGCTTTAAGATTCTCTGCTGTAGTTCCGATAACACCTGCAGGAAATGAGGCTGTGATCTCTACCATGCCGCCTTCCAGGTACTTAAACATTCTTTTTGCATGCTCCTGTTCCTGATTGGCAGTCTCCTGGAAAATAGCTGCAATTTGTTCATAACCCTCTTTCTTAGCCTGTTTTGCAAAATAGGTGTAACGCATGCGTGCCTGCGATTCCCCTGCGAAAGAATTCATGAGGTTTTTTTCGGTCTGTGTTCCTTTTAAACTTTTCATATTTGTATTTTATTATTTGTTATAAAGTTCACTTCATAGTTTTTAATGGTCGGAAGTTGAATTAAATAATGCCTTGATTAATTAGTGATTAATATTGCTAAGCATTAAATTATCAGCACAAAAATAATAATTTAAAAACTTATATAAAAATTAGTTGATTCACCGTCAGTAATTTGGAATGATTCTAAATCTCACTAAGTTCAAGCCAGCGCATGGTTTTTTCATCAATCAGATTCAGTAATTCTGTCAGGCGGTTCGACTTGCTCAACAACTCCTCATTATTTAATTTTCCTGATGAAATCTCCTCACTTATAATATCCTTCTCAGCCTCCAGATCTTCTATTTCTTTCTCAAGAGACTCAAATTCGCGTTTTTCCTTAAAGGTTAGTTTAGTCTTGACTTCATCTTTTTTCCTGTTGTCAGTCAGCTCAGAGTCAGTTCTTACTGTTTTGCTCTCCTCAACCAGCTTCTTGTCTTTCTCTGTTTTCCACTCCCGGTATTGAGTATAGTTTCCCGGGAAATTCTGTATGTTTGCATTACCATGAAATACAAGAAGATGGTCCACCACCTTATCCATAAAATATCTGTCGTGAGAAATAACAATCAGACACCCCTTGAACGAGGCAAGGTACTCCTCCAGAATATTCAATGTGATAATATCCAGGTCGTTTGTAGGCTCATCAAGAACCAGGAAATTGGGGTTGGTGATTAGTACAGTACAAAGGTAAAGACGCCTTTTTTCTCCACCACTCAGTTTATAAACATAATTGTGCTGTTTCTCCGGCGGAAACATAAAGTGCTGAAGAAACTGAGAGGCTGTAAGTCGCCTGCCATCACCCTGGTCAATTACATCAGCAATATCCGTAACCACATCAATTACTTTTTTCTGTTCATCAAATTGGAGACCGTCCTGACTATAATATCCAAAATTAACTGTTTCTCCTATTTCGAAACATCCCTCATCAGGTTTTTCAACACCCAGTAACATCTTTATAAAAGTGGATTTGCCGGTGCCGTTTTTACCAACGATACCCATTTTCTCATATCTGGTGAAGTGATAGTTAAAATCTTTAGTTATCTTAACATCATCAAAACTCTTAGTCACATGCTTTGCCTCGAAGATCTTTTTCCCGATATATGAACCTTTTGAGTTAAGCTGAACATTCTTTTCTTCACGCCTGTTTTTGGCCTTCTCCTCCAATGAGTAAAAAGCATCAATTCTGGATTTTGATTTGGTGCCCCTTGCCTTAGGCTGGCGTCTCATCCAGTCAAGTTCTTTCCTCATAAGATTCTGAGCTCGTGATACCTCAACATTCTGTGTTAAAATACGCTCTTCCCGTTTTTCAAGGTAATATGAGTAGTTTCCTTTGTAGGAGTAAACCTGCTTATCGTCAATTTCAATGATCTGTGAACATACACGATCAAGAAAATATCTGTCATGGGTTACCATTAACAAACTGATGTTGCTTCTTGAGAGATACTCTTCCAGCCATTCAACCATTTCCAGGTCGAGGTGGTTTGTAGGCTCATCAAGAATAACCAGCTCAGGCTCACTGATAAGCACGTTAGCCAAAGCAACACGTTTTACCTGACCGCCAGACAGCTCACCTATTTTCTGATGGAAATTGAATATCTTTAATTGAGATAAAATATTTTTTATCCTCTGTTCATAATCCCAGGCATTATGCAGATCCATTTCAGCCAGTATGTGAGAAAGATCATTCTGATTTCCGGAGGAAATGATATCCTCATACCTTGCAATCAGTTTAACAATATCATTGTCCGCACTGAAACAAGCTTCCAGCACAGTTAACTCGGGATTAAATTCGGGCGACTGCTCAAGATAATCCATCCTGATATCATTACGAAATACAACTCTGCCGTTATCATAAGGTTCCTTGCCAGATATAATATTCAGTAAAGTTGTTTTACCCGAACCGTTTGCAGCAATCAGTCCTATCTTATCTCCCTCAGCTATTCCGAAAGAGATATCCTTGAAAAGTAAAAGATCACCAAAGCTTTTTGTAAGAGAATCTATTTGCAGTAATGGGTTGGGCATATATGTCAGAGTTAGAGTGCAAAAATACAAAAAACCTTCATAACCTCCATCTTAAGTATGTGAAGATATCTGTTCTGCTATTCCCGTTTATCTGTTCTGTGCCGGAACCTATAACATCCCGGTTGAAGTAATTTGTATAACCCGCTTTTGCAGAGAATGTAAGATGTGATGTGATTTCAAATTTAGCTGAGAGAGCCAGTCTGATTCCTTTTCCGTAGAAAGAAGGCATATAGAATGTACTTAATAAATTCCTTTCGTATGAGTAAAGCCGTGCATTATAAGTATCAGTATTAAACCACGCGAGATAAGCATCTCCCTTTATTCGTCTTTCTCCTCTGTATCCGATGTTTTGGGAGATCATAATTCCTTTTTCATCAGGCTGGTAACTGGCATTATATCGGGCAAAATCTACTGTTGACCGCAAATTCCAGCCACTTTCATATTCATGGTTATACCTTAAACGGATTTTATTAGTTGTATAGGGTAATACAGATTTATTCTCTTGTCCCGGGTGATCCAGATTTTTCTCTTTCATTTTAAACTTATACCGTGCCTCAAGATAAGATAGCGGAGAGAGAGTATAAGTTCCTCTAAAGTAGAAATCTGTTGCTTTAGAAGGTCCGTCAACTCCATACTTTTTCCACGGGAATCGGGCGAAATCCAGATAAGTATTTACCATGAACCGTTTGAATGGTTTGAATGCAGCACCCATAAAGAGTCCGTTTTCATTCTGTATTCTGCTGCCTTCTGAAAAGGCTTGTGCGTGCAGTGCGTTGTATGTGACAGGGTAGTGCCTGTGAAGCAGTGTGAAGGAAGCTTCCGTATTTGGACGATATTGTACTGAGTTCAGCGTCGCAACAGCACCATTTTTAGCAACAGCCGTCTCCCCTGCAAAAATAAAACCCGGCAGCTGATATGAATAATCTATGCTGGCATTAAAGTTTTCAGTGCCCCTTAAGTAATAGGCATTATAATCACGCATAGAAGGGTTAAATATTCTGCTGTACTTGTGATATAATCCGCTTATCCCTGCCTGAAAGCGGTTTTTGCGGAAGTTGATATTTGCGCCTGTAACTTCTTCTCTGCTATTCTTTTTCTTTTCTATCTCAGATTTTGTGCGATGCAATCCATCTACTTTAAAAGAGGTGATATGACCTTCATCAGAAAGATTTGCATCGATTTTCTTATTGGAATAAAATGCAGTTAAGGATAAATTTCCAAAATCAAATACTGCAGCACCTCCCCTGAAGAAGTTGCTCTCCGCTGTTGAGAAATGACGTTTAGGTGACAGTGTACGTTTGGCAATATTGTCAATCCCCCAGGATTTACTTCCCGAGAAATCGTTATTTAAGATTAGTCCCTGTCCGAATGAAAGACGATAGTCTCCCAGTGCCAGAGTTCTTAATTTTCCGACATCCCTTATTATAAGATGCACCCCGTAATGGTCATATCCTTTTGTATAATATGGTTTAAGAAACGGCTCGCCTGCATCCTTTTCAGCTGTTATTCCTGCCTCAATTTTATCATTATACTTTAAAGAATACCGGAGTGATGTATAAAAATTTTCTCCCTGGTATTTACGATTAGGATAACGTTCGAGGATACTGTCTGTGAATTCACCGTACCCCGCCCGGGGAGTGAGGGTTTTGTCAAAACGTAACTGCACTTCATGCCGTCCGTACTTTACTGAGTTTTTTATCTTTTTAATATCAGGGACTTCAGTTTTATCTTTTTCAATATCTCCCACGTAAAAAAAAGGTATAATTAACCGGACAGTATTATAATTAAGATAAGGCACGTTGCGCAACTCATAAACTGTCATTAATGGCCTGTTTACTTTTAGAAACTGAATGATTGAAGTAACTTCATCTGACGAAAGAAGAGGGAAGCGTTCAAGTTGTTCCTGAGAGACTTCGTTCAGATTCATCGGATTGTTTTCAAGATATAGCAACTCTTCATACATATTGTCAATGTCAACAGGGTTAACCTGCTCTTCCTCGTTGAGTTGCATTACATATTCGCGCCAGTTGCCATTTTGAGCACAGATATCACATGTGAGGCCAAAAATAAGGTAACAAATACACGCGCAGTATTTGGTTTTCATTTAAATTAATCGATTTTTACAAATATAATGTTTTTCTCTTTTATTTTCTCCTATATTTGCTTATTATATGGCTGATAATGCCAAAGTAGATGATTTTGATATGAATAGAGTAGTATTATTTTCACTGGTTATTGGAGTTTTCTGTCTTTCTTGTGGAAAATGGAGCAAGAAAGAGGGTTCATATGATTTCCCGCAGATATTACAAGAAGATACACTGCGTGTGTTAACACTTAACACATCAACTTCATATTTTATATATCGAGATCAACCAATGGGGTATCATTATGATTTGATTTCTGATTTTTGCAGTCAGCATGGAATTACTCCTCGTATTATTGTAGCTGAGAATGTGGAAGAGATGATTAATATGCTTCAGAAGGGTGACGGTGATCTAATTGCTTACAATTTACCGGTTACAAACGAGATGAAGGATTCTTTTCTTTATGCCGGATTCAGACAGATATCCCACCAGGTTTTGGTACAGAGGGTAAGACAGGTTGATTCTATGCTGAGAGATGTTGTGGAGCTTATCGGTAAAGATGTTACTGTGATTGATAATTCAAAGCATTTAAACAGAATAGAGAATCTGAACAGCGAACTTGGCGGAGGGATTATTATTGACAGGGCTGATGGTGATTCGCTGGTGACTGAAGATCTAATACGTATGGTCTCGAGAGGTGATGTAGAATACACTATTTCGGATGATGATCTTGCAAAATTTAATCAAACCTATTTCAGAAACATTGATGTTCATCTTCCGATAAGCTTTGATCAGAGATCATCCTGGATAGTGAGGAAAGATAGCCCGATACTTGCAGATTCTTTAAATAGCTGGTTTGAAAGAACTAAAGTTGAACCTGCATACCTGAGAATAGAAAAACGATATTTTGAAGAGGCTAAGGGATATACAGAAATCAGGCAACTGTCTGTTAACGACAATTTGGATCTGGGGGTTATTTCACCTTATGATGTATATTTCAGGCGGTATGGTGAACAGACGGGTATTGACTGGCGTTTACTTGCTTCAGTGTCGTATCAGGAGTCAACATTTGACAGCGGGGGCAGCTCATGGGCAGGAGCTGCCGGATTAATGGGGTTGATGCCTTCTACAGCTGAGTCTTTAGGCGTCGATAGAGAACAGCTCTTTGATCCTGAGTCTAATATTCGTGCAGGATCGGAGTATCTGAAAAAGCTTTTAGGTGTTTTTAGTCCCATTGATGATTCAAAAGAGCAGCTTAAAATGGCATTAGCAGCCTATAACGGAGGGATTGGGCATGTCTTTGATGCGAGGGCTCTGGCTGAAAAATATGGTGCTGATCCAGATATTTGGGACGGAAACGTAGAAAGATATATACAACTGAAACGCCTTGAACAGTATTACAATGATCCGGTTTGTAAAAATGGTTACTTCAGAGGCGATGAAACCGTGAATTATGTAATTGATGTAGTTGACAGATGGGAGCATTACGTAATGAGGGTTAAAGATTAAATTTTTCAATTATAGTTAAATGAAAAAATCATTATCTTTGTGTTTGTATCAAAGAGTGTAATCTATAGAAAATTAAGATATGTCAGTCATAATTAAAAAAGTCTCTTCTAAGGATGATTTAATGAAATTCATCCAATTTGGTATCGATCTTTATAAAGATAATGAATATTTTGTACCACCATTGATCTATGATGAGAGAGCGACTCTTAACAGGAGTAAGAATCCGGCATTTGACCATTGTGATGCTACTTATTTTCTTGCTTACAGGGACGGGGTTATTGTTGGCAGAATAGGAGTATTTATAAACTTCAAATCTAATGAAAGATGGAATCAGAAGCATGCGCGGTTTGGTTTCGTGGATTTTATTGATGATGATGATGTGGTGGATTCTCTGTTTGGAGCGGCTGAAAGCTGGGCCAGGGCAAGAGGTATGGAGAAAATCCATGGTCCTTTGGGATTCACGGACCTAGATCATGAAGGTATGCTCATTGAGGGATTTGACAGATTGGGTACAATGGCGACTATCTACAATTATCCATATTATCCCAAGCAAATGGAAAGAATGGGATACTTTAAAGATAAGGATTGGGTTGAATTTCTTATTCAGATTCCGCCTGAAGTTCCGGAACGTTTTTCCAGAATGGGGGAAGTTATTAAACGAAGATTTGGCCTGACAGTAAAACATATCGAAAGAAAACAGGATGTTTATCCTTATGCAAAAGAGATGTTCATGCTTATAAATAAAGCATATAGGGATCTCTATGGATATGTTGAGCTGAGTGAAAGGCAGATAGATTACTATGTGGATATGTATATTCCGATGATACGACTTGAGTTTGTAACATTAGTTCTCAGACAGAACGATAACAAGCTTGTAGGTGTCGGAATTGGCTTACCCAGCATGTCTGACGCATTAAGGAAAGCAAAAGGCAGATTCCTTCCCAATGGATGGTATCATCTCTACAAAGCCTTGAAAGGAAAAGGGCATAACGGCATACTTGACCTGCTAATAGTGGCAGTAGATCCGGAGTACCAGGGTAAAGGTATTAACGCATTGATGTTTAATGAATTTATACCTGCTGCTAACAAACTGGGAATGACTATGGCTGAAAGTAATATTGAACTGGAAGATAACAGCAGAGTTCATTCACTATGGAACGGTTTGGATGTTGAGCAGCACAAGAGGAGAAGAGCCTTTATCAAAAATATTTAAAGGAGAGTAAAAAGTGAACGAAACAGAAAAAGAGTTACAAATACTACAAGATAATTATCAGGAAGAAAATATAGTCACACTGGAGTGGAAAGAGCATATCCGCCGTCGCCCCGGGATGTATATCGGAAAACTGGGTGACGGGTCATCGGCAGACGATGGTATTTATGTTCTTCTTAAAGAGGTTCTCGATAACTCAATAGATGAGTTTATGACAGGTTTTGGTAAAACTATCGAAGTTGTTGTTGAGGACGAAAGTGTAATAGTGCAGGACCATGGTCGCGGTGTACCGCTTGGCAAAGTAAAGGATGTCTGTTCCAAAATGAATACAGGGGCCAAGTATGACTCTAAATCATTTAAAAGATCTGTAGGTCTGAATGGGGTTGGTATCAAAGCTGTAAATGCCTTGTCATCCAGGTTCTCAATGATAAGTTCAAGAGACGGGCAGTCAAAAACGGTTACATTTGCACAAGGCTCTCTTTTAAGTGAAGGGGAGTTAGAACCATCAAAGAATTCTAGCGGTACCAGAGTAGAGTTTACTCCAGACACTGCAATTTTTGGTGACTACCATTATCGTGAAGAACATATTGAGCCTTTGATAAAAAATTATGTCTTCCTGAATATCGGACTCACCATCAACTTTAATGGAAAAAATTACAGTTCAAAGAACGGACTTGTGGATCTTCTTAATGAAAATCTGACTTCCGAGGAACTTTATCCTATCATTCATCTTTTCGGTGAGGATATTGAAGTTGCAATTACGCATACTAATCAATATGGTGAAGAGTATTATTCTTTTGTGAATGGTCAGCATACTACACAGGGAGGTACTCACCTTGCTGCTTTCCGCGAAGCAACTGCACGTGTTATTAAAGAGTTTTACGACCGGAATTACGAATATTCAGACATAAGAAACGGTATTGTAGCTGCTGTCAGTATTAAGGTGGAGGAGCCTGTTTTTGAATCGCAGACAAAAACTAAACTTGGTTCTAAAGACATGGAACCAAATGGTGTCACAATAAATAAGTATATCAACGACTTTCTAAAGAAAGAGCTTGACAACTATCTTCATAAGAATCCTGATACTGCTGAAATATTACAAAAGAAGGTGCAGGACTCAGAGAAAGAGAGAAAAGCCATTGCCGGAGTTACTAAACTTGCCCGTGAAAGAGCAAAAAAGGCTAATCTGCACAACAAGAAGCTACGGGATTGCAGAATACATTATAATGATCCAAAAGGTGATCAGCGTGAGGATACATCTATATTTATCACTGAGGGTGATTCGGCAAGCGGCTCAATAACAAAAAGCAGGGATCCTAATCTACAGGCAGTTTTCAGTCTTCGAGGCAAACCTCTCAACAGTTTCGGATTAACAAAGAAAATTGTTTACGAGAATGAAGAGTTTAACCTGCTTCAGGCAGCACTGAATATAGAAGAAAATATGGATGGCCTGCGTTATAATAAGGTTATTATTGCTACAGACGCAGATACCGACGGTATGCATATCAGACTCTTATTACTGACATTCTTCCTTCAGTTTTTCCCTGACCTGATTAAAAAAGGTCATGTATATATTCTCCAAACGCCACTATTCAGAGTAAGAAATAAGAAAAAAACTATTTATTGTTATACAGAAGAAGAGCGTATAAATGCTATTAATGAGCTTTCGCCTAATCCTGAGATAACACGATTTAAAGGGTTGGGAGAAATATCTCCTGATGAATTCAAATATTTTATAGGGGAAGATATCCGTCTTGATAAAGTGACTATGAAGAAAGAGGACCTCTTGAAGGAGCTACTTGAATTTTATATGGGAAAAAACACCCCTGAAAGACAAACATTTATCATTGATAATCTGGTTGTTGAAGAGGATGTTGTTGTATAAATGAGTTATTTTGCACTATGAACAATATGCGTATTGCCCTGTTTCCAGGTACTTTCGACCCGTTTACTATCGGACATGAGTCTCTTGTTCGCAGAGGGTTACTCCTAATGGACAAGATTATCATTGCAATCGGTGTCAATGAATCAAAGAACTCCTACTTTTCTTTAGAAAAGCGGATTCAAATGATTAATGAACTATACAAAGATGAACCGCGGGTAAGTGTGCAAAGTTACAACACCTTAACTATCGAATTTGCCGAAAAGGAGGGAGCACGCTACATATTGCGGGGAATCAGGTCGGTAATTGATTTTGAATATGAAAAAACTATTGCAGATATGAACCGAACTATTTCAGGAATAGAAACGTTTGTATTATTCACTGAACCGGCTCTGACTCATGTAAGTTCCACACACGTAAGAGAACTGCTCAGGTACGGAAGAGATATCAGTAGTTTTGTTCCAAAGGGGATGAATTATTCGATTTAGTGAAAGTTAATTCCTTGCATTCACATATAGGAAATTTAACCAACAAAATTAGACAAATGCTAAATAAAAAAATTGGAATTGTACTTTGTGCAATACTTATCTCAGTAAGCGCATCAGCACAATTCAGGCCAAGTCCTGAAGGATTAAAACTTGAGCGTACACTGCAACTGATCAACAACCTGTATGTGGATGATGTAGATTCTAAAAAACTGACGGAAGCTGCTGTAAGAGCTATGTTAAGTGAACTGGACCCTCATTCGAGTTATCTTAATGAGGAAGAGGTTAAAGCTATGAATGAACCGCTTCAGGGCAATTTTGACGGGATAGGTATATCATTTAATATGCTCACAGACACACTTTATGTAATGGAGGTGATTTCCGGTGGACCTTCGCAGAAAGTTGGAATATTGCCTGGGGATAAGATCATATATGTTGGTGACACTCTGATTGCCGGAGTGGAGATGAATAACCAGGATGTGGTGAAAAAGCTTAGAGGTCCTAAAGGCACTACAGTTAACGTTAAGGTTTTAAGGCGTGGAGTTCAGGATTTAATTGAGTTCAGGATTGTAAGGGACAAAATTCCTATTACAAGTATTGATGCAGCATACATGGTTTCTGGTGATGTTGGTTATATCAGGTTGAGCAGATTTGGTGTCACTTCAGCAGAAGAGTTTAAAGAGGCAGAAAAAAGCCTCAGGTCACAGGGAATGAAGCATCTGCTACTTGATCTTACGGATAATGGGGGTGGGATCTTACAAACTGCCAACGAGATTGTAGATGAATTCCTTGGTGACGGAAAGGTGATTGTTTATACTGAAGGTAAGAATCAACCCAGATATACAATGAATGCTACAGGTGCGGATGAACTAAGTGGCGGGAAACTGGTGGTTTTGGTTAACGGTGCTTCTGCGTCTGCAAGCGAAATTCTGGCAGGTGCTGTTCAAGATTGGGACAGAGGGGTTATAGTGGGAAGGAGAACCTTTGGAAAGGGGCTTGTTCAACGTCAGCTGCCACTACCCGACGGTACTATGATTCGCCTCACTGTAGCAAGGTATTATACTCCTTCGGGAAGAAGCATTCAAAAGCCTTATGAAGAGGGTAACATCGAAGCATATAATCAGGATTTTATTAACAGATATAATAAGGGGGAACTGTTTGAAGTGGATAGTATTCATTTCCCGGATTCTTTAAAATATAAAACTCTAATAAACGAACGCACAGTTTATGGCGGGGGAGGGATAATGCCTGATTATTTTGTACCCGTAGACACTACTTCTGGTACAATGTTTCATGCTAATTTAAATGCAAGAGGTGTGATTAACAGGGCTGCAATTGGTGAAGTAGACAATAATCGCAGAGCACTTATAGCAAAATATCCCGATGTTGTTGCATTCAAGAATGGTTATGACATTACTGATGAATTTGTGGAAAGACTAAAAACAATTGCCGGTGAAGTTGATGTTGAATGGGATGAAGAAGAGTTTTTAAAATCGAAGGATCTGATATTTGTTCAGTTAAAAGCCCTGATAGCCAGAGACCTGTATGACTCTTCCGCTTTTTATAGAATTATTAATGATGAAAACGATATTTATCTGGAAGGCCTTAAAATAATTTCTGACGACAGTCGCTATAAGGAGTTATTGCAAGGGGTATAGTGAGTCTGTTTAGTGGCTTGAAGTGCTAAAGATGTTATACCAATGAAATTAATTTAACCAAAACATTAAGATATGAATTTTGATTACAGTAAACTTCACGTAAAAGAGGGTTCAGAAATAAAACTTAGTGACTTCCCAACTGTTGAGGATGGGGGGTTTACCAAGAAAACTGCAAAAAAAGAAATCAAGAACAATATTAAAGAGCTGAAGAAATTTCAGGAAATGTTTTATGCAGATGACAGATACTCTCTTTTAATCATACTGCAGGCGCGTGATGCTGCCGGTAAGGATGGTGTTATTCGTCATGTTATGTCAGGAATCAACCCTCAGGGTTGTATGGTTCATAGTTTTAAAACTCCAACCAAGAATGAATTGGAGCATGATTATTTCTGGCGCCATTATAGAGCATTGCCTCAACGGGGGATGATAGAAATTTTCAATAGGTCGCACTACGAAAATGTTCTTGCAACGAAAGTCAACCCCCAGTGGATACTTAATGAGCGAATTCCGGGATATGGCTCGGTAGATAAAATCAATCAGAAGTTTTGGGACGACAGATACGAAAGTATAAATGCAATTGAGAAGCATCTGCATCAAAATGGTATGAGAATACTTAAGTTTTTTCTGAATGTGTCAAAAGAGGAGCAAAAGCAGAGATTTATTGACCGTATAGATGAGCCTGATAAGAACTGGAAGTTTAGTTCTTCTGATTTACATGCCCGGTCGCAATGGGACGACTATACAAATGCCTTCGAAGAGATGCTTCAGAAAACGTCAAAAGATTATGCGCCATGGTATGTTATTCCGGCAGACAAGAAGTTTTTTGCACGTGTAGCAGTCGGAGATATTATCCTTGAGCTTTTTAAATCACTTGACTTACATTACCCTCCTGCAGAATCACCCGAAATATTACAGAAGGCGCGGGTAATGTTGGAAAACGAATAGGTTTTCCGTAAATTGATACTATTGTTCACTGTTGTTTTTTCTAATCTGTTGATTAGATAATCTTTTCTCTTTCATAGAAGCGTCAAGTCTTGATATCAACCATAACAGGCTGAATATTGAGGCTATAAAAACTATTAAACCCCAAAACTGTGGTGACAGCAAAAACGCCTCTCCCTGAATAAAGTAAGCTGCAGCAATTATTACAGCCAATACAGCATACATAGTTCCGAAAATAGATGTCAAATCTTTTAGAACATTTCCGGCAGATTTTTTAGTTGAGACCTGTTCATTTATTCTTTGTGACGTAAATGCTTTTTCAGTCTCAATTTGATGCATAATCCTGTACTTCAGGTTTTCCGGAGCCTTTATCTTGGAAGATTCAAGCATCTTTTTGATTGCTTCTTCTTCTTGATTATATCTTTCATTCTTTTCCATTATAACTTTCCTAATTAATTAATTTACAAAAACATCCTCCGTTTCATCCCGGTAGTGCTTTATCAGCAAATCCTTAAACAGTTTCCTTGCACGAAACAATTTCACTTTCACATTAGATTCATTCAGCCCGGTAATGTTAGCTATCTCTTTTACGGGATTATCTTCCATATAGTAGAGAGTGAGCAAAAGGGCATCACCTTTTGGTATTTTTTGTAAAATATCAGCAACCATTTCACTTCGTTCAACATCTTCGATTTTGATCTCAAGAGTATTTGAACCTATCTGCACTGCATTCTCAACTTCCGTTTCCCTTGTACTTAGCCACATTTGTGATTTTGTATGTGTAACTGCCGTGTTATAAACAATACGGTACAACCAGGTTGAGAATTTACTCTCTGAGCGAAAACTGTGCAGGTTTTTGTAAGCTTTAACATAACTTTCCTGTACTACATCTTCCGCATCCTGCATATTGCCGCAAATCCGGTAGGCGATTGTTATTGCCATATCCTGATATGTTTCAACAAAGTAAGAGAATGCGGAAGTGTTGCCTGAAAGCACTTGTTGCACACGATGATTCTCGTTCATTGCAAAGAGTTATTCCTGTTCCTGCTCTGCTTTTTGCTCCGTTAAAGGCATTTTCTGTGTTACCAGAAAATATATAAGATAACCTATTCCAAGAAAAAATACCACACTTGCACCAGTAACCCAAAACTCATTTCCATGTCCTATAGCCAGATATTCAGAACATAAGAAACCAACAATAATTCCGATGCCCAGTGAAATTAAAACAATTCCGTTTCTTAGTGAAACCATTTTATTGGGATCAGACTTTCTTTTGGGAGTATCGGGAGGTATGATTCCCTGATTAATCAAGCCCATACGCTCTTCGTTTCTTGTTTTCATCCATCGTAATCCTAATACTAAACCTGTGATAATTGGCAATCCGATTGTGCATATGATTGCAATTATCGGGATCAATAAACCTTCCATAATTATTTGTTTTAAATGTAAATGTTTCAGTTCTCGTAAGTAGGACTCCAACTACGGCGGATTGGTTACAAAAATAACAAAATATTTTACTGTTGTTCTGTTTTTATTATAAATATTGACTTGAGAATTTCTGACAATTTACATCACTACAGATCATGTTTGAGAAATGCAAATGGCATGATTAGGAAGTACAAACAAAGTTAAAAAAAATAGTCCCAACCTAATTGGCCGGGACTATAAATAAACTTTTTGTAAATTTGAAGAACCTTTTTGCGGTTTACCTGAAAACATTATTTAGTTTTCAGTAAGTCGCGAATCTCAGTAAGAAGTTTCTCTTCCTTAGTTGGTTCTGGTGGAGCTTCAGGAGCCGGAGCCTCTTCTTTTTTCCTCTTAAGTGAATTCATTCCTTTAATAACCATGAAGATAGCTGTTCCGATAATTAAAAAGTCCACAACAGACTGAACAAATGCACCATAGTTCCAGGTTACAGCGGGTGTTATTACTTCAGCACCTTCCATAACAGCCTGCCTTAAAACAAGCTTAAGGTCAGTGAATTGTCCCTGTCCTCCCAATAATGCAAGAGGTGGCATTAAAATATCATTAACGAAAGAGGTGACGATCTTTCCGAAAGCTCCTCCGATTACAATACCCACGGCCATATCTACTACACTACCGCGCATTAAAAATTCTTTTAGTTCTGTTTTAAATGACATAGTTTTGTTTGATTAATTAGTTTGAAAACTCTACATAACAAAGAAAGTAAAAATAATGTGAATTATATTATTTAATGTTTAAAATATATACTTTTAGCCTAATAAAAGATCTCTGCAAGCATACATCGTGCAGATCCACCTCCGTTTTTCTCTATTGTGTCTAAATCTGCAGTTACTATTTTATTATATGTTGATATGATATTTTCCTGTGAGGCTGTAAGGGAATTATTAGCCGAAGCTGACATGATCATTAACGGATTGCCATTCCTGCTTTTTATTTCAAGCATATTCCCCGCAAACTGTGATACCTGATCTAAAGAAATATCAACTATGATTTTGCCGGTTGAGTTTAACTGTGAAATAACTCTATTTCGTTCATTTTCATTTTTAATCGATTCAAGGCAAATTACAGCAACCTGCATACCTATCTCCATCATCACATTTGTGTGATAAATCTTGTTATCATTTTTATCAAATGCATCAAATACTATTGGCTGAAAATTCATCCTGGAGCAGAAATCAGTTAGTACTTTCTCTGAAGTACGGGGTGAGCGACAGCAATATGCAATCTTTTTACGTCTGTCAAAAACCATACTTCCGGTTCCTTCAAGAAATTCACCTTCATCCTCCCAGTATGTGAGATCTACTACTTTTCTGTGATTCATGTTTCTTTTTAACAGGTTGATGATGTGCGGTTTTCTTTCCAATCTGCGATTTGGAGCATACATTGGATAAAGAACCAGCTCTCCTGAAAAATGAGAAGAAAACCAGTTATTCGGGAAAATGGAATCAGGTGTATGTGGCTCAGGAGTGTCCTGCACTACTGTTACATCAACATCATTCGCTCTGAGAAGTTTCACAAAAGCATCAAACTCTTTAAGTGCATCTTCTGCAATTCTATCCTGTTCAGATTCCTGATCCGACAGTTCAGACCTCTTCTGAAAATAATTGTTCTCTGACGTTTCATCATTAAAGGTGAAACGTGCCGGGCGAACCATTAGAAGTTTAGATGTTGTCTGCATATTCAGATTTCGTTGTTGTGTTAGTTGGCAACTTTTCCCTGTTCCAGTGAATTAAGTGTTTTTGCAATTATTCCGATAGCCTCAGTTAATTCCGCTTCTGTGATTATTAGGGGAGGAGCAAAACGGATTATATGACCATGTGTAGGTTTTGCAAGTAAACCATTCTGAGCCATTTTCAGGCACACATCCCATGCCTCTTTTCCATCATGAGGTTCAATTACAATCGCATTGAGCAATCCTTTTCCTCTGATCTCTTTAATAAACGGGCTTTTAATTTTCCCTAATTCCTGACGGAATATTTTCCCCAGAAATTCTGCATTTTCAGCAAGCTTTTCATCTTTCACAACTTCCAGTGCTGCAGTCGCAACTTTACATGCTAACGGGAAACCTCCGAAAGTAGAGCCATGCTGACCGGGTTCAATTGTCAGCATGATATCATCATCAGCCAATACTGCTGAAACAGGCAATACTCCTCCCGAAATGGCTTTACCCAGAATAACAATGTCTGGTCTGACTCCTTCATGATCGCAGCAAAGTGTTTTTCCTGTACGTGCAATTCCTGTTTGCACTTCATCTGCTATAAAAAGAACATTATGCTTCCTGCAAAGCTCGTAACACTCTTTAAGATAACCATCATCAGGTACAAACACGCCCGCTTCACCCTGAATTGGTTCCACCAGAAAAGCTGCTATGTACTCTCCTTTTTCCTGAAGGATAGTTGACAGTGCATCCGTATTATTGTATGGAATAATTTCAATCCCCGGAGTGTAAGGCCCATAATCAGCACGTGCATCAGGATCGGTGGAGATTGAAACAATCGTTATTGTTCGTCCGTGAAAGTTGTTTTCACATGCAACAATAATTGCTTTGTTCTCAGGAATTCCCTTTTTCAGATACCCCCATTTACGTGCCAGCTTGAGTGCTGTTTCGACACCTTCAGCACCAGTATTCATTGGCAGTACTTTGTCATATCCAAAATAATCGTGAATATACTGTTCATACGGACCAAGTGAATCATTATAAAAAGCACGCGAAGTTAGACATAATGTTTCAGCCTGATCTTTCAGTGCATTTACAATTTTAGGATGACAGTGACCCTGATTTACTGCCGAGTATGCTGACAAGAAATCAAAATACTTTTTTCCGTCAACATCCCAGACGTAGCACCCTTTGCCACGAGCCAGTACTACCGGTAGAGGATGATAGTTGTGAGCTCCATATTTTTCTTCCTGATCGATATATTTCTTTGATTTTTCGGATATTGTCATAGTTTCAAATAATTAATTTCACTCAGACTAACTTATATATTTTCAAATATCTCAGGTGTTTTAAACTGAAATACCTAAAAAGAGTCGTTGTAAGTTGTCATGCAGGTATTAAAGTCTGCTAACTGATAACCAGATTCCGGAACTCTATTTCTTTTCCTTCGCTTTGCAGACCAATATGTCCTTGCTTTACATCGCCGGATGCACTATTCTGCAGTACTCCGTTCACTGTTACAGTAATATTTCCGTCCTTTACAGAAATCTGAACTTTATTCCATTCACCTGTAGCGTACTCACTCGATGGATTTTGTTTTGGGATAACAGGGAAAGCAGGTCTGACATCAACTCCATCCGGAAGTTCATATTCATTTAGATCTGCCCCTGCAAGCATTACCAGGTCACCTGCCAGATCAGCCTTAAGCTGGCATTCAATCCCTTTGGGGAATGGATTAGTGGTTTCCTCTATCAGAAAAAATATGCCGCTGTTGCTTGCTTCGCCTGCCCATCGGTATTCCAGATCAAGAGTAAAGTCACGATACTTCTCTTTTGTATACATGTAGCCCAACGGTTCACCTTTAATTGTAATAATACCATCCTCTACTGAGTATACTTCCTCAGCGGGAACTGCATTGTCCTCAACAACAAACTCCCAGTTAGACAGGTCTTTGCCATTAAAAATTTCACTTGTTTTTTGTGTACATGCCGAAGTTAGAATTGTCAGCAATAAAAAAGTTGCATTAAGGTTTAATAATTTCATACGCAGGTAATAAATATTGATAATTATTTTATCGGATAATGTTCTTCTGTCAGGTTGTTACTGTTTTGAATTATAACTCAAGTATCTACAAAAATACACTTTTTATTTACAAATAAAAATGAATGATATTAAATTCAGTAATTATGCAGATAAATTGAGAAGTCAACAGGTGTATTTCAGTCTGTTAAGACTTAGTCTGCTAAAAAAGTGAAAAAGATTGTGAGATAGTCTGGAAATGCATAAATTTGTCCCACATGAGTAAGCATGCATTCCTGTGATAATGAAAAATGGATAAAGCACAATTTCTCTGGGTCGATGACGAAATAGACCTCCTGAAACCTCATATACTTTTTCTTGAAGAAAAGGGGTATGCAACGGAATGCGCTACTAATGGTTATGACGCCATAAAAAAGTGCAATTCTAAGACATACGATATAATTTTTCTGGACGAACATATGCCTGGGCTGACAGGGCTTGATACTCTTACTGAAATAAAAGAGAGTTCGCCAAATGTTCCTGTTGTAATGATCACAAAAAGTGAGGATGAAGGTATTATGGATAAAGCAATTGGGAAAAAGATTGCCGACTATCTGATAAAACCGGTTAATCCTACTCAGGTACTTACAACCATAAAAAAGATTCTCGAGAAAAAGAAATTGGTTTCAGAAACTGTTTCAGAGACTTACAGGAAGGAATATAATATCCTGAATGAGGCAATCAGGAGCTGCATGACTTGCAATGACTGGATAGATGTATACAGAAGGCTGGTTTTCTGGGAGGTGGAGCTTGACAGATATGATTATCCCGTTAAGGAATTGCCTGAAATGCAAAAAGCAGATGCTAATATATCTTTTGCAAAGTTCGTCAGAGAAAATTATAAAAGTTGGATAAACAGAGAGTCAGGTGATAAAGGGAATATAAGCGGAAGTCCGGTAGTCAGTTCTGATCTGTTTGAAAATCATGTTTTTCCTTTTCTTGATAAAGGAGATAAATTGTTTTTTATTCTAATAGATAATTTTCGTCTCGATCAGTGGGAAGTAATAAAAGATATAGTAAATGACAGCTTCGAATGTGAAGAAAATATTTATTTCAGCATTCTGCCAACTGCCACTCCTTACGCAAGAAACAGCATCTTTTCGGGACTTTTGCCAAGCCAGATATCAGAGATGTATCCTGACTTTTGGGTAGAAGAGTCGGATGATGAAAGAAAAAATAAATTTGAAGCCCAGCTTATCGGATCACATTTGCAGAGAGTAGGAAGAACAAAGGCTTTTTCGTATCACAAAGTGAGCACAAACAGAGAAGGGAATAAATTATCAGACAGGTTTAAAGAGCTTGAAAATTACGATCTTAATGTAATTGTATATAACTTTATTGATCTGCTTTCACATGCAAGGACTGAGTCGAATATGCTAAAGGAATTAGCTGCTGACGAGTCTTCTTACCGTTCACTTACGAGGTCATGGTTTCTGCATTCTCCACTCGTTACGCTGCTTAAGAAAGTAGCTGCAGCAGGTTTTAAAGCTGTAATTACAACAGATCATGGCTCAATACGGGTTAAAAATGGTTTGAAAGTAATAGGAGACAGGGAGACAAACACCAATTTAAGATATAAACTTGGCAAAAATCTGGCGTATGACCCAAAGAGAGTATTTGATATAATTCATCCGGGTAATTATGGCTTACCAGAACCAAATATCAGTACGAGATATATCTTTGCACTCAACCGCGACTTTTTTGTCTATCCGAATAATTATAATCAAATAGAGACCCATTTTGAGAATACTTTTCAACATGGTGGTATTTCAATGGAAGAGATGATGATACCAGTAATTTTATTAAAACCAAAATAGACTATTGTGGAAATTATAATAGAAAATATAAATGAAATAAGATCTGCAGCCCGTGAGTTTCTGAAAATTATGGGTGATAGCAAAGTCTTTGCCTTTCATGGGAGTATGGGAGCAGGCAAAACGACATTCATCAAAGCATTATGTGAAGAACTCGGAGTGACAGAAACTGTCGGAAGTCCCACTTTCGCAATAATCAATGAGTATAAGGACGGAAAAGGAAATTCAATATATCATTTTGATTTCTATCGCATAAACAAGCTTGAAGAAGTTTATGATTTTGGTTATGAAGATTACTTCTATAGTGGGAATTTATGTCTGATAGAATGGCCTGAACTTGTTGAGTCGCTTTTACCCGAAAACACAGTCAGAATATCAATAGAGGAGCTGGAGGACGGCAGCAGAATGATTAAAAGCATGTAGTCAATCTCATGTCTTGTTTAAACGAAAAAGAGAAAAATCACTCTTATTGTTCAAAACTACAATCTAAACAGATAATATATTGTATATTAGTATTACAAAAAATTAAGAATGAAAAAACATCTTATAGCTTTCATAATAATATTTTCCTCATTTTCTACTATTGCGCAGGTAGATACTGATCGTGTCATGATTATTGGTAAGAATGCGCTTTACTTTGAAGATTATGTTTTGGCAATTCAATATTTTAATCAGGTGATTACTGCAAAACCATATCTGGCAGAACCCTATTATTTCAGAGCAGTCTCAAAGTTTATGCTTGACGACTTCAAAGGTGCAGAACTCGATGCAACTGCCTGCTTGCAGCGCAATCCGTATTATACAGCAGCGTATCAGCTTAGGGGTGCAGCAAGGCAGAATCAGGAAAACTATGAAGAGGCGGCAGCTGATTATCAGCGAAGTCTGGAGTTTTTTCCGGAAGACAGGATAACACTTGTCAATATGGGTATTGTAAATATTGAGATGGAGCAGTATGATATCGCTGAAAAGTTTTTTGATGTTCTGTTGCGCCGTTTCCCCGATTATACCCCTGGATATCTTGCTCGCTCACAAATGTATCTAGAGATGAATGATACGACAGGTGCATTGACTGATCTTAATAAAGCGATTGAAATTGATCCTTATACATCTCAATCATTCTCTTCACGGGGTCTGCTGTATTTCCACAAAGAAGAGTATAATATGGCACTTGCGGATTTAGATGAGGCGATCAGACTAGATCCCTACTTTGAAGGGAATTATATCAACAGAGGTTTGGTGAAATACTATCTGAACGATCTGAGAGGTGCAATGGCTGATTACGACAGAGTTATTGAGCTGGACGAAAATAATCTTATTGCCCGATTCAACCGTGGCTTACTGAGAGCACAGGTAGCTGATAATAACAGGGCTATCAGAGACTTCGACAAGGTGATTGAGTTGCAGCCTGATAATACTATTGCATATCTTAACAGAGCTATTCTTAATAATGAGATAGGTAATCTGGAAGGTTCACTAAATGATATTGATGTAGTGCTGGAAACTCACCCGGAGTTTTTCACCGGTTATTATATGCGTTCTCAGATAAAACGTGAGCTAAATGATCTTAGAGGCGCAGAGAGAGATTTCAACTTTGCGAGAAATCTGGAGGCTAATGCACATAGGGCTTCATTAAGCAAACCCGATTTGGCTGTTGCTTCAGATGCAAAAGATACTTCAGAAAAGAAAGAGACACGTGAACAAACAGATCTGGATATAGAGAAATTTAATTTACTGGTAACCTCAGGTGAGGAGAAGTCGCAGTCAACACAATATCAGCGACAAAGCAGAGGGAGGGTTCAAAACCTGAATGTGCCAGTTGAGCTGGAGCCTAAATTCGTGATTACTTACTATGAGAGAGGTTATGATGTTCGCCGACCTGTTTATTACTCCGAAACTATTGAAAGATCAAACAACAGGCTCAATCTTGACTGGATTCTTAAGGTTACTAATAATGAAGCTCCTTTAAATGAGATGCAGATCCAGACTCATTTTCGATCTATACAGGATTATTCGGTAAAAATTGAAAACGAACCTGAAAATTACGCTCATTACTTTGGGAGAGGTATGGATTATGTCCAGATTCAGGATTATGAAAACGCAATTAAAGATATAAGTAAGGCGATTGAGTTGAATCCCGACTTGCTTGTAGGATATTTTGCACGTGCTATATTGCTAACTCAGCAGCTTGAGTATGATTATCAATTGTCAGATAAGTCTGCTTTTTCTGATATTGCAAGCAATAATCAGTTAAGGATTCTGAATGATGTTTCGGGAAAGCCAAGGCTGCCCGAAATCTCAGTAAAGTCGGTGAAATATGACGAAATCCTTAGGGAATATGAGGAGATTATCCGAATAGATCCTAATTTTATTTATGCATATTATAATCGTGCAGAGATATTTACAATTGAAAAAGATTTTCGTGCAGCAATTGCAGATTATACTAAAGCAATTGAAATTGAGCCACAGTTCGCTGAAGCCTTTTTTAACCGGGGTATTTCAAGACTGGCAATCGGAGAAACAACTGAAGGACTTGATGATCTTCGAAAAGCCGGTGAATTAGGTATCGTGCAATCATATAGCATAATAAAGCGTATGCAATAGAATTATTTTCCACAAAATAACTACATTTGCATATTAAAAAGATTAAGAATTAAATAGAATGATAAAAATTACATTTCCTGATGCTTCGGTAAGGGAATATGAAAAAGGTGTTACAGGATTAGAAATTGCTCAGGACATTAGTCGACGCCTGGCTCAGGATGCACTTGCAATAAGTGTTAACGGTGAAACATGGGATTTAACACGTCCTATTGAAAGCGACTCTGAAGTAAATATTCTCAAATGGGAAGACGAAGAGGGCAGGCATGCCTATTGGCACTCTTCGGCTCACCTTATGGCTGAAGCCTTGCAGGAGTTATACCCCGGAATAAAATTTGGTATAGGGCCTGCTATTGAAAATGGTTTTTACTATGATGTGGATCCGGGTGAAGGTGTCTCAATTAAGGAATCCGATTTTCCTGTCATAGAAAAAAAGATGATGGAACTTATAGCTGCTAAAGAGGATATAATAAGAAAAAGTATTACAAAAACTGAAGCAGTTAAAATGTTCTCTGAACGTAATGAGAATTATAAAGTTGAGTTGATAAATGAGCTGGAAGACGGTACAATAACTACATACACACAGGGTGATTTTACCGACCTTTGCAGAGGGCCGCATCTTCCCAATACTTCATATATCAAGGCTGTAAAAGTTTTGTCTGCAGCAGGTGCATATTGGCGTGGTGATGAAAAACGTCCGCAATTAACACGACTTTATGGCATCACTTTCCCGAAAAAGAAGTTACTTGATGAATATCTCGAACTGCTTGAAGAGGCAAAAAAGCGAGATCACAGGAAGATTGGAAAAGAACTTCAATTGTTCACATTCTCTCAGACAGTTGGGTCGGGACTTCCACTATGGCTCCCAAAAGGAACACAGCTTAGATTGCGCCTTGAAGATTTCCTGAAAAAGATTCAGCGAGAGTTTGATTATCAGCAGGTGATTACGCCGCATATCGGTCATAAGCAGCTTTATGTAACTTCTGGTCACTATGCAAAATATGGAGAGGATTCTTTTAAACCGATTAAAACACCGGAAGAGGGTGAAGAATTTTTACTTAAGCCGATGAATTGTCCTCATCACTGCGAAATATACAAAGCCTTCCCTCATTCGTATAAGGATTTACCACTGCGACTTGCTGAATTCGGCACAGTTTACCGTTATGAGAAAAGCGGAGAGCTGCACGGACTCACACGTGTAAGGGGTTTTACACAGGATGATGCTCATATATTTTGTACACCCGATCAGGTAAAAGATGAGTTTCTTAAGGTAGTTGATATTATTTTTATTATCTTTAATGTACTAAACTTCAAAGATTTTGAAGCACAGATATCGCTTCGCGATCCTAATGACAGGGACAAATATATAGGAACTGACGAGAATTGGGAAAAAGCTGAGCGTGCAATTGTTGAAGCATGTGAAGAAAAGGGACTGAAGACAAAGATTGAGCTTGGTGAAGCTGCTTTCTACGGACCGAAGCTGGATTTTATGGTAAAGGATGCCCTCGGAAGGCGCTGGCAATTAGGCACAATTCAGGTAGACTATAATCTTCCTGAACGTTTCGAACTTGAATATACAGGAGCCGACAATCAGAAGCACCGTCCTGTAATGATTCACAGAGCTCCGTTTGGATCTATGGAAAGGTTCGTAGCACTGCTTATAGAGCATACTGCGGGTAGATTTCCTCTTTGGCTTGCACCTACTCAGGCAGTAGTATTGCCGGTGAGTGAAAAATTCAACGACTATGCCTATGATATAGTCAAAAAGCTTAAGAAGTATGACATCCGCGCGGAAGTAGATGATCGTAATGAGAAAGTAGGACGTAAAATCCGTGATAATGAACTCAAAAGAATCCCTTATCTACTTATAGTGGGTGAGAAAGAATCAGAAAATGAGGAAGTTTCAGTAAGAAAACAGGGCGGTGAAGTTAAAGGTACAGTAAAATTAAGTACATTTGCAGAAGATATACAAGCAGAAGTAGAAGAGATGATGAATGCCGGCAGACCCGTCGAGTAAAGTTTTATTTTACAACAGATTAATAAATTAATTAAAGAAAATTTTAGTAACAGAAAAATTAAAAGTACTGAATGAGAAATAACTCAAAAGACCAACATCGTATTAATGAACGAATAAGAGTACCTGAAGTCAGGTTAGTAGGAGAAAATGTAACTGAAGGCGTTTATCCTACAAGAGAAGCAATGAATATAGCAGATGATCTGGGATTAGATCTGGTTGAAATTGCTCCAATGGCCAAACCTCCGGTATGCAGGATTACCGATTATCAGAAGTTTGTATATCAGCAAAAGAAGAAACTGAAAGAACAGAAAGCAAAAGCTGTTAAGGTAACAGTAAAAGAGATAAGATTTGGACCACAAACAGATGATCACGACTTTAACTTTAAATTAAAACATGCAAAAAACTTCCTGAGTGAAGGGTCAAAAGTAAAGGCTTTTGTGTTTTTCAGGGGACGTTCAATCCTTTTCAAAGAGCAGGGTGAAGTATTACTTCTTCGATTCGCCAATGAACTTGAAGATTATGCAAAAGTAGAGCATATGCCAATTATGGAAGGTAAAAGAATGTCTATAATGTTAACTCCAAAAAAGGGAGCTTCAGGCGCTAAAAAAGAAAATACCGGGAAGGAGTAACCTCCCCGGTTTTTTTTATTTTGAGGTAAATTGTTTTAAATTCAAACCATGATCTATCTCCTGTGCTGAATACATCAGCTCATCCCATGTTATTTTTTCCTGTCTTGATGCAGCTTCTCTTCCGAGTATGGCTGTTAATGTAGAATTACTGCCTGATTCAAGCTGATTAATATATTTACCGCTCACAATGCTGTCAATAAAGGCCTTGCCTTTGTTAGGGTCTGCAGTGTCCAGTGATGATGAGCTTGCACCTCTGGCGATTGATTCAGGTGTCAGATCACCTGCTGATCTTGCAATACCTGAGTCCCAGCTGTTTTTACCGTTAATGAAAACTCCACCGCTGTAATGTGCTTCTGCGTATCCTTCTGTTCCAATAAATTTGGCACATACATCACCAAAATAATCTCCGAATTTAGATGACTGCACATTTACATTTATATCGTCAGGATATTTATATATTACCTGGTAGTTAGTCCATGCATTCCCAAAGTCCGGTCCACCTTTTCTTCCACCTAAACCTATTGCATATAAAGGATTTGTACCCAGAACCCAATTACATACATCTATCATATGTATAGCCTGATCCAGGTAACATCCTCCCGATATTTCATGAAAATGGTAGTGGTTCCGAATACGCATTTCGTCGTATGACATACCATCATGAGGTATTATTCTGGCGCCGGATGAGAAATAGTATAATTGAACAGAAACAATATCTCCAATGTCTCCTCTCTTAATTCTATTTGCCATTTCAACATAAGGGGTGGCATATCGTATTTGAAATCCATCAAAAGCAGAAATTCTGCCATTTACATTTTTACCTGCGCGTATGGCTAGTTTACATCCTCCTGCGTCTATAGCAGTTGGCTTTTCACAATAAACATGTTTGCCTGCAGATACAGTAGCCTCAAGTATTCCTGGATGTGTATATGCAGGGGAAGCGATAATCACTGCGTCAATATTTTGATTGTCAAGAAGACGAAGGTATGAGTCATAACCAGTGTAGCAATTTCTTCTGTCAACTGCTGTGTGTCCATTTTTACCGTTCAACTCATTTGCATATTTCAGCCACTCAGATAGTTTGTCTTCAAATATATCAGCCAAAGCAGTTATCTGAATGTTTGAATTAGCTGCCATACTTCCAAGAATTCCTCGAGCTCGCGATCCACAGCCCACAAGCCCTATTCTGACTGCAGTATTGTTGTTGGAGGCAAAAACGACGTTTGGTTTAAGAATGGTTAGTGTTGAAAGTGCAGATGCATTTCTGATAAAATTTCTTCTGTTCATCATAAGTATTCTTTAAAGAATTAGATAATTAATTATGAAGTATTAATCTATTATGAAGCAAATGTAACTGATTTTCATTGATTTCCCGTAGCTGATTATGTTTATTTTCTTGTTAGAATTTAAAGATGAATTGACTGTTAGGATAAAAAAGTTGCTTTTACTTGTGTAGCGTAAATAAAATCATTACTTTTGCAAACTTTTTCGTACACAAAAAATCGAAAATTAGTTATAAATTCAAATTCAAAACAGCAAAATGCCAAAAATGAAGACTAACTCCGGTGCCAAAAAGAGGTTCGCCCTTACCGGAACAGGAAAAATCAAAAGGAAGCATGCTTATAAAAGTCATATTCTGACTAAAAAGAGCAAGAAGCGTAAGAGAAATCTTACTAAAACAGGCCTTGTTCACAAAGCTGACGTAAATAGTATTAAAACACTGTTAGCTTTGAAATAAACGTCGTTTCCGACGCTTCCCAAAAAGAGATTTATTAACAGGATGTATATGCTCAAAGAGTCCCGGTAATTAGGGAACGCTATCATTCAAAACAAGTAACATTATGCCAAGATCAGTAAATCATGTTGCTTCGCGCAACAGAAGGAAAAAAATCCTAAAATTAACAAGAGGCTATATAGGTGCCCGCAAGAATGTGTGGACAGTAGCCAAAAACACGTGGGAAAAAGGTCTTACTTACGCCTACCGTGACCGCAAAAACAAAAAACGCAGCTTCAGAGCACTATGGATACAGCGTATTAACGCTGCAGCCCGTGAAAACGGTATGTCTTATTCACGCCTGATGGGTGCGCTGCATAAAAATGAAATCGATATCAACCGTAAAGTTCTTGCTGATTTAGCAATGAACCACCCCGAAGCTTTTAAAGCAATCGTTGATAAGGTAAAATAAAATCAACTTATTGTTGATCAAGAATAGAAAGGAGGAATCATCAAATGGTTTTTCCTTTTTTGTTTTTATATGCAAAAATTGTAAATATCAATATTATCTTTGTACAAACATTGATAATACTAACTCGCTATGTTAACAATAAATTTATTCAGCAGATTAAGTAGTGCTCTTGTTTTTTCCTTTTTATTTATCGGATGTAATTCCTCTTCAGAAAAGAAATCATCGGAAGCAGTTGTTTATAAGAACCCGTTACCGGTAGAGTTTGGGGATCCATTTATTTTATCAGCATCTGATGGTAAGTATTATATGTATGGTACAGGTGGAACTGAAAGTGGTTTTGTAGCATATAGTTCGGACAATTTGGCCGACTGGTCTCCGGAAGGTGAGGTATATAATGGGAATCAAGCTGACTCCTGGACTCTGAAAAACTATTGGGCGCCTGAAGTTTATGAGATAGATAATAAGTATTACATGTTTTTCAGTGCAGACTGGAAAGTTAATCCTACTAACGAGCTTGAGAACTTTCGTATAGGGGTTGCCGTGTCAGAAAGTCCAACCGGTCCTTTCATGGAGGTATCAGACAAACCTTTATTAGATCCCGGCTATCCAATTATTGATGCAAATATTCTTCAGCATGGGGGTAAAACATATCTCTATTATTCACGATGCTGCTATAAACATCCTGTGGAAAGTGAAGTGGCAGACTGGGCACGCACAGTTGGGCTATTCAATGAAATAGAAGAGAGTTGGGTTTATGGAGTTGAGATTTCTAATGATTTCACTACCGTTATCGGAGAGCCGGTCTTGCTGTTACAGCCTCCATTCGAAATGAGCAATCCTCAAACAGAGTGGGAGAGCCGATCCGTAACCAATGGAGAGGTAAACCGAAGATGGACTGAAGGTTCTTTTGCTTTTGAACATGGCGGAAAAATTTATATGATGTACTCAGCCAATTACTTTGGAGGAGAGTACTATGCTGTTGGTTATGCAGTATCTGACAATCCTTTAGGTCCCTTTGTTAAAGCTGCAGAAAATCCTGTTCTTGAGAAAAACACTGCAACAGGCGGCGAGGTTACAGGCACAGGTCATAATATGGTCTTCTGGTCAAAAGACAATAATAAAATGTATTGCGTGTATCATGGACGTACCGAAAAAACAGGTGGCGAAAGGGTAGTATTTATAGATGAAATGAGGATAGATGACCAGGGGCGCTTAATTGTTGACGGACCCTCAACTCACGAAAAAGAATTTTAATTTAACGAAATGAGAACTATTACACTTGAAGAACAAGAGCAGATTAAAAGTATAATACAAAAATGCAAAGTGTGTTACGTTGGCATGTCTGATGAAAAAGGAGTGCCATACGTGCTGCCGATGAATTTCGGTTTTCTAGGCAATATTATATATCTCCATTCAGCACAAGAAGGAAAATCAATCAGTATTCTCGATAAAAACCCTAAAGTATGTATTACTTTCTGTACCGAGCCGGAACTAGTGTGGCAAAACGAAGAGGTTGCCTGCAGTTACCGCGTACGCTCTGAGAGTATAATATGTAATGGTGAGGTTGTTTTTGAAGAAGATTATGACGAGAAGGTAAAAGCCCTTGACATCATTATGCGTCAATATTCCGACAGGGATTTTAATTATTCTGAACCATCGGTTAAGAATGTAAAGATATGGAAAGTCGATATACAGGAGATTTCAGCAAGAGAGTATGGAGTCCCCGGGGTAAAAGCGATAAAGTACAAGGATAGGTTTATTTAAACATTTATTCTACTCTGACTGTTTATCAAAAACATCTGTTATCAAAAACTTAAAATAATGAATAGAATTACTACCGTACTTATATCACTTATTATAATGGTGTCTGCTTTTGCGGCAGAGCCAGTAAGTAAAGAAACCGCAAAGCCGATTGAACTTACTAAAGCGACTTTCCTTGAGAAGGTTTTTAATTATGAAAACAACCCTGAGGAGTGGAAATACAACGGGGATAAACCTGCCATAGTAGATTTTTATGCTACATGGTGCGGTCCATGTCGCGTTACATCACCAATACTTAAAGATCTGGCCGCAGAGTATGGCGGAGAAATATATATATACAAGGTTGATGTTGATAAAGAGCCGGAACTGGCGCGTATGTTTGGCGTTCAAAGTATACCCACGTTTCTCTTTATACCTATGGACGAACAGCCACAGATGGGAATGGGTGCCCTGCCCAAAAAGTCTTTCAAGGAGGTAATTGATACATTCCTGCTTAAATAGAGCCTAAGCACTGATCAGTGATGCAAAACCTTTTATTGATGCTTTTAGAACAATGATAACCAGTCTGCAAAATCCAGCTATAAAAAATATAGTAAAACTTTCTAAAAGCAAAGAGAGGCGGGATCAGCAACTTTTCGTAATAGAAGGAGCACGTGAACTTTCACTTGCAATTCAAAGCAGCTACAAGATTGAAACTGTCTATGTCTGTCGCGAAAAATTCCACGACACAAAATACCCGCATGTTCTCGACTCGATAGCTGAAAATAGTCTGTTTGATATCTCGCCTGCCGTATTTGAAAAAATAGCATACAGAGAAAACTCTGATGGATTGGTTGCTCTTGCACGTCCAAAATCTCATAAACTGCATGATATTCAACTTTCCGAAAATCCCTTCATAATACTATTGGAGTCAGTTGAGAAGCCCGGTAATCTTGGAGCTGTTCTACGTACCGCAGATGCTGCAGCAGTGGATGCAGTAATTATTTGTGATCCTCTGACCGATCTTTATAATCCAAACGTTATTCGTTCAGGAGTTGGAGGACTGTTCACTGTACAAACAGCTGTCTGCTCTTCAGAAGAAGCACTTGAGTGGCTCAAGAGTAATTACATTAGTATATATGCAGCTGAACTCGAAGCGTCAGTATTTTATGATAAAATCGATTTCAGAAAACCTTCAGCGATAGTTATGGGTACTGAGGCTGACGGGCTCACTGACTTCTGGATTAATAATGCAAATGAGCGAATCAAAATTCCCATGCTTGGGAAGATTGACTCGCTCAATGTTTCTGTATCTACTGGCGTGATTACCTTTGAAGCGATGCGTCAGAGAGGTGACAGATAATCCTACTATTCGATATCATACCCCCAGGTTTTACCTTTCTCAGTTGCCGGCAATCCTCTCGTCATCCAAACAGGTGCAGGTTCTCCTTTAAGATAATGATCAAAGAATTGTTGTAAACGAATAGAAAGGTCTTTTGTATTCCGGCGATGTATGAGATTGTGGGCTTCATTGTTATACTGAAGCATCCATACGGGTTTGCCAAGTCGTCGCATCGACATAAATAGTTCTATACCCTGATACCACGGAACAGCTCCATCCTCATCATTATGCATAATCAGTAAAGGGGTTTTTATATTTTCTGTATAGAAAAGAGGCGAATTTTCAATGTACAGATGTAGCGAGTCGTTCATTGGTGCACCAATACGCGACTGTGTTTGTTCATACTGATACTGCCTGCTTCTTCCTGATTCCCATCGGATACCGCCATAAGCGCTTGTCATATTCGACACGGGTGCACCTGCTCCTGCGGCTTTAAACATATCAGTCTGTGTAACTATATAAGCTACCTGATAACCACCCCAGCTTTGTCCCTGAATAGCCATGTTTTCTGCATCCACCCAGCTGTTTTTGGCAATAGCTTCTGCTCCCGAAACAACCGCATTGTATGAGTCCATGCCGGGTTGTCCCACAGTATAGTGAATGTCAGGCGTGAAAACTATGTATCCACGACTAACAAAGAATGGAATGTTAACGGTTGAGCGACTCGGCGCAGGAGTAAAATATGAGTAAAGATTATCTGAATGCTTTTCATAAAAATAAATCATTACGGGATACTTCTTAGCCGGATCAAAATCTTCAGGTTTATAAACTATACCCTGAAGAGGAATGCCGGCGTAAGATGTCCATGAAAACAACTCGGCAGTTCCCCAGTTGTAATCATTCATTTGTGGATTGATGTCGGTAAGTTTTTCATTCCTGTTCCAATAGTCACGCGTAATATACAGGTCAGGAGATGTGTTGAAGTTACTTTTTTGATACACAAATATGTCTTCATCTTTTGCTTTAATCTCCCTTGAGAACGTGAAGCCATCCATAACCCTCTTCTTTAGAGGATTGCGACCTTTCTGCTTAAGTGTGTAATATCCTGTCTCTTTACTTACATTGTCAAAAGCAGAAAGAAGCAGTTCGTCGTCAACCCCAACAAAACGCTTATCAGGATCGGTATTTATATATCTGAATGTAAGAGAGTCGTTGCGACCGGTATTCTGTGTGATGTTTACCGGCTTTTTATCCCCGTCAGGGTCAATTTTCCAGATGTCAAACATGTCATACACAAAAACATACTCATCATTTTCTCCCCACGCTGCTATACCGTAAGAGCCCGGATCATGCGGAACATCATTTCTCTCATCCCAGAAATTAACAGGTATCCTCTCTGTCAGGTTTACAAGTGAATTACTTGTGTTGTCATAAGAAAACCAGTCTCTTATAGTTGCATCCCACCAATATATATAGTTTCCCTGTGGAGACAATATGGGCCGACCGTTAAGTTCTTTTGTAACTTCATGCAAACTGTTATCTGTCAAATCCATCATCCAAACGTCATACTTGGGCGAAAGATCCCACTGACTCTCAATCAAATATGGAAGGTTTGAAGTTATCAGGGCATACCTGCCATTACCTTCATCAGATACAGTTACGGAAGGCATCTTTTCGTTTGCCAGAGGGATAAATTGATTTAGGTTGTCTGTATAAATTATTCCTGTGTAGGTCTCTCTTTCTCTCCTTCTCTTTTCAACAAGCTGCTGAGGCTGTATAATCGGGTCTTGCCAGTGCCAGATATCCAACTCAGCCATTTCAAAATCAACTATGGTAGTATCCTTTGGTTCCTGCTTTGGTAAAGCGCCAATCAGAATTCGTCTTCCATCCTTACTGAAGCCCGGTGATGCATATTCATTGAATATCCACCCTTCAGGCATACCGGAGATAGTTTTTTCTGATATTACAATTGAGGAATCCTGTCCCGATTTATAATACCTCAGGTCATATGTTTTTTGATCTGTTTTAGAAGTGTCACCGGTGGCAATATATACAAGCTGCCGGCCCGGTTCATCGAATGTAAATGATTTATACTCCACCTCTTCGTTCGAGATTACCTTACGTATGTTATTATCAAGATCAATAAACTCTACACGAGGGGAATCAGTAGAGTCATTCTTATCAGGCTTGATAGATACCACGAAACTATTGTCGTACCTGTTAAAGGTATGCTCTTTAGCATTTCTGAAAGTGTCTTCCTGCTGAGTCAGCAAGTTTCTGACAATCAATATCTCCTTTTCTTTGGCATCCTTTTTGTCGGTTGTGTCTTTAGGAAGGTCAATTGTATAAGCAACATGAACAGCCATATCAGCGGCTGTTTTGTAAGACTTAATACCAGGTATCTTTTCAGACCTGAAAGTGAGGTTATCAATTATCAGAAGTGAATCTTGAGGCATATCTCCCTTTTTCTTTTTGTCGATACGTGCCTGGCGACGTTCAGCAAACGGAGCTTTAAGAAGTCCTACGGTCCATCTGCCGTCAGTTGAAAGTTTATAGCTTCTGACTCTGTCAAATGTACGAGTTAGATTGTTATTTGTGTTTTTTAAAAAAAGTGCAGTATCACCTTCTTGAGGTGAAATTAGTACACTGACAATTTTCCCGTCATTACTGATATTGATATCAGAGAGACTTTTCCATCCGTCATAAACTGAGTGATCGAGTGGTTTTTTCTGAGAGAAAATGACAGTTGTTATAAACAGAAAAAAGATTGTTGAAAATATAGACTTATGCATAATCAAATAGTTTACTAATTTCTACCCCCTCTATTATTTAATTATAAATAATGCTATCAGGGTTCAGAAATGTTAATAGACACAATTTAACGTTGAATTAACAAAAATACAAATTTTTCTTTTGGAAGCATCTTCTAAAATTGAATTTTTAAACATAACGCATTGAATAACTGTTTTAATCAAAATATCAGCGAAAAGTTTGATGCTGAAATAATAATTGGAATAATGGCAATTAATAATAAATACAATATAGAGTTAAAGGGTAAAGTTTTACCGAATGAAGGTATAATCGAGAAAATAAAAGGGGTCAGTTCAGTAAAATATAATAAAAGTGATAACACTATTGCTGTAACTATTGATGAGAAGTATGAAGTCGATGCTGCTGAGATTCTGCAGGATGTAGTTTCGGGTATACGCAGTTCAGGTGGCGATGTTGTAACAGAAAAAATCACACAACCCGTTCTGAATATGACTTGTGCTGCCTGTGCTTCAAGTACGCAGAATATCTTGTCATACGTACCCGGAGTAATTACTGCCTCCGTAAATTACGGGAACGGTAAAGGCAATATTGAGTTCCTGCCGGCTATTGTAGCACCCGCAGATATGAGATCTTCATTACAAGAGATTGGATATGATATGCTGATAGACGAAGAAGAATCGTCGTTTGAGAATGTAGAGCATATTAAAGAAGAAAACTATAAAAAGCTTCGCCGGCACACTATCTTGGCAATAGTACTGGCCATACCTCTTGTAGTAGTAGGTATGTTTTTTATGGATATGCCTTATGCGAATGAGATAATGCTGCTGCTGTCAACACCTATTCTTTTTATTTTTGGGAAAAGGTTTTTTGTAGGTGCATGGAAACAGGCTAAACATGGTACAGCAAACATGGATACGCTGGTGGCACTGAGTACCGGAATAGCATATCTGTTCAGTTTATTTAATATGATTTATCCCGAATACTGGAAAAAAAGAGGGCTTGAAGCTCATGTATATTTTGAAGCGGCAGGTGTGATAATTGCATTTATACTGCTTGGAAAACTTATGGAAGCCAGAGCAACGGGCAGTACCTCTGATGCCATTAAAAAATTGATGGGACTGCAACCTTCCTCTGTGGTCGTTTTCCGCAATGGAGAACCTGTGGAAATTGCCATAGCAGATGTAGTAATAGATGATATAGTTCTTGTTAAACCGGGTGAGAAAATTGCTGTTGACGGTGAGGTACTTGAAGGGAGCTCATTTGTAGATGAAAGCATGATTTCGGGGGAACCTATTCATGTTGAAAAAAAACCCGGTGAAAAAGTGTATGCGGGTACAATTAACCAAAAAGGCAGTTTCCGCTTTAAAGCAAAAAAAGTAGGGAAGGATACACTTCTTGCACAAATTATTAAAACTGTTGATGAGGCGCAAGGGAGCAAAGCACCTGTGCAGGGGCTGGTTGACAAGATAGCCGGAATATTCGTGCCCGTGGTTATCGGAATTGCTTTGCTCAGTTTCGTGATATGGCTGATATTTGGAGGCGAAACAGGGTTTGTTTACGGACTCATGGCAATGGTGACAGTGCTTGTTATTGCCTGTCCTTGTGCACTGGGATTGGCAACCCCGACAGCCATAATGGTTGCAATAGGCAAAGGTGCCGAAGAGGGAATTCTGATTAAAGATGCCGAAAGTCTGGAGATGGCAAAGGAGATTAATGTAGTGGTCCTTGATAAAACAGGAACCATTACTGAAGGTAAACCACAGGTAACTTCTGTTACATGGAGCAAAAAATCACTGCCGATACACCGTGATATTCTGTATAGCATTGAACATCAGTCGGAGCACCCCCTGGCAGACGCCATCACAAATGAGCTCAGGGAGAGCAGCACTCTTTTAGAGAATGTTTCGGTGGAGCAGGTCAGTGGTAAAGGGATAGAAGGCATTTATAATAATATCACCTATTATATAGGCAATGAGCAGTATATTACATCTAAAAATATTACTATACCCGCAGAATTGCAGGACAAAATTAATGAAGAGCTAAACGCTGCACATACAATCTCAATAATTGCCGATGATAATGAAGCTTATGGAGTTGTCGGAATTACAGATAAACTCAAATCAACTTCAAAAGAAGCAATCAGTACTCTGAAGAAAATGGGTATTGAGGTAGCAATTTATACCGGAGATAATGAAAAGGTGGCTGCTGCACTTGCAGGAGAGTTAGGAATCACCAATTTTAAGGGTGGAGTGTTACCGGAAGAAAAGGCCAATCTTGTGAAAGAATTACAGCAACAGGGAAAAAAAGTTGCGATGGTTGGTGACGGTATAAATGACAGCGGCGCACTTGCACAGGCCGATGTAAGCATTGCCATGGGTGCCGGAAGTGATATTGCAATGGATGTGGCAAAAATGACGATTATCTCTTCTGACTTGAATAAGATTCCCAAAGCTATTCATCTTTCTCAGGCAACTGTGAGGACGATTCGCCAAAACTTATTCTGGGCATTTATCTACAACGTTATCGGAATCCCGATTGCGGCTGGTGTACTTTATCCCTTTACCGGATTTATGCTAAATCCTATGATAGCAGGAGCAGCAATGGCACTCAGTTCCGTGAGTGTTGTGACCAATAGTCTCAGACTAAAAACCAAAAAGATTTAGAATACTTATAGACAAACTAGAATATCACATTTGAGGGACCGTTGCCCAGAATTGGGATCCCTAACTTATGCTCTACATATTGGAAATAGTAGAACAGCTTGTGATTCAGTTCAAAACCATAATCAATATTCGGTTCGTAGCCAATTATTGTCTGGAAGAACGACCTTCTGCCAGGAGTCATAGCCAGTGAGTTCCAGGCAGAAACATATTGACGGTTCCAACTTTCGTAATATTGCTGAGAGCGGTATCTTGCAGGAGAATCCTGTAAAATATACCACGTGTCGAATTCCTGATCCATGACAATCAGTTCATATTTAACAGAGTCTTCTTCATTCATAGATTCTGTCTGCGTTATTTCATTACCGTTAGATTCAATCTTTACCACTCCTTTTGGTCCTGAGCAGGAAATCATTAATAAAACAACTGCCGATAGGATTAAAATCTTTTTCATAATCATATTATTTTATTTGTGACGTATCATAGTAAATGTCATGCATTATAACAATTAAATCGAACATTAGTATGACATCGTTCGGATCAACTATGTAGTTTTACATTGTTGATATATGGATGGTATGAGGTTAATACGTAGTTGATCCGACTCATGTATGACCAAAGTAAAAAACAAAATAGGATCAAAATCAAACTTTCTTACTCCTGATTCTGTAACAAGCCAAAGTATTTATAGAGAAACAAGAATATGAAGATGCACGTATCAGCTCACTAAAAAGTGCAGAGTCTGAGAATATTCCAATCCGTGCTGAATCATTCCTTTGCCTTAATTTTATAGAGACTCGTCTCCAAAATTGGGATTTGGCGCTTGTTTATCTTTTTTGTAAATATCGTAACTCGAAATAAGAAGTCCTACAACCTCTGAGTAATTTTCTCTGCCTGAGCCTATCCTGTTGGTTTTAAGGTATGCATCATATGCCTGGTCCTGTATATCTGAAAGTGCGTCATTTCTTACAGACAACCAGTGCTCACGGTTGCGTTGCAGGTCGGCTATAATTTCGGGACGGATAGAGTTGATAATCGATTCATACTCATCAGGCAGCAGAGAATGTACATCATTCAGCAGGTAACCTATAATTGATACGTAGGCACTGTATCTTATTCTTTCGTCATTACTGTTGGTGCAAACTAAAAAAGCATAAAGGTTTGCCTCAGATTCTTTGGCAATACCAAACTGATGAGACATTTCATGCGCGAGTGTAAAGGGGTATGTGAAGTTAAGACTATAATTGTTGACATGGATTTCATTAAAGAAAGGACCAAAATATCCTGATACTCCCATCTTAGTATAGAGTGATTCAAAGATCATCTTTTTTGGTCTTCTCTTTCCATTGGGATAGTTGATTGATAATGTTTCATGAAGCGAGTTATAGGATCTTTCGAGTTCCTGCCTGACACCCTCTTTTTCCATAACATCAAAATCAACATATGAGTTGTTGGCATCAGCAATGAAGCGGGTTGTGAAATTCATTAGATTTTTAGCGTTGAACATGGCTTCCTTATTATCAGTGCGTTGGTAATAATCCTCTCTGAAATAAGAAATACCCCAGCCAAAGTAGAACCAAACAACCAGAATTACAGTGAAGCGTATAAGAGAGTTAAGAAATCTCTGAAAATTTGTTCGCCTGATAACTACAAAGAGTATTAATTTCAACAGATAAAGTGAAGCTGCAATTATAAAAAGATCATAAAGTGAAAAGGGGAAAAGACCCGAGAATGTAGATAGGGCTGTGGATATCAATGTATAAACATTCTGAATGTACCATTCAGAAAGGGAGGGGATGCGACTGAAAACTAATATTACTAAAAACGCTATCACAGCAGTAATCAGAGTTAACAGTAGTTTTTTATTCTCTCTCCTGTTCTTTAGATTTCGGCGTTTCTTACCTGCTCTTCTTGCCATTTTTACTATTACTATCTATAACTATATTTAATACTAACATCAAAATTAATCGGAATATTCAGAATTTGCTACTCCACCAGATAAATCTTCGCATCAATTTCAAGCCAATTATATCTTTTGAAGTGAAATTGATCACAAATCAATTAGCTCATTTGCAAGTCCATTTATGAATATTATCAATAATGATTGGGCTAAATCGTATAGATAATGCTATATTTGTCATGACTTGATCTCTCCTTATAAGGGATGAGGTTAAACTTACCAAATTAAAAAAATAAAATATTATGAGTACAATAAAATTTAAAACTAATATAAACTGTTCAAACTGCGTAGCAAAAGTAACTCCCTTTCTTGATAAGAAGGTTGGGAAGGAATCATGGAGTGTTGATATAGAGAGCCCTGATAAAATACTGACTGTTGAAACAGAGGATTTAACTGCAGAGGATATCGTTAAGACTGTTAAGAGAACAGGTTTTGAAGCTGAAGCAATTTAATTATCAAGAATTATGACTTCAAGTAAAAGAAAAGGATTCAAGGGATTATTTCTGGCTGCAATTGCTTCAGCTGTACTGTTTTCATTTGCAGGTTGCGGATCAAAAGAAGGTGAGGAAAATTATCTGAAGTTTAAAAAACTCAGTGACACACAGGAGTATTTTGCTTATAAAGCTGACAGCACGTTGCTGATAAGCGGCCACAGAGGCACAAAAGAAGAGGGGTATCCTGAGAACAGTATAGAGGGATTCCAACAGGCCTTGAGTCGTGTACCCCTGTTTTTTGAGGTTGACCCGCGACTTACCAAAGACAGCATAATTGTTTTAATGCATGATGAGACAATAGACAGGACAACAAACGCTTCGGGTAAATTACCAGACTACACTTATGATGAATTACTGGCATTCAGACTCAAAGATCATGAGGGGAATATTACTGCTGCAATGATACCCAAGCTTGAGGAAGTTTTTGATTGGGCTAAAGGAAAGACTGTTGTAAATCTTGACCGTAAAGATGTACCGCACGAGATGATTGTGGATCTAATAAAGAAGCATAAAGCTGAGAAATATGTTATGCTTACTGTTCACACGGGTGCACAGGCAAGGTACTACCACGACAGGCTACCGGGGATAATGCTCTCTGTATTTGCAAGAAATGATGCTGAATATGAAGATATTGCAATTTCCGGAGTGCCATGGGAAAATATGATTGCTTATGTAGGTCAAAGTATTAATGAATCAAACAGGCATATTGTAGAAAAACTGCATGCAAATGGTGTCAGGTGCATGGTTTCGTTTGCTACTACGCACGACAGGCAAAGAACCACCGAGCAACGTATGGCTGCATATATAAGAGAAGTGGAGAACTCGGTTTATAAACCGGATATTATCGAAACTGACTACCCTGTTGAAGTTTGGGGTGTTTTAGGAACTATGTAGGTTATTGAAAGGTCTGTAAATAGGTACTATTTATTTCTCAAGAGCTTATTCAGGTAGGTTAAAATATGTAAATGTGTTGCATTTTGTTTTTTGATAGTATACATTTGCAACGAAATATTAGAAAATATATGAATATACTTTTAAACGGATATTGGTGGCGTTTCTTACAACTCAAAAAGTCGTAAGGAAGAGCAGCTATGTCTTGAATTAAATATATACACAAAATAATTTAAAGAGCCTGTCGCAATCCTGCGACAGGCTCTTTGAGTTTTTAGGGTGGTTTGTAAACTTCAATTGAGATAATAAACTATCATCTTAAAAAACAGAACATCAGTTAGGATTATAGAAAACAGGGTAATAAAAATTATAACCAGAGAGCAAATAAAAAATATAGCAGTATGAAACAGTATTCAGTAGACGAAAGTGGTTATTACGGTGAATTTGGAGGAGCATATATTCCGGAAATTCTCCATAAATGCGTTAATGACCTCGAGAAAGCATATCTTCCAATAATTGAAAGCAGACAGTTTCAGCGTGACTTTAGCCAACTTCTTCATGATTATGTTGGGCGACCGTCACCTTTATACCTTTCGAGACAACTGTCAGAACGTTTCGGGGCAAAGATATATCTTAAAAGAGAGGATCTGAACCATACAGGTGCTCATAAAATAAATAATACAGTTGGTCAGATACTGATTGCCAGAGAGATGGGTAAGACTCGTATTATTGCAGAGACCGGTGCCGGTCAGCATGGTGTGGCAACAGCGACTGTATGTGCTCTTATGCAGATGCCCTGTACTGTTTATATGGGTGAAACGGATGTTAAGCGTCAGCAGGTAAACGTGAAAAAAATGGAGATGCTGGGGGCAAAAGTTGTCCCGGTTACTTCAGGAAATATGACTCTTAAAGATGCTACAAACGAGGCAATTAGAGACTGGTGCAGTCATCCCACAGACACTCATTATATAATTGGATCTGTTGTTGGGCCTCACCCTTATCCTGATATGGTGGCTCGTTTGCAGTCGGTCATCAGTAAAGAAATCAAAGTACAGCTAACCGAAAAAGAGGGTAGGGATTATCCCGATTATCTTATTGCATGTGTGGGCGGAGGCAGTAATGCAGCCGGAACAATTTACGAGTATCTTGATAATGATAAGGTTAATATTGTTCTTGCTGAAGCCGGCGGTAAAGGTGTTGATAGCGGTGAAACGGCAGCTACAATACATCTTGGTAGTCAAGGTGTTTTGCATGGATGCAGGACTCTTCTGATGCAGACTGAGGATGGACAGATTACTGAACCATACTCTATTTCAGCGGGATTGGACTATCCGGGGATTGGACCGATGCATGCTAATCTGGCTGTGCAAAATCGTGCTCAGGTAATTGATATTAACGACGATGAAGCACTGAAGGCTGCCTTCGAACTGACACGTAACGAAGGGATTATACCTGCACTAGAGTCGGCGCATGCTTTGGCGGCTTTAGAGAAGATAAAATTTAAACCTGAGGATATTGTAGTACTTACTCTTTCCGGTAGAGGTGATAAAGATCTTGACACCTATTTTAAATATGAGGGACAATATTAATTCGTCCCCGTTATTGATACACAAAAAAATAATTACAGGTATGCAATATAAATATCAAACAAACAGCAAGAAAATAATGGGAGATCTTCACACTCCGGTAAGTATCTACCTTAAAGTAAGGGATTCATTTCCACAGTCGGCCCTACTTGAAAGTTCCGATTTTCATGTCAATGAAAACAGTATCTCTTATCTTGCTCTTAAGCCGATGGCTCGTGTAGAGATAAACAGAGGTGTCTGCACTATGCAGTTTCCCGATGAAGCTGAAGATAGCAAACCGCTTACTGAGAACTTTACTATTTCTGATACTTTAAGTGGATTTATTAGAAGATTTGAAGTGACTGGCAACGAAAATGGCAATATTGGTCTGTTTGGATACACTACCTTCAAGTGTGTGAAGTACACCGAAAACATTAATATCAAAGAGAGCAAAGAAGAGCGTAATGATGCTCCTGACTTGTTGTATATTCTTTACAAATATATATTGGTTTTCAATCATTTTACAGATGAGATCACTTTGATAGAATTACAGGGTGAAGACGAAATGAGCAGTCTGCATAAGGTAGAGTCGCTTATAAACCAGCGTAATTTTGCCAACTATAACTTTTTTACAGAGGGTGATGAGTACAGCACCATTTCAGACGACGAATATAAAAAGTTTGTGAAAGCCGGTGTTGAGCATTGCAAGAAAGGTGACCTGTTTCAGATTGTACTTTCACGGAGATTTGTTCAGCCTTTCTCAGGCGATGACTTTAAAGTTTATCGTGCACTACGTTCCATTAACCCGTCTCCTTATCTTTTTTACTTTGATTTTGGAGGGTACCGTATTTTTGGGTCATCTCCTGAAACGCATTGTAAAATAGACGGAAAGCGAATAAGCATAGATCCGATAGCAGGGACTACTAAACGAACGGGTAATTATCATCAGGATATGGAGGGTGTGAAATTTCTTCTAAATGACCCGAAAGAGAATGCTGAGCATGTAATGCTGGTTGATCTGGCACGAAATGATTTGAGCCGAAATGCTCATAATGTAGAGGTTGAATTTTTCAGGGAACCCCAGTTTTATTCTCATGTAATTCACCTTGTATCACGTGTAAGCGGAATACTTAATGATGATGCTTATCCTATTAAAGCCTTTTTCGACACATTTCCAGCAGGTACTTTGTCGGGTGCTCCAAAAGTGCGTGCCATGCAGCTTATCTCGGAAATAGAAACACATAACCGGGGTGCTTATGGCGGGTGTATCGGTTTTATAGGAATGAACGGGAGTCTGAATCAGGCTATTACTATACGTACTTTTGTCAGCCGTAACAACGAATTATGGTATCAGGCGGGAGCGGGAATTGTCTCTCAAAGTAATGAGGAGTATGAGCTGAACGAGGTGAACAGTAAGCTTGATGCACTTAAGCTGGCTATAGATAAAGCTTCTGCACTCTATAATTCTTAACAGAGGTTCTCAACTATATAACATTATAAAGATGAAGACAAAAAAAATACTTCTTTTCGATAATTACGACTCATTCACATATAACTTGGTTCATGCTATTAAATCGCTGGGATATAGCGAGGTGGACGTAATACGTAATGACAAAATAGATCTGCCCGGTATCAATCAGTATGACAAAATTATTCTTTCACCCGGACCCGGTCTCCCTGAGGAAGCAGGTATAATGCTTGAGCTTATAAAAGAGTTTAAGGAAAGAAAGAGTATACTTGGTGTTTGCCTCGGGCATCAGGCTATAGCTGAGGTGTTTGGTGCAAAACTGGTTAATATACCTAACGTATTTCACGGGGTACAAACACCAATAAAAATAGTAGGGAGTGATTATATATTTAAGGGATTGCAGGAAAAGATCCTTGCAGGTCGTTATCATTCATGGATAGTATCAAAAGAGAATTTTCCGGGAGATCTTGTTATAACTGCTGAAGATGATGCCGGAGACATAATGGCGCTTAAACATAGGGAGTTTGATCTTCACGGGGTGCAGTTTCATCCGGAATCAATTCTCACTCCCGAGGGAATAAAAATTATTAATAACTTCTTAGAATAAAGGTTTCACAAAATGAAAGAAATACTTTATAAGCTCTTCGATTATAACTATCTCACCCGCGAAGAGGCCAAACAGGTACTTATTGATATTGTAAACGGTGGTATACCCGAAACGCAGATAGCTTCACTTATAACCTCTTTTTTAATGCGCAGTATTTCTGTTGATGAAATACTCGGATTCAGGGATGCTCTTCTTGAAATGCGTGTAACGGTAGATTTATCTGATTATTCTCCTTTGGATATTGTTGGAACCGGTGGAGATGGGAAGAATACATTCAATATATCTACTACAGCATGTTTTGTGGTTGCAGGTGCCGGTTATAACGTGGTTAAACATGGTAATTACGGAGCCACATCAATTAGTGGTGCCAGTAATGTAATTGAACAACAAGGTGTGAAATTCAGTGCAGATAATGATCTGTTACGCAAAAGTCTGGATGCATGTCATATTGCTTATCTGCATGCTCCGCTGTTTAGTCCTGCACTTAAAGCTGTTGCTCCGGTGAGAAAAAGTCTGGGTGTACGAAACTTTTTCAATGTACTGGGGCCGCTTGTGAATCCTGTACAGCCCGAATATCAGATGCTCGGGGTGTATGATCTGGCAATGTCACGACTTTACAGCTATATCTATCAGGAAGAAAACAAGAAGTTCTCGATAGTACATAGTATGGATGGTTATGATGAGGTATCTCTGACCAGTCAGTTTAAAGTAGTATCAAACCGCGGGGAACAACTTTTTATACCTGCCGATCTTGGGTTTAGAAGAGTTAATCAGGAAGAACTGTATGGAGGTGATACTCCTGAAGATGCTGCAAAGATATTCAGGAATGTGATAAGTGCAAATGCAGAAGATGCTCAGATGAATGTAGTGCTTGTAAATGCTGCTTTTGGAATACAGACCATCGATCAGGATAAAACAATAGACGATTGTCTTGAGATTGCACGTGATTCACTTTATGGAAAGAAGGCTCTTAAAGTGTTGGATAAATTTGTAGAAATCAATAGTTGAATTAGTTTAAGTTTGAGATGCTGACAGGATAAACTTGAATATGAAAAATTATGAAAGATATTTTAAGCGAGATAATAGCACATAAAAGAATAGAAGTTGAACGACAAAAAAGAGTGGTGCCTTTTACAGAACTGGAGAGGCAGCTCTCGCAAAATGAGGGAATTGCATTCCATTCTTTAAAGGAATCACTCGAGAGATCAAAAACAGGTATAATTTCGGAGTTCAAACGACGCTCACCGAGTAAGGGTTGGTTGCATCAGGATGCTGATATAGATTTTGTTACAAAAGAGTATGAGTTGGCAGGCGCCTCTGCACTGTCTGTACTAACAGATGAGAAATACTTTGGAGGTACTCTTAATGATTTAAAAACTGCAACTAAAAACGTTCAGATACCTGTTATGAGGAAAGAGTTTATAGTTGATGAGTATCAGATTTATGAAGCAAAACTGGCAGGTGCAAGTGCAATTTTATTAATTGCAGCTGCAATAACAACCGAGGAGTCGAAACGATTTACTGAACTTGCCAGTCAGCTGCAGCTGGATGTCCTCCTGGAGCTGCATGATCAGAAGGAAACAGATTATATAACACCGCTTAATAGTGTGATAGGTGTCAACAACAGGAATCTGGGCAGTTTTGTAACCGATTTGCAGAAGTCTTTTCGTATGGCGGAACTCCTTCCGAAAGATGCAGTATGGGTTTCAGAGAGTGGTATCTCTGACGCAGGTGTTGTAAAAGAGTTGAGGGATGCAGGTTATAAAGGTTTTCTTATCGGTGAATACTTTATGAAGTCTGGAAGACCTGGAGAAAGATTGCGAGATTTTATTCAACAGATAGAAACTGTTTGATGTTTATAGATTATAAGCCTGATTATAAGGTTAATTGAAACATTATAAACCGTTAAATTATGATTATCAAAGTATGTGGAATGCGTGACGAAGAGAATATTCTGCAACTTGAGCAGCTGGATATCGATTGGATGGGATTCATATTCTACCCTGATTCGCCACGTTATGCGGGGAATAAGGTGAAATACCTGCCAAGAAAGATTAAAAAGATTGGTGTGTTTGTAGACCAGAATCCTCAGATTATTCGTGACCGTGCAAAAGATAATCACCTCTTTGCAATTCAGTTGCATGGCAGTGAGCCGCCGTGGTATTGTATTAATTTACGCGAAGAGGGTTATAAGGTGATTAAATCATTCGGGATTGAGAAAGATGGTTTCATACCAAAAGCACAACTCAATGCTTACGAAGGCAAATGCGACTATTATCTTTTTGATACAAAAACAGACCTTTATGGCGGTTCAGGTAAGAAATTCAATTGGAGCAGACTGGCTGATTATGATGGCGAAACGCCTTTTATTTTAAGTGGCGGTATTTCTCCTGAAGATGCTGAGGAGATAAAATCCTTTAGTCACCCTAAGTTTGTGGGAATAGATATTAACAGTCGTTTTGAAGTTTCTCCTGCAATCAAGGATAATGAAGCAATAGAATCTTTTATAAAACAATTAAGATAAAAAAAGTACGTAGCAATCGGTTGATTGTAACAATAAATGAAGAATATAAATATTAGAATACTAAATATAAAAATGAACAGAATTGATAAACTATTTCAGGAAAAGGAAAACAATATTTTGTCTGTATATTTTACAGCAGGTTACCCTAAACTTGATGATACCGTTAAAGTGATTCAGTCACTTGAAAAGAATGGAGTAGATATGCTTGAAATAGGTGTACCTTTCAGCGACCCGATGGCAGATGGTCCGGTAATACAGTCATCAGGTTCACAGGCACTAAAGAATGGTATGAGTCTGAAAGTTCTCTTTGACCAGTTGTCTGATATCAGACGAACAGTATCTATCCCCCTGGTCCTGATGAGTTATCTTAACCCGATTATTCAGTTCGGATTTGAAAACTATTGCCAGAAAGCAGTGAAATGCGGAATAGACGGATTAATAATACCTGATCTTCCATTTGCTGAGTATAAGGAGGACTATAAACCGATTGCAGAAAAATATGGTTTGCACGTCATTATGCTGATTACTCCTGAAACTTCAGAAGAGCGAATCAAGCTAATCGACCAAAACACATCAGGGTTTTTATATATGGTTTCATCTGCTTCAGTAACCGGTGCCAGGAACAGTTTCAGTGAAGATAATCTGGCTTATTTCCGCAGGGTGAATGAAATGCAGCTAAATAATCACAGGTTAATTGGCTTTGGCATATCTAATAAAGAGACATTTAAAGCCGCTTGTCGTGAAGCATCAGGTGCTATCATTGGCAGTAAGTTTATCTCATTACTTGGCAGTGAAGAATCGATTGATGAAGCCGTAAAACAATTAATTATTTCTATAGATCCAAAGTGACATAAATCATTATTTATCGGGCAACAAATATTACATTTGCAGATTATTTGTTATTGAATCCGAAAAACGAACTACATTTTATGCCACTCCAATCGCATGTTGGTGAAATTGCATCACTATTGACGGCTGTTTGCTGGACCTTTAGTGCCATTTACTTTGAGAAAGCAGGCAGAAGAGTTGGATCTTTGTCTGTAAATATTATTCGTATATTTCTTGGAGTTATTTTCTTGGGCATCACAACTTTATTCACCCGCGGAATGTTTTTTCCGATGGATGCCACCCCTTATAACTGGTTATGGTTAGGGCTTTCGGGCATTGTTGGTTTTTTTCTTGGTGACCTCTTCCTGTTCAAATCTTATACTATAATCGGTTCCCGTACTTCGCAGCTTATCATGAGTCTTGCTCCAATGATTACTGCAATTATTGGATGGTTTTTTCTTCATGAGATACTTTCTATCAAGAGTATAATAGGAATAATTGTGAGCGTAGCAGGAATAATGATAGCTGTTGCAGGGAAAAAACTTAAACTGAATATGCCTGTCAAAGGATTTATGTACGCTTTGGGTGGTGCGTTGGGACAGGCTGTCGGACTTATTCTCAGTAAAAAAGGTATGGGCGATTATGATGCAATTGCATCCACTCAGATTCGTGCAATATTTGGATTTGCAGCATTCGCGATACTTGTGACATTTGCGAAAAGATGGAGGCGGGTGATCCTCACCACAGGAGATAGAAAAAGTATGAGTATTATCACTATTGGAACAATATTTGGACCTTTTATCGGGGTTTCTCTTTCTCTTTATGCTGTTCAGCACACTGAAACAGGAATAGCTTCTGCACTTATGGCGCTTACTCCTATCTTTATTATTGTACCGTCTGCAATTATGTTTAAAGAAAAAATCACTGCCCCCCAGGTAATTGGGGCAGTGATTAGTATAGTAGGTGCTTCGATTTTCTTTATTTAAAAAAACAGATCAGTTTTTATCTGAAATTAAATTGTAATTATAATTACAATTAACAACTAAAATAAAACTCTTCAAATTTTATAATACAGTAATTAATGAATTTCAATAGTCCTTTTCTCTTTACTGCTTTGGAAAGCCAGCTCTATGATCTTCATAACATTACGTGCCTCTTCGGGTTTCACTGCAATCTCACATCTTCCGTTAATTGCATCTCTTAAGTTGATGAAATAATCTTTGTAATCACCTTGTTCGCTTTCAAGTTTTCCCTGAATCTTAACTCCCTTGTATTCAGTATTTATAGTTCCCCAAATCTCTTCCGGCTCTTTACCCCAGTCTTTACCTGTCGGTTTAGCACCGCCATCAAGTGTTGCCTCTTGAATATCAAGACCATACTTAACAAAAGAACCCTTCGTTCCATGTAGAAGGTAAGTAGGTCCCGGAATTCGGCAAATCATTCCAGATTTCAATGTTGCAGTCAGCCCGGGATAGTGAAGACGTACATCAAAATGATCGTCAGCTTTTGCCCACTCTCTTTGGCTATCAATAACTGCTGTCACGGCTTCCGGCATACCAAAGAACCACAATGCCTGATCTATCAGGTGTGAACCTAAATCGTAGAATATACCTGAACCGGGCAGGGGCTCTTCACGCCATGCACCTCCGGGTCTTGGATTTATGCGATACCTGTCGAAGTGAGACTCATACTCAACTATATCTCCCAAAAGCCCGCTTTCAAGTAATTTCTTTACTGTTTTTGTATCACTTGTGAAGCGACGATTATGATAGACTGTGAGAATTTTATTTTGCTTATCTGCTATTTCAATCAGTTCATCCGCTTCGGCCACATTCACGGTGAAAGGCTTCTCAACAACTACATGCTTTCCCGCAAGTAAAGCTTCTTTAGACCAACGGAAATGATCGGTATTTGGAGAAGTTACTATAACAAGATCAATATTCGGATCGTTTATAATACTATTTGCATCGGGAACTATTTCTGCTGACGGATACCGTTCCTTTGCAGTTTTCTGCCTTTCAGGATTGGCAGTACTAATTTTAGAAAGTTCAAATCCCTCTACAACATCTATAAATGGGGCATGAAATACTCGGCCGGAGAGACCGTATCCAATAATACCAGTGCGAATGTTAGTTGTTGACATAGATTAATTTTTTGTGTTTCATTAATGATGAGACTCAAAGATAACCATTTTTTCATAATTTAATCCTTCAATAAAAACTTCATTAATTTTTGAGTTGCCAGCGCACGGTGACTAATACTGTTTTTGACGTCATCACCAAGCTCAGCAAATGTTTGATTGTAACCATCGGGTTTAAATATTGGATCGTATCCAAAACCTGCATTACCTTTTTGATCTAAAGTGATTTCACCATTTATGATACCTTCGAAATAATGCTCTTTGCTGTTTGAAATAAGAGCAATTACAGTTCTGAATCGCGCTTTTCTATTATCAGTATGTTTTAAAACATTTAGAAGTTTATTCATATTATCTGCAGGTCTGCAAGCTTCCCCTGCATAACGAGAAGAATAAACACCAGGTAAACCAGCAAGTGCTTCCACTTCCAAACCGGTATCATCAGCAAAACAGTCATAACCATAATTATCTTTCACATATTTTGCTTTTATAAGAGCGTTTGCTTCTAAAGTTGTGCCGGTCTCTTCTATATCTTCGTGGCAGTTTATGTCAGAGAGGCTCAGAATCTGCAGTCTGCCATCAGCAATTTTACGAACCTCCTCAAGTTTATGTTTATTGTTTGTTGCAAAAACGATCTCTTTCATTATTATTTTTTTGCGGATAATTACACATCAATTATTTAATATCTCTTTTCTGTGATCTCAACTTAAGTTCACGCTCTTTTTCTCTTTGTTTGATTTCTATTTCTCTCTTTCTCTCTCTTTCTTTAAGTTCCTTTTCCCGTTGCCTTATTCTCTCATTTCTCAGCTGTTCCCTTTTCTTAAGTTGATCAGATCTGTCGATAACATTAACAGACTCTTTTGTCCTTTGCATCATTTCAGCTGCTTTTTGTTCGAGCGTCGACTTTAATTCCCTAATCACTTCCGCCGTTGCCTTTTCATCTGAAACCTTTAAAGAATCACCACCCGACACAGAGATTGAATCCGGTTTCAAAGATAATGATTCCTCAACATAATTTTTATCTTCTTTAGTTTCTGCCTTCAATAATCCTTCTTCCTGATGCAAAATTTCTGCTGCAGTTATATCCTCTGGGATTTTATCAATATTTGATAAATAGAATAATTTGTAATCTTCCAAAGAGTTGTTTTGAAGGATTTTATAATTCTCCACTGAAATTATTACCGGTGTGATGCTACCGGCTAAAGTTGATCTGTAAATTGTATCCGACCGGAGTAACTGAAGATAATTAGAAGCATCTTCGAAAGAGTTGAAGGATTCGAGTTTAAGAGCATCATGCATATTTAATCTTATAGGTGTGATATTATAGGTACGGAGTTTAAATTTAGAGAAATTAAAATTTGCCGTGGTATAAAGCAGTTCATTTATTCTGACAGATTGATCTGAAGGTAAAAGTATAAGTAAATGCGGAGACAGTTTATCTGTTGTAAACTCTTTATTAACTTCAGTGTTTGAATCTTTTTTCAGTACAGGATTAGTTATATCTCTTTTTAAATTAGCCTCCCAATAAAGGTGAAAAGTATCTTTATAATTGAGTTGAGAATTTTCATCGGAGGCAGAAACTACCTTATCAGAAACAGTTTTTATTTCTTCTTTAATCAGGTTTTGCTTAAGTAATAAAGCAATAGAGTCAGCCTGCTGTTTTCCTGAAGATAATGCAAGCTGATAGTCAGTTGCATTTAGATATAGATCTTTTGGAGTATTTATCCTCTTCAAATCTTTAAAAGAATTCAAAGCTCTCCCGTAATCCCCTGTCAATACATAAAGCTGACCAAGCAGAAACTGCAATCGTTTTTTTCTTATTGAGTTTTTCTCACCTTCAATTTCTTTTCTTATCAAAGGTGCAGCTTCTGTAAACTGTCCACTCTCTAATAAATAGTGAGCCTGAAACTCAGTAAATAGTCTGTTCAGTTTATCTGGCAATTTGCGACTATTAAGGATGTAAATCAGGTTCTGAGCATCATAATACCTTTTCATTTCGGTATACGCTCTCAACATCCATATTTGTACTTCTGACCTCTTGTTCAGATCATCAGGGAATATTTTTACTGTTACAGAAAACACAGACAGTGCCTGATCATAATCGCCATTCTGAAGATGAGCCTTTCCCAACAGAAGCCATACGTTGTAAATAAAAGGGTTAAATTCTTCCTGTCTCAGCCAGTTCCTGTACTCTTCAGAATATGCTTTAGCAGGATCTCTTCTTGGCTTTGCAGATATTGAGTGATCGCTGATTGCCTTTTCAGTCTTATCAATAACAATGTCGAAAGGTCCCCCCGCCTGCAATTTATCTTTATCTGAATAGTAAGGAAACATCGATAGTAATTCAAAACTGTTTTCCGGAAAGATTGTCAGTGGGTCATCCAGTAAATTATCGTAAGTTTCCTGAGTACTATGGAAGATGTTGTAGCGTGTTCTAAGTTCATGGTACGCACGAGAAGAGGGAGTGTTTCTCCCGGTTGAACAACTTAGACCGAGAATAACACACAACGACGACAAGAAAATATTTCCTGATTTTCTCTTCAATTCAGCATACTGTTGTTTTCTAGTATTATTAACTCTAAAAGTGAGACTTTATTGTTTTACAGTATCACTAACAGGTCTGTTTGCAGTATGCAATATTATATTATTTACGACTTTAGCTATAAAGTACATCAGAATAAGTACAAAAATAATAAATGCACCGGAAGGTACATTAAGGTAGTAAGACAGGAATAACCCCAAAACACATCCGATAAAACTGAAGATAATAGAAAGTGATATTATTTTGGAGTAATTGACAGTAAACAGGTTAGCTGTCATTTGAGGAACCGTTATAAGTGACATAAGAAGTACAATCCCTACAAGCCTTATACTTAGCACGATTGTAACAGCTATGAATAACATCATCGTATATTCTATGAACTGGGTAGGTATTCGTCTTGTCCTGGCAAATTCAGAGTCAAATGAAACAGAGATAATATCGTGGTAAAACAGTACAAAAAACAGCACGAGGATTATTGATAGAATTATTAAAGACAATATATCCGTACGCGTAATGGTAAGTATATTTCCAAAAAGATATTCTGAAAGATTAGGGGCATAGCCCGGAGTAAGAAATGTGAGAACAATACCGATAGCCATACCCAGCGACCAGAACACAGCTATTGCAGAATCCTCTCTAACGCCCTGTTTTCGTGATAACCATTGAATACCGAACGCGGAGAAAATAGAAAAAATCATTGCTGAAAGAATCGGCGGCAGCGAAAAATAAAAGCCAATGCCCAATCCCCCGAAAGAAGCGTGTGTAATACCGCCGCTAATGAATACAAGTCGCCTTGAGACTACATATGTGCCAATGATTCCGCAGGCTATGCTTGCAAACAGACTGCCAATGATGGCATTCCTGAAAAAGGCATAATCAAAAAGTTCAACTATATTCATTATTGATTACAACATCAAGCGTGCATTTTGTGCATTCTCAGTTCATTCACAAACATCAGAACTTCGTCTTTCATCTGATCAGGAACAGATATACTTCTCATCTGAAGGCTTCTTACCCATCTTGGCTTCTCTTCATCCAAAATTGTATAAAACACCTCTCTGAACTCTTCAACTTCAGTTTCATTGAATCTTGAAGAATCACGATATGAGTATTTGTCAAGCTCCTCATCATCAAAATATTCGGGCTTCTCTGCAAATGCCGCAATCAGACTGTCCTTTTCACATATCTCGTGAGCTCCGCAGCAACCGCCCTGACTCAGGTCTATTGCAGGAGGTGGTAATTCGCGTTCAGTGGTATTTCCTCTTTTACGTTGTATATAATTTGTGATTGTAAGTGCTACAACAAAAAACAATACTATAGCGATAAATAATACAATAGGTTGCATAATTTTATTTCCTTTCTTCGATTACAAATCCCGCATGTTTTAAATCTTCCCAGAATTTAGGATATGATTTATAAACAACATCCGGGTTGTTTATTATTATTGATTGATTAGTGATAGCACCCGGTGCAAAAGACATAGCCATACGATGATCGTCGTAAGTGTCAATTGCCGGTTCTTTTTCAGGTGTACAGCGTTCACCATCCCATTCCAGCATGCCAATTTCATTCTCTATGAGAATATATCCCAGTTTTTTTAATTCATTTATTAATGCCTGCACCCTGTCTGTTTCCTTAATCTTTAAACTTTGAATACCTGAAAAAAGAAAGGGTACATTTTTAAAACAACAAGTTGCTGCAAAAGTTTGAGCAAGGTCGGGTTCGTTTATAAAATTGTGGAAGAACTTTTTTGTTTTCTTTTTTTGACTTCGAATAATAATTCCGTCAGAAGTATATTCTGTTGTTACGCCAAGATCATTAAACAGGTTAGCTACATTTGAGTCTCCCTGCATACTTTCTTTACTCACACCAATAAGCTTTATTTCCGAACCTGGTAGAAGAGACACAATTTCATACCAGTATGAAGCAGCAGTCCAGTCGGATTCAACAACCATATCCACAGCTTTATATCTCTGGGGTTTAACTGATATGCTATTTCCTTCCCATTTAGCATGAACACCGCATTGCGACATCATACCCATAGTCAGATCGATATATGGCTTTGAAACAACCTCCTTCTCAATATGCATGATCAGACCCTTTTCCATTAAAGGGGCAACCATCAATAAAGCAGAAATAAATTGCGAGCTTATATTTCCTGACAAATAAACCTCTCCTCCCTTAAGCTTTTTGCCCTTTATTTTTAGAGGAGGGAATCCCTCTTTTTCAAGATATTCTATGTCAGCTCCCAAAGCGGACAGAGTTTCCACTAAAGGATGAATAGGACGTTGATGCATTCTCTCAGTTCCCTTTATAATCCATTCACCCTCCATTCCGGCCAGGAAAGCAGTAAGAAACCGCATCGCTGTTCCTGCAGCCTTAATATCGAATATGTTTGAGTCGGAATTAAATGCATCTATCAGAACTTTCGTGTCATCACAATCAGACAAGTTCTCTATTGGTGCAGAACTGAGACTCAGTGCGTTGAGGATAAGAGCCCTGTTGCTGATACTTTTTGAAGCCGGAAGCTGAATAGTTGTTTTTATAGTTTCCGGCGAATATATTTTATATTGAAATTGCATTATTAAAATGGAGTTTAAATGCAAAAATAACATTTTAAACTATAAGTTTTACAGAAGAAGTATACTTTTATATTGTTTTAGTGTTTAACCTGCCAATCCGTATATGAATATTGATAATATTGCAATTGGTGCAATATAACGCAAAAGGAAAATGTAGAATTTTAAAAATCCAACGCTGAATTTAAGTTTCCCTTCATTGGTAATCTGAGCTGCAACCAATTGTTTGTTCAGATACCATCCCACGAAAATGCTGATAAACAAACCCCCGACAGGCAACATATATTTTGCTGACGCCATATCCAGGAAGTTAAAGAATGTAGAGGAGTAAGATGAAATTATTCCAAGAATTATTACTCCGGTTGTCACAAGCATAGTGCTTTTTTTACGCGAAATTTTATACTCCTCATAGAGATACAGTGTAACAACTTCCATAAGTGATATCGTTGAAGTCAGAGCTGCCAGTGCTAATAGACAGAAAAACATAGAGGACCATGCTATTGAAGCAGGCATTTGATTAATAAGTTCGGGTATCGTTATAAAAAGCAAACCGGGACCTCCTGCAACCAGTTCATTTACAATTGTGTCCGAATTGGAGGTAAGCGCAAATGCAGCAGGAAAAATAATTATTCCGGAAAGTATTGCAACCAGGGTGTCTAATATAGATACCTGAGCAGCAGTTTTAGTCAGGTTGACTTTATTATTAAAATATGAACCATAAGTTATTAGGCATCCCATACCTATCGAAAGTGAAAAGAAGGCTTGCCCCATGGCATCAAGAAAAACTGTTTGCTTTATATGCTCCATATTGGGTTTGAATAGGAATTTCAGACCATTTGAAGCACCTTCAAGAGTCGCTGATCTGACAGCAAGTATTATTAACAGCAGGAACAATACCGGCATAAAGATTTTAGCTGACTGTTCAATCCCTTTTCTAACCCCCGATATGATAAAAAATGCTGTGAGCAATGTGAAGACAATCATCCATATTGTCTGCTGCAAGGGATTACTGAGAATATTATTAAAGTGTGAATTGAAATCTGTTACTGAGTGAAGGTTGCCCGTGATAGACTGAATAAAATAGATTAGCGTCCATCCGGCTACTACCATGTAGAAGCCCATGATAATGAAACCTGTCAGTACACCAAGGCGGCCTATCCATTTCCATGGGGTGCCAGGTGCAAGTTTGTGAAAGGCGCCTGCAGTATTTGCCCTGGATGATCTCCCTATTATAAATTCACTCATCATGACCGGAATACCAAAAAAGAGAATACAGGCAATGTAAATAAAAATAAATATAGCACCTCCTCCGTCAGCAGTCTGGCTTGGGAATCTCCATATATTGCCAAGGCCAACCGCTGAGCCGGCTGCCGCAGCAACAACACCTATTTTAGAGGCAAAAGTAACTCTTTTTATATTCTCCATTCGGCACCGGTTTTGGTGTCTTTTATTTCAACACCTGCCGCTAACAGTTCATCACGTATTTTATCTGAAGTACCCCAGTCCCTGTTTTCGCGTGCTGTTTTTCTTATATCCAGAATTAAATTCATTAATCCCTCAATAATATTGCTGTCCGTGAAGCTTTTAGTTTCATCTGTAAGTCCTAGTATATCAAAGACAAAGGTATTTATTAACCCCTTAAGTTTTTCCAGGTCATCTGATGTAATTGTTTCACTGTTATCATTGCAGGAGTTTATAATACGCACTGCATCAAACAGATGAGCAATTAAAACCGGACTGCTGAAATCATCATCCATTGCAGCGTAGCAATTTTCTTCGAGTGAAGCTATATCTACAGTTGATACATCAGAGGGGACAATCTTATCAAGTGTGGAAATACTGCCCATAAGTCTTTTGTATCCCTTCTCGGCCGCCTGAAGAGCCTCATTTGAGAAGTCAAGCGTGTTACGGTAGTGCGACTGCAGCATAAAGAAACGTACAGTCATAGGAGAATATCCTCTTTCCAGTAGTGGGTGATCTCCGGTGAAAAGCTCTTTAGGTAAAAAACCGTTTCCTGCTGATTTGGACATCCTGACACCATTTACAGTGAGCATATTAGTGTGCAGCCAATACTTTACAGGCTCGCTGTGATGGCAAGCTTTAGACTGTGCTATCTCGTTAGTGTGGTGAGTAGCCTGAAGATCCATTCCGCCACCGTGAATATCAAATGTGGTGCCAAGATATTTAGTACTCATTGCAGAGCATTCTATATGCCAGCCGGGAAACCCCATTCCCCACGGAGAAGGCCATTGCATAAGTGTTTCAGGCTTTGCCGCTATCCACAGAGCAAAGTCAAGGCGACCATGTTTCTCGTCCTGCCCGCTTAGTTCACGTGTACCCTCAAGCAAATCCTCAAGTTTTCTGTTGGTCAGAATCCCATATTCATGCTCCTTGCTATATTTCTCTACATCAAAATAAACAGATCCGTTAACCTCATAAGCAAAACCGTCATCCAGAATTTTCTTGATCATCTCAATCTGCTCGATTATGTGACCTGTTGCAGTTGGTTCGATACTTGGAGGGAGAGTATTAAAGAGGGAAAGCACCTCGTGAAAACCAAGCGTGTATTTCTGAACGATCTCCATCGGTTCAAGTTGTTCAATTTTGGCTCTTTTGGCAAACTTATCATCACCTTCATCTCTGTCGCCCTCGAGGTGACCTGCATCTGTAATATTACGCACATAGCGCACCTTATAGCCCAAGTGGAGGAGGTATCTGTAAATCAGGTCAAATGAGATAAATGTACGGCAATTACCTAAATGGATATCACTATATACAGTAGGTCCGCACACATACATTCCCACAAATGGGGGGTGTAGAGGTTCAAACGGCTCTTTTTCTCTGCTTAGTGTATTGTAAACCGTTAATTCTCTGCTTTTTAATCCATCCATGTCAATTTGATCTTTTATATAAACGCAAAAATACAAATTTTAGTGGTATCATCTTCAGATTTAATAAAAAAAGAAAAAAGTAGTAATATCTCATTAAGTTTATACTTAAATTTAATACTTTTGCGCTCTTATAATAATTAACTTTTATTTAAATAATTTTATGTCACGCAAAATAATTCTAACGTTCTCTCTGTTTTGTCTGCTTATGTCTACACAGGCACAGAATCTTCAGTTGCATTTTGATCCGCGAAGTTCACTCTATAGAGATGAGGTCTCCGGTGTTAATTATCTGACCGCGACATTTGAATTTTACAAACCAGACCAGTGGGGTAACACATTCATGTTTGTGGACTTCGATTTCAGCTTTAACAAAGGTAATCCCGGATTAATATATGGCGAAATTGCGAGGGAGTTTAAAATTGGTGATTTTCCTCTTCTCCCGCACATTGAATATAACGGAGGTTTGGGTCTGGTAAGAGGTACAGGCTCAGGTTTCTCAATTCCCGGTGCATATCTTGCAGGTTTTGGATATCCGTTTCAATTGGGTAATTTTTATATGAATACATATCTTGCGTATAAACTAAACGCATTCGAACAGGCTAGTAATGATGTCCAATGGACAGTTACCTGGAATGCTTCCCTGGCGGGGAACAAGATCTCCCTGGGAGGATTTATGGACCTATGGACCGAAGACAAATCATTCACAGAAGGCAATGATGCAAGCGGTAAGAAGGTAGTCTTACTGAGCGAACCACAAATTTGGTTCAATATCACACCCAACTTTGCACTGGGAAGCGAAGTGGAATTGAGCTATAATTTTGTGAATAAATTTGCCGAGAGTAAGCTTTACGCCATACCTACCCTGGCAACTAAATGGATTTTCTAATTATTAAGTAAAGATTGATTATGCTTGAAAAGATATTTAAATTAAAGAAAAACAAGACAACAGTACGTACAGAGCTGGTAGCCGGTGTTATTACCTTTCTGACGATGTCGTATATATTAGTTGTCAATCCGAATATTTTGAGTGCAACAGGAATGGATAAGTCTGCGTTGTTTACGGCAACTGCTCTTGCAAGTGTTTTAGGTACACTGTTTATGGCATTTATTCCAAATCTGCCTATAGCGCAGGCACCGGGAATGGGACTAAACTCATTTTTTGCGTTCTCGGTTGTACTGGGACTTGGGTATTCATGGCAGATGGCTCTGACGGCAGTATTCATCGAAGGTATAATATTTTTGATACTTACTTTCTTTAATGTGCGGGAATTGATTGTAAAAAGTATTCCAAGTACGATTAAAGATGCAATTCCTGTAGGTATAGGGCTTTTCATTACTTTCCTGGGACTGCAAAACGCCGGATTAATAGTAAAAGATGAAAATACAATGTTAACCCTCGGATCAATGTCAGATCCTCATATCTGGGTTGCATCACTCGGACTTATCCTCACTGCAGTTTTGTATTATAAGAAAATTCACGGATCTTTCCTTATAGGTATAGTTGCAGCAACAGTATTTGCTCTGATATTAGGTTTGGTTCAGATGCCAACAGGCGGTCTGGTGTCACTGCCCCCGAGCATATCTCCCATATTCATGAAATTTGAATGGGGCAACATATTCACTCTCGATATGCTGATTGTAGTATTTACTTTCCTGTTTGTGAATCTGTTCGATACAATAGGAACTTTACTGGGTGTTGCATCAAAAATTGGTTTAACTGATAAGGATGGAAGCTTTCCGCAGATAAAGAAAGCCCTTTTTGCAGATGCACTGGGGACTACTTTCGGAGCTGTTTTAGGAACAAGTACCGTTACTTCATATGTTGAAAGTGCTTCAGGTGTTGCAGCAGGAGGCAGAACCGGACTTACTGCTTTTTCCACAGCAACAATGTTTTTCCTTGCCCTGTTTCTTGCTCCTCTGTTTCTTATGGTGCCAGCTTCGGCAACAGCTCCAGCGCTTATATTGGTTGGACTTTTTATGATTTCCTCTGTTGTGAGGATCAACTTCAATGATATGACAGAAGCACTGCCTGCTTTCCTTACTATAGTTATGATGCCTTTTGCATTCAGCATTGCCCAGGGGATTGTGTTTGGCATGCTCTCTTTTGTATTGCTAAAAGCATTAAGTGGAAAATGGAAACACATTTCCGTAACAATGTGGGTTATATTTGTATTGTTTGTCATAAAACTTGTATTGGATGGAATGCAGGTTATGTAGAATAGACTAACAATGTTAAAATCAGGATTTTTAAATACTTTAAAAACCAGGCAGATATTTTTACTTTTAATATTTGCTTGGTTTTTACTTAACGTTATCCAGTCTCTTTTTACAGAAATCGGGAACGATGAATCCTATTATTGGGTCTACTCCCAACATTTGGATTGGGGATATTTTGATCATCCTCCCATGATTGCTTTAATAATTAAAGCAGGTACTCTGATTGCCGGAGACTCACTACTCGGAGTACGTCTGATAGTAATGATAATGCAAGTTGTCTTTCTCTGCGTGCTCTACAAACTGCTTGAGATTGAAGATACAAAAGAGAATGTAATTCTGTTTTTCTTAGTCTCTTTTTCAGTGGTAATGCTGCAAGCTTACGGATTTGTTGCCACCCCTGACTCTGCACTTTTATTCTTCTCTGTTCTTTTTTTATGGAGTTACAGGTTTTATATCAATAGAGACTATTCAGTAAAAGGAGCACTTCTGATGTCTCTGTCAATGGCCGGATTAATGTACAGTAAATATCACGGAGCACTGGTTATAATTTTAGTTATATGCTCTAATCTGAAGTTGTTCAGAAAACCCACTTTTTACTACTCAGTCATAATTGCATTAATTCTCTATATTCCTCATATTTTGTGGCAGGTAAACCACGAATTCCCATCGTTAAAATATCACCTCGTAGATCGCTCCAGAGGATTTGAATGGAGCAATATTTTAGATTATTTACTTAATCAGTTGCCTGTATTTAACCCATTTACTTTAGTGGCAGGTATATATGTTCTGTTCATTAACAAAAAAGGGGATCTGTTTCAAAGAGCTCTAAAATTCCTGATGGCAGGGTTTTTAATCTTCTTCGCTTTATGGACTTTCAAAAGCAGGGTAGAACCACATTGGACAATTGCTGCATCTGTGCCAATGGTAATTCTGATTTTACGAGAAGCTGTTGAAAACAAAAAATTAAAACGTTACCTTTATAAAGTAGTTGCACCTTCATTAATATTAGTATTAGCAGCTCGTGTTTTTCTTATGGTAGATGTGCTTCCAATAAAAACTGAATGGCATGGAGACAAACAGAGAGTCTCAGATCTCCATGCAGTAGCAGGAGATCGTCCGGTTGTATTTACCTCGGGCTTCCAAATGCCCTCAAAATACAGGTTCTATACCGGCAGAGAGGCTCATGCAATGGGTGCACTGAATTATCGAAACACGCAATACGATATATGGAGATTCGACGAGAAATACCTCGGAAAGCCTGTTGTTTTGGATTTCAGAAATGACACTACAGGAGTGGAACCTACAATAAGTAGAGAGTCAATATTCAATCTGAAAGAAGTAGAGCAATACCAGCCATTTAAAAGGCTGAAAGTAATTCCGCATATAAATGACAATCCTTTATCAACCGGGAATAAAAACGAGTTGTCAGTTACGATATTTAATCCGTACGACAATACCTACAACATAAATCACCCCTCAATGCCTTTACAGATATCGCTTGTGTTCTTAGCAGAAATTGACGGGAAAATTGTCAGAGAGAAGGTACCTGCAGTTTCCACATTTGAGACAGATGAAATACTTTCAGGTGAATCTGTTTCCTGTAATATTTCATTCGATTTATCTGAATATCCCTCAGGTGAATATGATGTTTATTTTGCAGCAGGAACTACCGGAGTGTATCCTGCAACATTGGAGAAACCAAGGAAAGTTGTTTTTGAATGATAATAGAGTTGCTAATTAAATTTATAAAGTTCGGTGCCGTCGGTTTATCCGGAACAGTTGTCGATTTCTTTTTCACGTGGATATGTAAGGAAAAACTAAAATGGAATAAATTCGTTTCTAACTCTATAGGCTTTTCAATTGCAGCTACTTCAAACTATATTCTAAACCGTATATGGACATTTGAGAGTGACAGTCCTGAGGTAGGCCGAGAATATCTCTCCTTTTTCACCATCTCTTTAATTGGTCTGGCATTGAATAATCTTTTTATTTACCTGTTTCATGAAAAACTAAAGATTAACTTCTATCTGGCAAAAGCATTTGCTATTGCATTGGTGGCGATATGGAACTTTATACCTAATTATTTGTTCACTTTTAAGTAGGCCACAGGTTTATTCATTTGCATTTTACACAGTAAATAACTACTTTTGCACTCAGATACAATTAATTAACTTATAGAATAACAATTACAAATATTTATGGCAACAACCGCTGATTTCAGGAACGGAATGTGCATCGATCTGGATGGCCAATATTACTTTATTACTGAATTTCTTCATGTAAAACCAGGTAAAGGGGCAGCATTCGTTCGTACTAAACTAAAAAATGTTACTACCGGCAGGGTATTAGAAAAAACATTCAATTCCGGCGTTAAAGTTGAAGAGGTACGTATAGAGAGAAGACCATTTCAATATCTCTATAAAGATGATATGGGCTATAACTTTATGAATACTGAGACATTTGAGCAAATTCCTATTCCAGGTGAACAGATTGAAGGTGTGCAATTCCTTAAAGAAGGTGACATTGTAGAAGTACAGATTCATGCCGAAAGCGGTACCATTCTTACAGCTGAGATGCCTGTACATGTAGTTCTTGAAGTGACTTACACAGAACCGGGCATTAAAGGCGATACTGCAACTAATGCATTAAAACCTGCCACAATGGAAACCGGAGCTGAGGTAAGAGTTCCGCTATTTATTGATACAGGAGAAAAAATCAAGGTAGATACCCGTAACGGCTCTTATGTAGAGAGAGTTAGGGAGTAATTGAGAAATTTATTATCACTTATAATAGGGAGCTATTCTTTCAGAACAGCTCTTTTTTTTACTTAATTCAGAGCTATTTCAGCCAAAGATCGCTTATACATAGCTTATATACAGATAAGCTATGTATAAGGCATCTATAAGTGATCTATAGACGAGGTTCGCCGGAGTCACATACGATATTAAACTTCGTAAACAGGTAATTACTGTCGGACTGTTAATAAATAAATACTTTTATGTATATTTGCTCTGTTAAAGAGCGGTAAATCATCATGAGCAAGTTAAGCATAAAGCAGTGGGCAGAGGAAGATCGGCCCCGTGAAAAGTTGTTATTGAAAGGCGTTTCAACACTATCGGACTCAGAGCTTATAGCAATACTTATCGGTTCAGGTAACAGTGAGCAAAGTGCAGTGGAACTTGGCAAAAGTATACTTAACGAAGCTGATAACGATCTGAATAAGCTTGCAAAGATGAGTGTGACTGATTTGATACAAAAATTCAAGGGAATAGGAGAGGCAAAAGCAGTGTCTATAACTGCAGCACTTGAACTTGGACGAAGAAGAAAAGCAGTTGAGTCGGTTAAACGAAGGAAAATCACTTCTTCCAGAATAGCATACGAAGAGTTTTTTCCTAAGCTGACTGATTTGAATCATGAAGAGACCTGGGTGCTGCTGACTGACAGATCTAACAGAGTTCTGACAGAATTACAGGTAAGCAGAGGCGGAATTTCAGGAACTGTTGTAGATATCAGATTAATTCTTCGCGAAGCCCTAAAGTATTATGCTTCAGGAATTTTTTTAGCTCATAATCACCCGTCAGAAAACTGCAGACCCAGTCCGCAGGATACTCAGATAACAAAGAAACTTAAAGAGGCTGCACATTGGATGGATATTGTACTGCTCGACCACATCATAGTGTGTGGTGACCGATATTTTAGTTTTGCAGATGAGGGAATCATCTGAAGATTTTAAACAATTATGCCGTATTTCGGTTTAATAAAAAAACATTAGATTATGAACGAAGAGTTACAAGCTTTACAAGATAAAATAGTGGTCATGTTGCGTACATGTTATGACCCTGAGATTCCGGTTAATATATATGATTTGGGAATGATATATGATGTGGATGTTGATGAAGGTAATAATGTTACCATCGAAATGACATTCACTTCACCCGCCTGTCCAGCCGCCGACTTTATCCTGATGGATGTTCAGATGAAGGTCGAATCGATTGAAGAAGTTAACAACGTGAATTTAAATCTTACATTTGATCCTCCATGGGATCAGTCTATGATGAGTGAAGAGGCTTTGCTCGAATTGGGAATGATGTAGAGGTATTCTTAGTACTCTGAAAAACAGTTGTTGTGAGCAAAAAAGTATATTTTCTCTCTGACGCCCATCTTGGAGCAAAAACACACCGTGACTCCCTCGAAGCAGAGAGAAAACTGTGTCGCTGGCTTGATCATGTTAAGCAAGATGCAGAATCAATTTATCTGATGGGAGATATATTTGATTACTGGTATGAATACAAATATGTGGTTCCCAAAGGTTTTACCCGACTGCTCGGCAAGATTGCTGAGGTAACAGACTCAGGTGTTGAGGTACATTTTTTTATTGGGAATCATGATATATGGCTTACGGACTACCTGTCGAAAGAGTGTGGCATGATACTGAATTTTGAGCCTTTGGTTGTTGATATTAAGGGGAAAAAGTTTTTTCTTGCACATGGCGACGGACTTGGTGACGATTCCAGAACATTCCACTTTATCCGAAAAATATTTCATAATAAGTTTCTGCGAAAATGTTTTTCAGCAATTCATCCAAGATGGACTATACCTCTTGCTCATGCATGGTCGAGTGACAGCCGCAAAAAAGGAGGTGTTATTGATTATTTGGGTGAAGATAATGAATACCTTATACGTTTCTCAAAGGAGAAATTGGAAGAGATAAATGATATTGATTATTTTGTCTACGGTCACCGTCATATATTGCTCAATTTGTCAATTGCTGAACATAGTTGTGTCGTTATCCTGGGCGACTGGATAAACCTGTTTTCTTACGCTGAATTTGATGGTGAAAATCTTATGCTGAAGAGATGGGAACAATAATTTTGAAGTTTACACATTAATTTTTTATCAATTATAACAATTTAAATTTTATGAAAATGAGAAATGCATGGATGTTACTGATTACAGTTATTCTTTTTGCTTCATGCTCGGCATCAAGAGTTAAGGTTAACGAACTCACAAAATCCGAAGAAAGAGAGGGTTGGGAACTGCTGTTTAATGGCAAGGATTTTACCGGTTGGCGGCAGTATAATGGCAACAGTGTACCGGATAACTGGACAATTGAGGATGGGGCAATGAAAGTATTTAAAGCCGAAAACGCTCGTACGGGACAGGGAGTGGGTGGTGATTTGATTTTTTTCCCGAAAAAATTCAAGAACTTTGAATTGACTATTGACTGGAAGACTGAAAAAGAGGGCAATTCGGGTATCTTTTACAATGTACGTGAGGAAAAAGGGAGGGCAGTGTACAGCTCTTCTCCTGAAGTGCAAATCCTGGACAATGAGTATGCAAGTGATAATAAGATTGATTCACATCTTGCAGGCTCTTTATATGATATGCTTCCCGCAGATCCTAAGACCGTTAATCCTTATGGAGAATGGAACAACATAGTGATACGTGTAGATGACGGTAAGGTAACCCATACACAAAATGGTGTCAAGGTTGTTGAGTATACACTTTGGTCAAAAGAATGGGATGAACTGGTAGAGAACAGTAAGTTTAAAAACTTCCCCGGTTTTCAGGAGGGTATACCAAAAGAAGGATATATTGGATTGCAAGACCACGGATACTCAATCTGGTTCCGTAATGTAAAAATCAGAGAACTATAAATTACATCGGGTTGCTGTTATTGAAGACAGCAGCCCGTTTCTTTTTAATTTATTTGAGTTTTTTGAAGAAGTCCCAAATTACAATACCTGCAGTAACAGAAACATTAAGTGAGTGTTTTGTACCGTATTGAGGTATTTCTATACACCCGTCAGAAGAGTTAACCACATTTTGATCTACTCCATGTACCTCATGACCTAATATTACAGCATACTTTTTGTTTTTATCTAATTCGATTGACTCCAGCGACTGACTATTTTCAGCCTGCTCTATTGAATATACTGTATAACATTCTTGCTTTAATGCGTTAAGCGCAGACATTGTATCATTATAATATCTCCATTTAACAGAATCTTCAGCACCAAGAGCGGTTTTATGTATCTCAACATTTGGAGGTGTTGCTGTAATACCGCACAGCAGAATTTCCTCAACACGAAATGCATCACTGGTTCTGAATACTGAACCTATGTTATTTTGACTCCTAACATTATCAAGAACCACCACAAGTGGGATTTTTTTTGCCTCCCGAAACTCTTCTAGGTTAATTCTGTTAAGTTCCTCAAGTTTTAATTTTCTTCGTTTCATTTTTTAAAATGCAAACAATTGATTTATTTAATAACTAGCCTTACAATGAACCAGAGATGATGAAAAAAAGTTGAAAGCTGACCGTAATGTTTTACCATTATCCGATATCTCTCCTTAAGTGATTCTTTCCTGTTGGTGGTTGTCATACCCTTATTCAGGTAGTTTATTAATATATGATTTGTATTGATAATGGTTTCTGACTTCTTCAACATGCGAATCGACCACTCAAAATCAGAAGAGAAATGATACCGGAGATCATAAGGTTCGGTAATCTCCCGTCTGACAATAAATGCCTGGTGGCAAACAAGCATACCCTGTTTAAAACTTTTCCATGTAAGTTTTTCCGGAGCTTTCAATCTCCTCATATGAAGAAAAGTGCCGTTGTTGTCAACGATTGCTGTCTCTCCGTAAATTATATCAGCAGAACTGTTTGATAACATAATCAATTCAACTGTATCCTCAGCAAAAAAAGTGTCGCCTGCATTTAGAAAGCAGAGATAGTTTCCAGTTGCCATTTTAATGCCTTTGTTCATAGCATCATACAACCCATTGTCAGGTTCACTTATCCATTTTAGTTTATCATTCTCATACTTATGAACCAAATCAATGGTGCTATCTGTAGACTTCCCGTCAACTATAATATGTTCAATATCGGGATAGGACTGTGAACTGACACTTCTCAATGTACGTTCCAGCGTTTGTTCTGCATTAAAGGTTACGGTTATTATTGATAATTTCTTCATTTTCTGGCGTAAATGGCTATAAACGGGGACAAAAATTTACTTTTAAAAGGGAATAGCTTGACAACGTAGCTCAGCATTTTTATCCATTTTCTTTTATTTTTATTCTCTGGTTTAGGCTCTAACCACAACATGGGCCTGCCAATATACTCAACAGTTAAATCTCTCAGATTAAACCTGTCCATAATATTTTCAAGATATGGGATCTCCATAGATTTTAAATTATGTGCTTCAAGATTCGGCCTGTCACACTTTCGCTGAACTACTCCGTTCAGACCAAGAAAATTGGGGATAAGGATAAGTAACTGACCGTTTTCAGAAAGAAGATCTACATGGCGACTGATAACATCAGCTGTATCTTCAAAATGTTCAATAAAACCGGATGAAAATACTATGTCATATTTCCTGTCGGATTTAAAATTAAAAAAATCGGTATGTATACATTTTATACTATTCTGAGGTAAATTATTAATCCTCTCTAAATTTCTAACGATATCTTTATTAAGATGAAAATCCAGCAAAGCTACATCATGAATTCCATGATTATAGAAATAGGCAGATATCTGACCCGGGAATCCGCCGATTTCAATAAAGCTTTTACCCATTGTGAGTTGAGGCATAAACTTTTTGAAAACTACCTTATCAGGTATTTTATCATATTGAAAATTATTCCAATACTCTTCCCAATGTGCTTGGTCTGTTATTTTATTCTCACTCTTCATAAATTTTCCTGTAGAATGTTGCAATTTTACTTTGTTCGTATGAAGTTAACACTTTCTCACGGGAATTTCGTGCAAGTGCGTCTGAGTCAGCCTCTAAAAGAGTCCAGTTTATTCCATTAGCCAAATCTTCTGTGTCTTTATACCTGGCTATATAACCTGTTAATTTGTGATTTATCATTTCCGGAATACCGCCAATTTCAAAACCCACACAGGGTGTGCCCGAAGACATCGCTTCCATAATTGTGTTTGGCAGATTTTCCTGCAAAGAGGGGGTTATATAAACATCAGCAGAGTTATATACTTCCGGCATATTATGAGAATCTACATACCCCATGCAAAGAGAGGGGACTGATAGTCTTGACGTAATTTCTGTACCTTGATTTCCAACAATCAGAAAAAGAAATTTATCCTGATAATCTGCTGCAATCAGTTTAGATGCATTAACCAAATAATCTGTACCCTTACGTGGATCTGAAGCTTTGGCTGCAGCAAAGAGGATTAGCTTCTTATCAGTGGGCAGGTTTAGCTTTCTGCGAATACTGAATTTATCCATCGGTTTGTACAGATCTGTGTCAATAGGATTAGGGATAGAAATTACTTTGTGACCTTTAGTGAGTGGACTTTTTTCCGCCCTTCTCTTCAACCACTCACTGCATGCTACAAAAGTGATATTTCCTTTTGAATAAGCTTTCTTCTTTTTCTTAAATATATAATTAGAAAGATCTCTTTCTGAGGGGTTTGAGAGATATGGACACACTCCGCAGGCTTTTTCGTAATTATTGCAATTACCGGCATGATGACAAATGCCCGTAAATGGCCACATGTCATGCATAGTCCATACCACCTTTTTCCCGGAATGAAGGATTTTGTCAATCTCCTTTATAGATAACATCCCTTGATTGATCCAGTGCAAATGTATCACATCAGCATCCCTGAATTCCTCAAGTTCAGTAATTGATACGCCGCTACTTGCAATTGATACATCAAACAGGTATTCTTTTGAAAGGTGATTATGAAGGAAGATTTCGCCTCTTTCCCTATAAAAATTCCACTGGTTTTTATATCTACTTCCAATCTGTACCACATTGGGATTGTCAGATTTCTTATCACTAACCAACATCCTTACATTCAATCCTTCAGACCTCAGGGCATTCATCAGTCGGTACGAAGCAATAGCTGCTCCTCCGTTAATATCTGATTTGCTGATAATTAGGATGTTCATAGTCTATCTGCTTCTTAGAAATCTGTTTATCCTTCTTTTAACTTTAGCACTGAATGAATTTGTAAGTCCGTAATACTTCATAAAGGCTTTTCTGGCTGCCTTGTTCTCAATAATTTCAGGGATATCAATATTCAATTCTCCTTTATACAAATCAGTGTTGTATATTTCATCACTACCGCTGTGAACACCGCTTCCGTCAAAGCCAATGTTTTGCACGAGAGATTTGCCTGAATTAAGAGATAACATATCATTCAGGAAAAGTGTTGCATTCCATCTGATCGCCCAGGAATCGTTTTCCCCGTTAACCTGCCTTTTTAACATCCGCGTGAACGGGTATTTTCCATTAAAATCAAACTGTTTGGAAAGTTTGCGCCGATTTAATTCATTTAATAATTCTTGCCCGTCAGGGTTGAACTTTTGCCAAGCTCTTTTCCAGGTTGCCCAGCCCCAGCTGCCTGTCCATTTTATTAAGAAAGACTCAGGTAATCCTTTTATGGGAAAGCAAAAACCGTGAATATGTCCGATTTTCTCTTCATCTTCAAATTTATCTAAAGCCTCATTCATGAAAGTGAGAAAATGTTGTGCAGTGATCAGATCATCCTCAAGTACTATGACTCGGCCATAATCATTTATTATACCGGTAACCCCGTTGATAATATTTTTTGCAAGTCCGATATTTTCGTGGTTCTCTTTTATATGTATCTTCTTAAACCCGTCAATGGAATGAATAAGTTTACGTACTTTGAGAACCTCTTTTTTATCTGAATTGTCTTTGTATCCGTCAGAGAAGATAAAGAGTTCGGTCTCATCACAAAGTTCATTGTTCATCAAGGCTTCAAGAGTTTGCCTTGTATGTGAGGGGCGGTTATAGGTAAAAAGAAGAACTGGTGCAGGGGACATTTGGCTCAGAATTCAATTTTTGCTGATAAAACATTTCGTTCAAGAACGTGCAAATCGACATGTTGTCCTACCTCAATACCTTTAAGTGACAACTGATCCTTTGTAGTGTCAAATGCCAGCTGAGGGTTATTATTGTCACCACTCAGATGACAGAGCCAGATATTGCGTAGTTCAGATGAAAAATTATTTGCAAGAAACTCTGCTGTCTCGCGGTTACTCAGGTGTCCGGTACCGGAGGTTATTCTTCGTTTAAGATGCCACGGGTAGCGCCCGTTATTCAGCATATCTTCGTCATAGTTACTTTCAATAACCAGATGGTTAGCCTTGCATATATATTTGGCAACCTCATCTGTTATGGCACCCACATCAGTAGCCAGAGTCATTTTCTGACCTCCAAATTCCAGGTAATATCCTGCATTGTCATTACTGTCGTGTGGCACATCAAATGGAGTAATTCTAAAGTCCTCTATCTGAAAAGTTTTGCCTTTCTCTATATATTTAGCCGATCCGTTTAAGCTGTTTTGTATAAGCGGACTGTTTTTTATACCTCTGTGTACTTCACGTGTGGCATATACAGGGATGTGAAGTTTTTCTCCAAGATAACCTACAGATTTAATATGGTCGTAGTGATCGTGTGTAATTAATACAGCCATTATCGATGAAATATTGACTCCATGCTCAGCGAGCCTTTTTTTGATGACACGCGGACCGATTCCGGCATCTATAAGTATACCGTAGTATGAGTTTCCCAAATAGTAACAATTGCCACAGCTGCCGCTGCTAAGGCTGAAAAAAGAAAATCGCTCCGACGGGAAAAGTTTATATTGCATATTAATTACAAAGATAATAAGTTTTTGTCGAAGTAGAGTGTGATATGTTCATGAAGATGAACACGATCAGGTCCTGTCATATTGTGCCCGTGACCCGGGTATACAAACAAGTCAGGATGCTTCCTTTCCTTTATACATGCTTTTATGAACTGAGAGCTGTGCTGCATAACTACTGTCGGATCCTCATCACCATGAATAATCAGTAATCTTGATTGCAGCTTGTCAGCTTTATTCAGTAAACTGGTTTCTTCGTAACCCTCAGTGTTTTCCTGTGGCTTGTCCATATATCTCTCGCCATACATAACTTCATAATAACTCCAATCAGTAACGGGTCCCCCTGCAACACCAACTTTAAAAACATCAGGGTAGCGAAGCAGCATGTTTATAGTCATAAATCCACCGTAGCTCCACCCGTGTATTCCCATTTTATCAGTATCTACATAAGGGAGTAATCTCAGAAATTCTACACCCTTCATTTGATCTTTTGACTCTTCAACTCCTAATTGCCTGTGTGTTATATTCTCAAAGTCAAAACCTCTGTAAGCTGTTCCACGGTTGTCCATCACAAAAACCAGATACCCTTTTTGAGCCATATACAATTCCCAACCGCCTGAACCGTATCGCCAGCGGTTGTTAACCATTTGGGAGTGAGGGCCGCCATAAACATAAACAGCAACGGGGTACTTCTTATTTTCATCGAAATCGGCAGGCTTTACAAGCCGGTAGTACAGCTCACTCTTCCCGTCTGCAGCTTTTATCTTACCAATCTCTACAGCAGGAATATTATTATAACCCTCAAATGGATTAACGGCAAATGAAAGTTGTTCTGATCTTTGATTACGGGTGTCAATCAGACTGACTTCACCCGGATTGTCGTGTGATGAAAAGCGATCTGTCAAGTATCTTCCTGATAGACTCAGTGATGCCGAGTGCATTCCAGGTATTGAACTGTGTTGTGATATTTTTCCGTTCTTCAGGTTTACACTAAAAATGTGCCGTTCAAGAGGAGTTGGATTGGTGGATACAAAATAGAGATTGTTTCCTTTATCATCAAAACCAATAACATCTGTAACCTCCCATTCGCCGGCTGTCAACTGCTTCATCAAATTCCCTGATGTTTCATATAGATACAGATGGTTAAATCCATTTCTTTTACTCTGCCATATAAATTGATCAGTCTTGTTTGTTACGAATAACAGAGGGTTTTGAGGTTCAACATATTTGGGATGTTTTTCTTCAAATAATGTCTTTTCGAAATCACCTGAAGATGCATTATAACAGTTGAGTTTCAAATGATTTTGTTCCCTGTTGAGTTCTGCTGCGTATATGTGTTCACCGTCAGGACTCCATGAGACATTTGTAAGATAGTGATCGTCGGGCTCTCCTGTTTTCAAATAAGTGACCCGCCCGCTGTTGATATCGAATACTCCAATTGTAACCTGGTGACTGGTCATTCCTGCCATGGGGTATTTTATCGATTTCAGTTGTGCCACTCTTGCCGACATATCAACAATGGGGTAGGAGGTGACCATTGTTTCATCCATTCTGTAGAAGGCGATTTTATCGTTCTGAGGAGACCAAAAGATTCCACTGTTAATTCCAAACTCGTTTCTGTGAACAGACTGCCCGCTGATAATATCTTTACAATTATCACTTGTTATCTGCTTTTCATTTCCATTTTTATCAAGTAGATAGAGATTGTTTTCTTTAGTATACGCCAACAGGTTTTTATCGTGAGATAAAATGTAATTTGCACTCATTTCGGGATAACTGAAATAGGCAGTGATTGTTTTTTTCTCATAGTCAAATACACCTGTCCCATTATTTGTATTAAAAGATACTGAAGGACTTCCCTCTCTGGAAAAAGTAACTGAGTTTACTCTGTTTGAGTTTTCCTTTAATTGTACCAGAATGTCATCATAAGTAAAAAGGAGTGATTTCTCACTCAATTTAGAAGGATTACAATAAATCCATACTGAATCTTTTCCTGTTTCTATCAGCATGTTTCCGTTCCACTGGTAATTAACCGGTAATCGCGGAGAATATTTGCTGTATTCAGTTCCTCCCGGAATGAGTTGTTCCAGAGTGAATATATTATCTGATTGAGCCGAGCTGCCAAAAGAAAATGTAAAAGCGATCAGCAGAGTAATAAATGAGATTCTTTGCATGATTAAAATGTCTTTCCTGAAATGTTTTTCAAGGTTTTGTTATAATTCTCTATCATATCTTTTATAACCTCAGAAGCAGGTATTATCTCTCTGATATCGGAAGCAATCTGTCCAATCTCCAATTCTCCTTCAGTAAGGTCTCCTTCAAAAACACCTTTTTTAGATCTTCCCCTCCCTAAAAATGCACGCAATTCTTCAGCTGTAGCCCCCTTGTCTTCCATTTCCTGAACCTGTTTATAGAATTCATTTTTAACTAATCGTACAGGGGATACTTTTTTTAGTGAAACGGAAGTGTCCCCTTCATTCAGGGTAATACATTTTTGTTTAAAAGCATCACTGGCTGAGCTTTCTACAGTCAGTGCAAAACGAGTGCCTACCTGAACACCTTCTGCGCCAAGTGCTATAGCCGCAGCCATTGATTCTCCCGAAGAAATGCCACCTGCAGCAATCAGTGGCAGGTCTGTTGCTTTTCTCACCTGTGGGATTAATGTAAATGTTGTGGTTTCCTCTCTTCCGTTATGACCTCCCGCTTCAAAGCCTTCAGCAACAATTGCGTCAACATCGGCTTCAGTGGCTTTAATGGCAAACTTGGAACTGGATACGACATGGGCTACTTTAATTCCATTTTCCTTAAGTTTGGATGTCCATGTTTTAGGATTCCCTGCAGATGTAAATACTATAGGTACTTTCTCTTCAATTACAATCTGCATTATTTCCTCAATTTGAGGATACATAAGAGGGATATTTACGCCAAAAGGTTTATCTGTTGCACTTTTGCATTTCTGTATATGTTCGCGTAAAGTGTCAGGATGCATTGATCCTGCGCCTATCAAACCCAATCCTCCCGAGTTGCTTACAGCTGATGCAAGTCTCCAGCCACTGCACCATACCATACCGGCCTGAATTATAGGATATTTTATCTCGAAAAGGGAGCATACTCTGTTACTGTTCATCATATTTTAATTGATTTATTTCCGATAAAACTGATATATATTTATATCAGGTGAAAAAGGACATCCAATATGCAAAGATAACAATTACTCCATTTTAATGTAACTCATCTTTTAAATTGATTTTTTTTAGTAGCTTTGTATAAACTTCAAAATATAATTATAGATTTTATGAATGTCCTTATTCTTGGATCCGGAGGCCGGGAGCACGCTTTGGCGTGGAAAATACGTAAGAGCAGTTACTTAAACAATTTGTATATTGCCCCGGGTAATGCAGGAACAGCTATGCTTGGTACCAATGTCCATTTCAGCGTAACTGATTTTGCATCGATGAAGGAATTCTCTTTAAGTCACGATATCGATATGATTGTTGTCGGACCTGAAGATCCTCTTGTTCAGGGAGTCTATGATTTTTTCCATGAAGATGAAGATATATGCCATATTGCTGTAATAGGTCCCTCACGTGAAGGAGCACAATTAGAAGGCAGTAAGGATTTTGCCAAGAAGTTTATGCATCGTCATAACATTCCTACAGCTCGTTATAAATCAGTTACGCTTGATAATATCACCGAAGGAAATGCTTTCCTTGATACTCTTACTGCGCCGTATGTTCTTAAAGCAGACGGATTGGCAGCGGGAAAAGGTGTACTTATAATAGATGATTTAAACTACGCAAAGCAGATGCTTTGGGAGATGTTAAACGGTAAATTCGGTAATGCTGGTAACAAGGTAGTCATTGAAGAGTTTTTATCTGGAATTGAGTGTTCTGTTTTTGTTCTGTCTGACGGAACTTCATTTAAGATTCTACCTGTTGCTAAAGACTACAAACGTATTGGTGAAGGTGACACCGGATTAAATACCGGTGGAATGGGAGCTGTTTCTCCTGTGCCTTTTGCCAATAATGAATACATGGAGAAAGTGAGAACAAGTATAGTAGAACCAACAGTTGAAGGTCTTAAGAAAGAAAATATAGATTATAAGGGTTTTATATTTATCGGACTGATAAATGTTGACGGAGATCCTAAGGTGATTGAGTATAACGTGCGAATGGGAGATCCTGAATCAGAAGTTGTAATACCACTCATTAAATCAGATTTGCTGGACCTGTTTATTGGTGTAACCACAGAAACACTGGAGCAGAGAAAACTGGAAATTGATGATAGACATGCTGCAACCGTGATGATGGTTTCCGGAGGATATCCCGAAGATTATGAAAGAGGTAAAGTGATTGCAGGTCTTAATACGATAATAGACAGTATGGTATTTCATGCCGGAACAGCTCTACTAAACGATCAGGTAATTACTGCAGGAGGGAGAGTGTTGTCTGTAACCTCTTTCGGTAACAACATGGAAGAAGCCCTGCAGACTTCTTATAAAAATATTCAGAAGATAAATTTTGAGAAGAGTTATTACAGAAAAGATATTGGCTTCGATCTTCAATCCGATTTTTAATTAATCAGATAATGCATCCTGTTGTAAAATCCTTTCGTGAAAATTTCGTAGAAGGGCGTTTTGTAATTGTACTTACAACCCTTTTTGTAATTGGAATGAGAGTTTTTCTATATTTAGAAAGGGGGTTGCCTGAAATTATGGTTGTCAATGATAATTTTCTTTGGCAACCTTTAGCACATCTTTTTGAAGATCCTTTAGTTTCGTTTATTGCATCCACTCTTTCTGTAATTATAATATCATGGATCCTATTCTCTATTAACAACAGATACAGCATAGTTCGTTCACGATCCAACCTGCCATACACAGCTCCTTTGTTTTTCTTGAGTCTTCACCCTTACTGTCTGGTGATGACAGGCAATTACGTTGCGATAATTTTTATTCTTTTTTCTATAATTCCTTTGCTGGAGTCGTACCAGAAACCTAATTCATACCTCTATTCATTCAGGTCATCTATCCTTATTGCCGTTGCTTCACTTTTTCAAGTTTATGCACTTGTACTGATACCCTTATGGTGGAGAGGAGAGAAGGCGATGCGGGGACCGCAGCTGCACTCTTTTATTGCTTCTCTTTTTGGAGTTTTTCTTGTATATATCACTCTGTTTTCTGTTTATTTTGTTTTAGATGATATTGATAGTTTCCTCCTACCGTTAAGTAATTTCATAAGTTTCTCTATTCCGGATATGCCTGTATATACTTTATATGAATGGTTGGCAGTCATTCTTATTGCGATTTTCTTTACTATAATTATAGTCCTCAGTGTAAATGAGTATGCACGTGATAAGGTGCTAACTCTTAGCCTGATGCGATTTACGGTTTACCTTATAGTCATTTTATCTATTATGCAGATTGTTTACTGGAAAGAGACGCTTTTCTATATTGTACTTTCTGTAACCCTTATGTCTGTACTATATTCTTATTTTTATTCAAGGACAGAATCCAGAAGGCATATCTATCTTGCGTATTCAATGATGCTTTTATTGATGATTTTTTATCTTTCACACTATTTTCCTGAAACCTTTTTAATAGTCTGAAATCTAAAAACAATATCTGCTTTTTAGTTGTTTATTTAATGAGCTCTTTTGATAATCAGGCAAGTAGGTCTTGCCGTACATCAATAGTGACGAAAAAATTAAGGAGGTTTATATGAAAAAATTTACAACTTATGGTCTGTTATCACTTTTCACCATTATTTTCCTTTCTGCTTGCGGAAGTACACAAACAGCTGCAGAAAGAGCACAGTTAGCAGCTGAAATAGAGGATGCCGTAGAGATGTCTGACTTTACCTTTGAAGCCACTTATGCATATCCAACCGGTTTTAAATCAATTTATCTTTCTCCATACTATGAAGTTAAGGTTTCGGCTGATACTGTAAAGGCTTATTTGCCATACTATGGAAGAGCATACACAGCACCTATTGATCCACGTGAAGGCGGATATAATTTTACAAGTACAGATTTTGTGTATGAGGTTATCTCTGGGAAAAGAGCTGGCAACTGGCTAGTGAATATAATAATTAATGACCTCGATCGGCAGGTTGTGTTTAATTTTGATATTTACGAGAACGGAACCGGACGGCTGAGCGTAAATGATGTCAACCGTCAGGCAATTTCGTATCATGGAAATATTAAAACTGAAAAAGAGTAATTATTTTAATTTATCTTTTAGGTTTTCTGGCAGATAAAAGGTCTCATTTTTGTCAATATAAACAACAACTGAGCCAATATCGAAAGGATTGCCGTTCAAAATACCCACTGAAGAATAAGCTTTTATCTCCAGGTGGTTATTCCTGTTTCGTATGTTAAGTACAGGGAAATCAGGATCAGAATTATTTATTTCTGTTTCCATTCCATCGAATACTTCTGTATGTTTTACAAAGATCCTGTCTGACAGATCCTGCAGACTGGTTTCAAGTCCTGTCACCTTTTGCAGATACTCATTCACCTGAGTGTTGGTTAAGTGACCCGAAGGAATATCCCCTTGAGGGTGGTACGCTGCAACCAGTACCTCCTCACCTGTGTGGCCTCCTGTTGTAAATCCAAAACACATACGCGAGTTGAGAATATTCACGATATTATGTGCCATGTTATTGCTTGTGCCAACTTTAGTGTAATCACCTTCGTGATAATTTCTGGAAGATAATAACGACTGCAGTTCTTCATCAGTAATATCGATACCTGTGTACTCCCTGAATTCAGTTTTTATACTGTCTGGATTGGTTTTTATTAAAATTGATTCAAGTCCGTTTGCACTTAATTTAATCCCGGAAACTGTTTCAAACAATTGGTCTATTGTAAGCTTGTCATACCCGGGACAGTTTTTTGAACCTATTGTAAATCCACTGTTACCATGGTCCGAAAGTATTATTACAGCAGTATTCCCATCCTTTCTTGCGAACTCAAGTGCTTTTCCTGCAGCTTCATCAAATGCAAGGTATTCATCTATAATTGTTGCTGCATCGTTTGCATGAGCAGCCCAGTCAACCTGACTCCCTTCTACCATAAGAAAGAATCCGTTTTCATTTTTAGAGAGAACTTCAAGAGCTTTAGCGGTCATCTCGGCAAGAGAAGGAATTCTGTCCGGATTTCTGTCAATGTTGTATGGTAGTGCTCTTTCACCAAAAAGAGCCCATACCTTCCCTTTACCGTTGTAGTTTAACAATGCTTTTTTATCATCCTGAATAAGCGAAATGTTTTTGTTTTTGAAATGCTGTTTAATATCATCAGTAAGTATGCTGTTGCCGCCACCAAACATTACATCCAGATTTTGATATGCCATTTGTGGTGCTATTGCTTTATAATTGCTCCTTGAATGATAATGAGCTGAAAAATCAGCTGGGGTAGCATGAGGAAATTCACTTGTTACAACAAGTCCCACTGCCTTGTTTTTTTCTATTTTTGATGCTTCAAGAATTGTAGCAGCAGGCTGATAAGTACGTTCAGAGTTAACTTCATGAATATCATTATCCGAAGCTTCAGGGTGTATTGCAACATTCCCTGTTTGTTGTAATACTCCTGTTGCGTAAGTCGAACCTGTAGGTGCTGAGTCACCGATTGGTGCATTGGACGAGAATGTTGTTACTGTTCCTGAGATATAGGGATCAATATTTAATCCCTCACCTAAACCGTTGTAATGCTTAAACCACCTCGCTGCTGAGTATACGCCTATTGATGTTCCGTCCGGAATCATCACTATAACATTCTTAACCGGTCTTACCTCTTGAGATAAAACAAGTATCGGGAAAAGTAGCAGTAGCAGTATTATATTTGATATTTTCTTCATTTTGATTTTTTTGTTTTATAAACTTTCAAATTGATAAACGTACAAAGTTATGAAAAAGTTGTTACGTTTTTATCAAGATTGTAATTGCGGCTGTTTATACCATTTATTATGATATGGCAAACTGCCTTAATTTAGTTATATTTGTAACTCAAAAAAATAAATCAAGAAATCTATTAAATAAAATTCATAATAAAATGAGTGACAAAAAACCACTGATTCTTATAACTAACGATGATGGATATCAGGCAAAAGGTATTGCCGAATTAATAAATGCAATGAAAGGTTTGGGAGATATAATTGTCTTTGCACCCGACACACACCGCTCAGGTATGTCAAGTGCTATCACAACAGCTCATGCATTGCGTGCCAGAATCTATCACAAGGAAGAAAATCTGACAGCATATATGTGCAACGGCACACCGGTTGACTGTGTAAAACTTGCTCTTAATGAGTTTGTTGACCGAAAGCCCGATCTATTGGTTTCAGGTGTAAATCATGGTTCCAATGCAGGTATAAGTGTTTTGTATTCAGGTACTGTAGCAGCAGCACTTGAAGGATGTGTGTCTAATATTCCTTCTATTGCATTCTCCTTGTGTGATTTTACTCCTGATGCCGACTTTACAGCTACTGCTTCAATTGCACGTAAACTTGCTCAGAAGGTTTTAAGCGACGGGTTACCCAAAGGAATTTGTTTAAATGTGAATGTTCCGGTAGGTGAAGTAAAAGGTATAAGAATGACAACGCAAACACAGGGTAAGTGGGTTAATGAATACCAGCGTTCAAAAGATGGTGGCGGAAGAGATGTTTTCTGGATGACAGGCAATTTCGAGAACTGGGAGGCAGATAATGAGAATAATGATGAATGGGCTTTATCCAACGGTTATGCTGCTGTGGTGCCTGTTAAAATTGATATGACGGCACATGATTTGATTCCTGAATTGAAAGAGTGGGAACTTTAATCCTTGAAAATTGTTCTCAAAGAAAAGGGTACAATTATGAAGTATTATTTAGTAGCTGGTGAAGCATCCGGAGATTTGCATGCATCTAACCTGATGCAGTCTTTAAAGGAGATAGACAAAGAAGCTGATTTTCGCTTCTTTGGAGGTGACCTGATGCAATCTGCCGGAGGTACCCTTGTAAAGCATTACAGAGAATTGGCATTCATGGGTATCATTCCTGTGATAATGAACAGTCGTACTATACTAAAAAATCTGACTCTTTGTAAAAAGGATATCGCCGAATATCAACCTGATGCAGTGATACTGGTAGATTATCCGGGCTTCAATCTGAAAATAGCCAAGTATGTAAAAACACAACTTAGATTGCCTGTCTATTATTATATCTCTCCAAAAGTATGGGCATGGAAAGAGTACCGCGTAAAATCCTTTAAGAAATATGTAGATGAGATGTTGTGTATACTACCTTTTGAAGTGGACTTCTTTAAGAAACACAATTATTATGTTCATTATGTCGGTAACCCTACTGTTGATGCAATTGCCAATAGGAGCCATAAAGATGAGTCATTCAACGATTTTATAAATTCAAATAATCTGCCTGACAAGCCCATAATTGCACTACTCGCTGGCAGCCGAAAACAGGAGATTGAGGGAAATCTGCCTTCAATGCTGGAGTCAGTTGAAAGTTACACTGATGGATATCAGATTATTATAGCCGGTGCACCAGGTATAGATCACGAATTCTATAAAAAATATACTGCTTCTAACCCTGAAGCTGTTGTATTGTTTGATCAGACGTACCGGATACTTTCACAGTCTGATGCAGCACTGGTTACTTCGGGTACAGCTACTCTTGAAACAGCTATTTTAAATGTCCCTCAGGTGGTTTGTTACCATATGCCTGCACCAAAACTCTCAAGCTGGGCATTCAAAAATTTACTCCACACGCCATATATCTCACTCGTGAATCTTATTTGCGGTCATGAGGTAGTAAAAGAGTATTTTGCCAAATCATTCACTGTTGAGAATGTTCACAGAGAGCTTGGGCAGATGCTTCATGTGCAAAAATACAGACAAAATATGCTTAATAACTACAAGGAAATGCGTGATATACTTGGTGATAGTGGCGCCTCGTACAGAGCTGCTGAAATTATTTATACCAAAATAAATTAATATCTCTCTTATAATCTTTTTTTCTCTTCCTTTTTTCTTTACTTTGTGTGAATGTGCGACTGAATATTTAAAACAGAAATCAAATGAAAATTGGAATTCTATCATCGGGTGGAGATGCACCCGGAATTAATGCTACCATTCGCGGTGTAGGCAAAACAGCTATCAATAATTATGGTATGCAGGTAATAGGGATTCAGAACGGTTTTACCGGATTGCTTTACAAAGATATTGTAGAGCTGACTGATCCTTCGCTTTCCGGTATATTGAATTTAGGTGGTACTATATTGGGTACTGCAAGAGAGAAGGTGTTCCGTAAAATGATTACCTCACCTGATGAAAAGGACAGGGAGCAGATTAAGAATGCTTATCAGGAGCTGGGATTGGATTGTCTTGTGTGTATAGGGGGTAATGGTACTCAGCGAACAACCTACATGCTTTCGGAGCTGGGACTTAACGTTATCGGTATACCAAAAACTATCGATAATGATGTTTATGGCACTGATGTTACTTTTGGATTTGACACAGCTGTAAATATTGCTACCGAAGCTATAGACAGGCTGCATTCAACTGCCAGTTCTCACCGCCGTGTTATGGTTATTGAACTAATGGGACATCATGCCGGATGGATCACTCTTTACGCCGGAATGGCCGGAGGTGCTGATATTATTATACTCCCCGAGCTTGGTTATAATATGAAAGTTGTAATCGATAAGATTAACAAGCGGATGGAGCTTGGTAAAGCATATTCAATAGTTGCAGTGGCTGAAGGAGTGGAACTCCCTACCAAAGAACGTCCTGCTGCTTACTTTGCCAGAGAGATTCAGGAGCAGACAGGTTATGAAACACGCGAAACGGTTTTAGGATACATCCAAAGAGGTGGATCACCTTCACCAAGTGACAAAATTCTTGGAACACTTTTAGGAGGACATGCAGCTGATCTTATTCATGAGGGCAAGTTCGGCCGTATGGTAGCTAAGCTGGGCAGTGAAATATCAGATGTGCCTTTATCGGAAGTAGAAGGTAAGCTGCGTGTAGTAACACCGGATACTGATCTGGTAGTTCAGGGTAAAAAAATGGGAATATCTTTCGGGGTTTGGTAAAACCCCTTAATATTCCTAATTGTCTTCTTCTGAATCGGGTTTTGTAGAGTCTATCAGAATATCTTGCAAATCATTGCTTTCACGCAACTTCTTAATCGCTACCTTTGCAGCTTTCTGATGAGACTCTTTCTTTGAATATCCCTTTCCTGACCCTACTTCTACGTTTCCCACTTTAACACAGGATACAAAAACCGGATTATTTTGTGAGTCGTATGAGGAATCCGTCACTTCAAAAAGAACATCAACTCTGTTTTTCTGTCCCCATTCAATTAGTCTAGATTTGAAATCGACCTCACTCTTAAGCACTTTTTCAATATTGAGGTGCTGTTTGATCATTGTCTCGAATACAAACTTTTTTGCAACTCGATAACCCTGGTCAAGGTAAATAGCTCCGATTAGGGCTTCAAGTGCATCACCATATATGTTTGTATTGTGTGCAAGGTTACGTGTAGCTGAAACTATCAGTTTATCTAATCCCAGATCCACTGCAAGTTTATTAAGTGTTTCCCTCTGCACTATACGAGAACGTGTACTGGTGAGAAAACCCTCCTTTTTGTGTTCAAACTTCTTATAGAGAATATCAGCTACAATTGCATCCAATATAGCATCACCAAGGAATTCAAGTCGCTCATTATTCACCCATTTCCCTTTCTTGGAACGGATAGAAGATGAGCGGTGAGTCATGGCCTCCTTGTACAGATCAATCCTGTCTGGATAAAATCCAAGTACGTTGTAAAATGAAAGGTAAGGCTCTTTCCCTCTGTGTGGAATAGCCTTAATCCTTTTAACGAATCTTCTTAACACATCTACTTGTTGTATTGCTTGAGAATTACACTTGCGTTGTGTCCCCCAAAGCCAAAAGTATTAGATAACGCAGCTCTTATCTTTCTTTTTTGAGCTTTGTTGAATGTAAAATTCAGATTGTAGTCGATATCCGGATCGTTGTCCCCTTCTTCATGGTTAATGGTTGGGGGAACTACCTGATCTCTTATCGAAAGGATGCAAAAGAGTGCTTCAAGCGCTCCTGCTCCTCCCAGAAGGTGTCCGGTCATCGATTTTGTAGAACTGATGTTCAGCTTATAGCTGTAGTCGCCAAATACATCCTTGATTGCTCTTACCTCAGATATATCACCAACAGGTGTAGATGTTCCGTGAACATTTATATAGTCTATATCTTCCGGTGTCAGATTTGCATCATCCAGCGCATTTCGCATAACAAGCTTGGCACCCAGTCCTTCAGGATGTGAAGCGGTAATATGATAAGCATCAGCCGACATTCCTCCTCCTGCTACTTCTGCATAAATAGTTGCTCCACGGGCAATTGCATGCTCCAGTTCTTCAAGAACCAGTACAGTACCGCCTTCGCCAATAACAAATCCATCACGGCTCGCACTAAATGGGCGGGAAGCCGTTTCAGGAGAGTCATTCCTCGTAGAGAGCGCGTGCATTGCATTGAAACCTCCCACAGCAGCAGCGCTGATGGTGGCTTCCGATCCTCCGGTAACAATCACATTTGCTTTATTAAGCCTTATGAGATTGAACGCATCCACTATTGAGTTTGTTGATGAAGCACAGGCTGAAACAGTTGCGTAGTTAGGACCCCTCAGTCCATAAATCATAGAGATATGCCCTGCAGCAATATCGGCTATCATTTTCGGAATGAAAAAAGGATTAAATCTAGGGCCTTTGTCTTGTTCAAGATAATAACCGCCTACCTCTTCTTCAAAAGTTCTGATTCCGCCGATTCCGGCAGAAAATATCACACCAATCCGATCCCTGTTTTCCTTATCAAGGTCAAGTCCCGAATGCTCCATTGCCTCTTTAGCTGCCTGAATGGCAAAATGTGAGTAGCGGTCATATTTCCTTGCTTCTTTTCTCTCAAAAAGATTGTTTGGGTCAAAATTCTTAACCTCGCAAGCAAACCTTGTTTTGAAAAGTGATGAATCGAAATGAGTAATAGGCCCGGCACCACTTTTCCCGGCTAAAGCATTCTTCCACGTGGTTTCCACGTCGTTGCCAAGAGGGTTAATGGTTCCCAGGCCTGTTACTACAACTCTTTTTAATTCCATGTATACAATGGATTATTTCGCGTGTTGTTCAACATACGAAATTGCATCGCCAACACTTGAGATCTTCTCTGCTTGATCATCAGGAATTGAGATATTGAATTCTTTTTCGAATTCCATAATCAACTCTACTGTGTCAAGTGAATCAGCTCCTAAATCATTGGTGAAGCTTGCAGTTTCTGTAACTTCAGACTCTTCAACTCCTAATTTGTCGACAATGATCGATTTCACTCTTTGTGCTACTTCTGACATAACTTTCGATATTAATTAATTAAATAAAAATATTATTCTTAAATTTGCGTTTGCAAAGTAACACAATTTTTCTCTAATTGTGCAAGCTTTTGTCCACTAAAAATCAAAAAAGTGCACAAATCTACTTTATTTGTGCAAAAAAACCTCTTTTCAATGGTAAATGTAGCAATTTTTGCCTCAGGTAATGGAACTAATGCCGAAAATATCGCTAAATATTTTTCTGTAAACAGCGATATTAAGATCACACTTATAGTCTCAAACAGGAGTGATGCGTATGTGCACGAACGTGCAAAAAAACTTTGTATTCCTTCTATTACTTATAATAAATCAGATTTTGCTGATGGCTCAGCAATCTTAAAAACCTTGAAGGATTATGAAATAGACTTTATTGTACTGGCTGGTTTCCTTGTGAAGGTTCCCGAATCAATTCTTTTATCTTATCCCGATCGTATAGTTAACATACACCCTGCACTTTTACCAAAATATGGCGGAAAAGGCATGTATGGCGATCATGTACATCAGGCTGTAAAAGATAGCGGAGAAGCACAATCGGGTATCACTATACATTATGTAAATGAGAACTATGATGAAGGTAATATCATTTTTCAGTCATATTGTGATGTTTTGCCAAACGATACACCAGATGATATTGCAAATAAAGTTCACTCGCTTGAATATGAGCATTATCCTAAAATAATTGAGAAAACAATTAAAAATACTCCCCTAAAAATAAAGTAAATAAAAAATATATTGTATCTTTGCACTCCAATTGCGGTCGTGGCGTAATTGGTAGCCGCGCTAGACTTAGGATCTAGTGTCGAGAGACGTGGGGGTTCGAGTCCCTTCGACCGCACA
>JAQVXD010000065.1 GCA_028709385.1 Fermentimonas sp.
GAATATTTAACAGCGCAATTGAAGATGTTGCAAAAATCAGCTCCTGTTCAATATTTCCTGTTTCTGAAGAAGCCGAAATAAAAACACCTCCCGGATAGTAATTGACAGAATCAGGCACAAAAACTTCGTTTGGCTTATCCTTAAAGGATACTTCCGCAATTGAAATTGCCTTCCATCCATATTCATAAAAACTAAAAGGACCCACAAAACCATTCACCCATTTATCCTCTTGAGGTATAGAAAAACCCATCCAGGAACCTAAATCAGTAAAACTACCGGGTGTAAATCTATCCAAACTGTCGGGTGTATAGGAAATATCAAGTATGTTGTCGAATTTCAATTCTGCCTGCTTCTTATCACAAGATGCAAAAACAAGAGCAGAAATTAATACCATTATTGATATGCAATATTTTAATATATATTTATTCATTTTTCATTGATTTATTTAGGACTGATTGTAAAAGAATATGACATAGGGTCAGGAGTTATAGTATATTCAGGATGAACATGAGCCCCCCAGGTGTTGTCACCTCCTACTCCCATCTGGTCGTTGTCAATGTTTATCCAGATTAAATCTCTTTTTTCTATACTGCCTCCATGCTTACGTTTAATATCAAAAGGAACATAGTCAATATCTTCCTGAGTAAAATGCCATGCACTTACGTTTAGCGGTTTTTCTCCTTTAATTAAAATGCCCTTTTCATCATCATTCACAAATGAAGCCCAGCGTACATCAGTTTTATTACCTGTTTCCTGTGGCCGTACATACGGATGATACTGCTCCGCTACTGTTGAATTGTAAATCCCTATTGCTGCAGAACTTTTCCTGTCTGAGTAATTTTCGTGGGGACCTCTTCCAAACCAGGATATTTTACTAATGTCTTCTCTTGCGATAAGATACATCCCAAAACGTGGAATCTCGGGAAGTGGCATATCGCCTGGCATAAAGGACATCGTGACTTTTATTTCACCTCCCGGATATACGGCATAACTCATTTCCAATGAAGAGTTTTGCTTTTTTAGTGAATATTTTGATGTAATATATTTAACCTTACTGTCAGTTCCGTTAAATGAAAAGTCGGTAAGCTGCATATCCTCCTCAATATTTTTCCAGATACCGCATCGTTCAGGAGTACCGTTTGCAACATCATTATCAGTCAATGCTCTCCAGAAGTTTGGAGTTAACCCTTTAATAATTATCTCCTCATTATTATATTTCAAACTGGTCAGCTTTCCGTCATTCTTCGAAAATGTCACACTAAAACCGGGTGATGAAAGTATCAGACTGTTTTCATCTTCTTCAACTGATAATTCGCCGCCGTTGTCCTGTGAATAAATCTCTTTTGCATTATCAGGCTTATAGAACAGAAATTGCTCCATTGCTACAATATGATCTTCCGGTACAGCTAAGGTTGCATTTTTTGTTAAAGCTTCAATTTTCAGGAAATACTCCCTGTTATCCTTTACAATTGAATTAACCGGGAGTTCGATAACAGAAGATTCTCCTGCAGCAATATCAGGGAAATCACCTTCACCGCTCTGAACTGCAATACCGTCTGCTTCAAGCACCCAACGATAATAGTAATCGTCTAAAGATGAAAAGTGGAATCTGTTTGTAACCTCAACACTGTTTGAGCTGAATGGAACAGTCTCAAATAAAATATTTTGATAAACCTTCTTAACCTCCCATATATGTGGATGAAGTGATCTGTCGGCAAATACCAAGCCGTTGGCACAGAAATTTGAATCATTATGTACACCAACAAAACCCAAATCTCCTCCATATGCCCAGATATCATTATCTTTTTCATCTTTGATCAGGAAAGTCTGATCAACCCAGTCCCAGATAAATCCGCCTTGCAGCTGGTCATATTTGTAAATCAGATCCCAGTAATCCTGTAAATTACCTACACTGTTACCCATCGCATGTGCATACTCGCACATAATCATGGGTCTGGGACGTCTTTCATTGACAAACTCTCTTAATGCCCATATACGAGCATACATGGGAACGTAGATATCAGAAACCCCCTCTTTGCGCGAACCCTCATACTGTACCGGTCGAGTATTGTCGTATTTCTTTGTCCACTCGTAAATTGTCTCAAAATGCTTTCCGTAACCCGACTCGTTGCCAAGCGACCATGTAACTATTGAGGTAAAATTCCTGTCTCTTTTCACCATTCTCGACATACGCTCCATGAAAGGGATTTCCCAATCGGGATTATTGGCAAGTGTACGATCCTCGTGAAAAGCCATACCGTGACTTTCAATATTTGCTTCATCAATAACGTACATGCCATAAATATCACATAAACTATACCATTCGGGTCTGTTGGGATAATGACTGCATCTTACAGAATTGATATTAAATTGCTTCATTAACTCAATATCCTCTATCATACTCGCTACCGTGATAGTTCTCCCGTTATTCGGATCATGCTCGTGACGATTAACACCCTTAAATTTAACTGGTTGGTTGTTAATTAATAATAATCCGTTTCGCATTTCTATCGTTCTGAACCCGAAAAGATGACCAAATGATTCAACCTCTTTTCCCTTCGAATCCTTGTATGTAACAATCAATCGATACAAATTCGGTGTCTCTGCAGTCCAGAAATTAACATCATCAAGTGTAGCAGCAAAACTAATAGTTGAATCCCTGTCTGACTTTATTCTGCTATTAAAACTTGCAACCTGCAGATAATTATCCAGAACAGTTACTTCAACCGAGTAGCCTCTTTTTGGATTATGGATCATTAAATCCAGATTGAATTCCCCGTCTGTATAATTATTTGTGAGCTCTGATTTCAAGGTAAAATCCTTAACCCTGCTTTTTGGTCTTGCATAAACATACACATCTCTTTCAATACCGCTGTACTTCCAATAGTCCTGTCCCTCCAGGTACGAAGCGTCACTGTATCTGAAAACTTTTACAACGAGACTGTTTTCACCCTTTATCAGATGTTCCGAAATATTAAAATGGGCAGGCAGGCGACTGTCTTCGCTATATCCCGCAAAAACACCATTTATCCAGAAATAGAAGGCGGACTCAACACCTTCAAAATTGATGTAGATATCCATATCTTTCCAATCTTCCGGAGTTGAAAAAGACCTGTGATAAACTCCTACCGGATTATAATCTTCAGGAACAAAAGGAGGATTAGCCGGAAAAGGATACTCTTCGTCTGTATAAATTGGTGCGTCAAATCCCTGCACTTCCCAACTGCCGGGAACATTTATATTATCCCAGTCAGAAAAAACATAACCTGAAGATAAGAAGTAGTTGTCGTTACATTCCGCAGGTGTCTTATGATATTTAAACTTCCATTCTCCTGCAAGGGTAATACGCCTTTCATCCTGCTCATTAAGCTTAAATATTTCTGATATGGGTTTATTTAATTGATTTATTACTGATTTTTCTGATTTAAAAGGAACAAAATGAGCTGCAATCGGCTCCCTGTTAATCGAATTCGCCAAAGGTGTTTGCCAGGGCTCTGTTTTTAAATCATCAGCATATATTGCTATGGCAATGATCATAAAAAACAGAATAAAAATATTGATTCTTTTGAATTGTTTCATTTTTAAAAAATAAAGATATAATAATTAAACTCTTATCAGAATACTGATTTAAAATGAGCAGAAAAAAGTAACAAGGAATGGCACACTCAGATCGAGAATAAATCCATGAAATATCGATACAACCAAAAACTCCTTGCCTGAGAATTTTAAAATAATCGGAAGAGTAGTATCCATCGTAGTAGCCCCTCCAACCGAAATAGGTGCTAGTTTCCCAAAATATTTAACTAAAAAGGGAGCAAACAGCAGTGCCATAATTTCACGGATTATATTTGAAAGCAAGGCTATTGTACCAAGTTCAGCGCCCTTATACTCAGTTATAAAAATACTTGATAATGAGTAGTAACCAAAGCCACTGCCAACTGCCATAGTTTCGGCTATTGTTCTGTCATGCAGTACAAGAGCGATTAATGCACAACCTGCTAATGTGCCAACCATAGTTGCCAGTGGCAACAGATAAAACCGGGGGTTTAAACTCCTGAAGCTTTTTAAAGTTTTGGTATCATTACCTATACTGAGTCCTACACAAAACATCAAGCCGCATAATACATAAAAACTTAAATCATTTTCGATAAGGTATTCAGGTATAAAACCATGATAACCCAGCAGAGCTCCAAGTATAAAAAAAGAAACAATAATAACACTTCCTTTCATGCGATTACTTTTTACTCTTTTTGATATATCTCCATAGCAACAAAGCCATTATTGCACTTCCCAGCACTGCCGCAATTGTAATAATCAATGCTTCAACTCCGATTGTGCCCAATCCTGCAATAATCTCAGGGTTAGTTCCCACTTCCACTCCAAGTAAAAACAGAAGTACCCAGATAATAACAGTAATAATTTTGGATATATTCCCCATCTTCTTGTTCCGGAAAATATAACCTGTTACTACCCCTAAAATCATAAAAGCTATAACTATGAACATACTTTAAAATTTTGGGCATCTTTGTAAATAATCACAAAGACGCCCATTATTATTTATCAGTTAATCTATTTAAGCTGGTCGTTAGTATTAATCTCAGTCAATGGAACCGGATAAAACGCATTCTCCATAGAGAAATTTGTTCTACCTGCCGTTTGCATTGCTTCCTGCAGTTTTCCCCATCTTCTTAAATCATACCATCTGTAGTTTTCTAATGGGAACTCGATCATTCTCTCATGCTCAATCTGCCTGCGCACATCCTCCTGGGATGTACCTGTCATAGGTGGCATGTTACCGTGAACACTCCTTACTTCATTAATCAACGGGATTGCCTGCGCTGTCTGCCCCATTTCATTCAACACCTCTGCTTTCATCAACAAAACATTTGCATAACGCATCAACGGAATATTGATAGCAGTATAATTCTGATACAATTCAGTGGCAGTTGCAGGTAAAAATTTACGGAATACCGGACGGTTATAGGGAACTCCGTCTACATTGAAATATTCGTCATATTCATATCCGTATACTTTCCCTGTACCATCATTAAAATAATCATCACGGAAGAAAACAGTTTCATAAAGCCTGTTGTCATAGAGATTACCTTCTGCAATCTTGCCCTCTTTCATGTAGGCATCCATCAAAACGGGACTTGGTAATATTTCATCCCATCCGCCCAGTTCAGATGCTGCCATCCATTTATGGAACTGAGTACGATAATTCGCACCGCTTGCAGTACTCATTGAGAATTGGAGTTCAAAAATAGACTCCTTGCCATTTTTATTTTCTCCAGAAAACATACTTGAGAAGTTTTCTTCCAAGCTGTATCCGCTTACCTGGTTTAAAGCATCATTAGCAAGCTGCAGATACTCATTTTTCTTTTCAGGCTCCTCATAAGCGCGTGTCAAATATGCAAATCCCAGATAAGAGTATGCAGCACCTTTTGTAGCCCTTCCGATATTATCGGCAGTATGGCTTTGAGGCAGGCTGGCAGCTTTTTTAAAATCTTCAATAATTAAGTCCCAGGCTTCCGTTCTTGGAGAAACATCTTTACTTAATTCCTCCTGATTAGTAATATACTTATCCCTGACAATTATCTCTTCCCAGTTAAGAATCAGTTTAAGATGATAATAAGCTCTTAGAAAGTGAGCTTCATTAACAATCTGCTCTCTCTGCTGAGAGTCGATTTTATCATCAGGAATTTCAGAAACTTTCTCAATCACCTGATTGCTAAAGCTAAGACCTTTGTAATTATTCCACCAGTAGGCACTAACCTGTGAATTTCCGTTCGTATATGTAAAATTAAACAGTTCAACCCAGTTTGGATAGTTCATGGCATCATTACCCATAAGTACAATATCCTCTCTGTAAGCTTCAACAGGCCATTTTACTTCAGCATATTCCCAGGTGTCAATTGAGTATTCGAGCTGTGAATAAGCAGCCGAAAGTCCTGCCTCTGCATCTGTCACGTCTCTCCAGAAGTTACCGGACGTCAGCATATCAGGAGAAGTCACCTCCAGGTAATCATCACATGCCGGTATTACTAACAAAGATATAATCGAAAGTATATATATTATTTTTTTCATAAATTTCTTGAATTAAAAAGTTAATTGAACTCCAACTGTATATGAACGTGTAAACGGATAAATATGCCTGTCCACGCCTGCATTCAGTACACTTGCACGTGAAAACTCAGGATCTATACCGCTGTAAGAAGTTACAGTGAAAAGATTCTCTCCACTAACGTAAAAACGCAGTTTATCAACACTCAGTTTTTCAGTCAGACTGTTTTGTATTGAGTATCCTAACTGCAACTGACGCAGTCTCACAAAATCCCCATCTTCAAGAAAACGGTCAGACTCCTTCAGGTTGCCGTTTGGATCCTGATAAACAGCACGAGGTACTGATGTATTAGTATTTTGCGGAGTCCATGAGTCTAAAGTTGATTTAAGGAAGTTAGAACCAGAGTTCATACCTTCGTAGAAATATTTATTCCCGTTATAAAGTTTATGACCAAAAGCGCTGCTTAGCAGTACTGACACATCAAAGCCTTTATAATCGGCTGATAACGACAAGTTAGCCTCAACCTTAGGTATACCTGAACCACAAAACTCTTTATCATTTTCATCAATTACTCCGTCACCGTTTACATCGCTGAAGCGGATATCGCCGGGATAAGCATCAGGCTGAAGCAACTCACCGTCTGAATTGGTGTGACTTGCAACTTCTGCCTCACTCTGGAACAGTCCGTCGGTTCTGTAAAGATAAAATGCACCTATCGGCATGCCTACTCTCGTTTGTGTCGGGAAATGTTCAGTTCCGTATTTAAGTCCTTCACCATACAGTACCTGATTATCATCGGCAAGTGCAATCACCTCATTATTGATTGTACTCATGTTGAACCCTACACCATAATTAAATTCTCCGATTCTGTCATTCCAGTTAAGCTCAACCTCTACACCATTATTCCTCATCTTACCAACATTAAGAATAGGATTGTTTAATCCGGCAGATGGAGGCAATGCCTTTGTTATAAGCAAATCAATTGTTTCGTTGTGATAATAGTTCAAAGCACCTGTCAATTTATTGCCAAACATCCCAAAGTCAACACCAA
>JAQVXD010000029.1 GCA_028709385.1 Fermentimonas sp.
TGTGTCATCAGTGATGTTGAAGTTTTCATCGAGCGGCACATTGAAATCCACACGCACGAATGCCTTCTTGTCGGCAAAATTAAATGAGTCCATTGTTTGCATAGTTCCTATGTTTTATATGTTTTTATAAGAATGTTCGATTGATTAATGATAAACCTGCTGCAAAGATATTAAAATATATGGAAATTTTTCTGTAATGAAGGGTAAAAAGTTTATCCGTTACGAAAGACTACTTCATAAGTTACGTCAGCTGCTTTTTTATACAATCCCAATACACCACAGTATTTATCGAATGACAGTTTGCAGGCTCTCTCGAGCTTGTCAACCGGCAGGTTGTCACCTTCAAACTCATAAATCACCTTCATAGAAATGTACTCTTTCGGGTATTCCTCAGCGGTTTCAGCATCAATTCGGATATCGAAACTCTTAAAATCAATACGCATCTTACGTGCCATTTCAACAACATCAAGACCGGAACAACCGGCTGCCGCTACAAGCATCAGCTTTTTTGGTCTTGGTCCCGCATTATTACCGCCCGCCTCTTCGGCAAGATCAATTGTAATTGTGTGTCCGTCAAGATCCGTATCGAAAATATTATTCTCTCTCCAAATGGTTTTTGTTGTATGGGTTGCCATAGAAATTATTTGTTTTATTTGATTAATATTACTCTATCCAATTTTAAAACAAACAATTGGCATATTGGTTCGGTAATTTTCAATTCCTGACTTCATTATAAATATTCTTTGTCATAATGGTAGAATATAATATCAAATTGCTATTTTTGTATTAAAATACTCTTGTATGATTGATAGAAATGCTAATGTATTGCTAATTTACACCGGTGGAACTATTGGAATGTTGGAAAACAGGGAAACCGGTGCGCTTGAGCCTTTCGATTTTAGTCTTCTGCGCTCAAATATTCCGGAGATGAAGAAACTGAACTTTAATGTAGAAAGTTATCAGTTTAATCCGCCTATCGACTCGTCAGACGTCACTATTTATTCATGGCAGGAGATGGTAAAAGTTATAGAATCGCATTACGACAGATATGACGGTTTTGTAATACTTCATGGAACTGATACTATGGCCTATACAGCATCTGCATTGAGTTTTATGTGTGAGAATCTTACCAAGCCCGTGATACTTACAGGGTCTCAGCTGCCCATTGGCAAGCTTCGATCGGATGCAAAAGAGAACCTTATTACTGCACTTGAGATTTCGGCAGATAAGGATTCCGACGGACTCCCAAAGGTGCCCGAACTTACTGTTTACATGCAGAATCTGTTGATGAGAGGCAACAGGACAACAAAGCTCAATGCGGATCACTTCAGTGCATTTGCAAGTCCCAACTGCCCCTATCTTGCAGAGTCGGGACTTGATATCAAATACAACACCCACGATATTCTTAAACCAAATTATAACTCACCGGTGAAATTTCATTACAGTCTCAGTCAGAACGTTGCTGTCTTGAAATTATTTCCCGGAATTACTGAAGAGGTAGTAAAAGCACATCTTGAGATACCAGGTTTGAAAGGCGTTGTACTTGAAACATTCGGAACAGGCAACTCACCAAGATACCCATGGTTTATAAAATTTTTGAAAACTGCCATCGAAAAAGAATTAGTGATAGTAAACGTTACCCAGTGTCTTTACGGCAGTGTTGAGATGCACCGTTATGAAAACGGTCGCCAGCTTGAGAAAGCAGGTGTAGTGAGCGGTCACGATATCACAACAGAGGCTGCACTTACAAAAATGATGTCTCTATTTGGGAACGGAAGAACAAACTCAGAGGTGAAGCAGCTGATGCAAATCCCTCTGCGAGGAGAAATTACACCCTATAATATTTAACAGAGTATTTGGTTGATAGCCAATTACTACAGGTGAAGAGTAAATGGGATATCCCGGCTCCCGGATTAATTAATTTAAACATCAACCCTTATCATTGCGTTATAAAGGTTGTGTATTCAAAAAAAACAAAGAACACGTTTATGGACAACCTCGATTATGGAATTATCGGCAATTGCCGGACAGCAGCATTAGTATCAAAAACGGGAAGCATCGACTGGTTTTGTTTACCAGACTTCGATTCTCCTTCAATATTTGCAAAACTACTTGATAAAGATAAAGGGGGTAGTTTTCACTTCGAAGTATCTGATGACTATGAAATTACACAAAAATATAACGGGCACACAAACATACTGATGACCAGGTTTGAGTCGCCTGAGCATGGATTTATAGTTTTCGACTATATGCCAAGGTACAGGACCAGCGACCTGCGTCACTATATGCCTCCCGAGATTCAAAGATATATCAGAGTGATTAAGGGTTCGCCAACATTGAGGGTAATTTATGATCCAAAGATAAATTATGCACGTGAGGAGGTACGTCATGAAATAGTGGGCAACTACATCAAAACCCATTCAGTTGAAGATTCGGAAGATAAGGTGTATCTATATACCAGTTTTGATATGGAGAAAGTGCTTAACAGAGAAGAGATAGTGATTACAGAAAATCAGTTTTTCCTCCTCTCCTACAATCAGAAGTTGGTGACAGTAGACTTAAACCGTATTCTGCTGGAGTTTGAACGCACTAAAGTATATTGGCTCAATTTTGTGAACAGGTCGAGAGATTATGTTCAGTACAACGACATGATAAAGCGGAGTCTTCTTGTTTTAAAACTGCTGTCGTATCAAAACTCAGGTGCAATGCTGGCAGCAATAACAACCAGTCTGCCCGAAACAATAGGTGAAACGCGCAACTGGGACTATCGCTTCTGCTGGCTGAGGGACGCATCTATGTCGATAGACACACTCCTGTTTATGAAGCAGAAGTCGGCTGCCAAGCGCTTTATCGAGTTTATAAAACGTATATTGAAATCATCGAGGGATGAGCCCATACAAATTATGTACGGTATCAGAGGTGAAAGAGATCTAACCGAAGAGATACTGCCGCATCTTTCAGGTTACGAAAACTCGCATCCTGTGAGAATTGGCAACGCTGCCTACTATCAGGAGCAAAATGACTCAATAGGATATCTGCTTGATGTGATTTATAAATATTACCTCTATTTCCCGGGAACACAGGATGAGATTGAGGAGATTTGGGAAATTATTAAGAATCTTGTTCGTGCAGTACTTGCTTCATGGAAGAATCCTGACAGAAGCATATGGGAATACCGTACAAAGAAACATCATTTTGTTTTCTCTAAAGTGATGAGCTGGGTTGCGGTTGACAGAGCATCGCTGATTGCTGAGCTGCTGCAAAGAGACTATTATGCAATAGAGTGGCGTAAAGAGGCTGATATTATCAAAAAAGAGGTACATGAGAAGGGGTGGAACGAGGAGTTGCAGACCTTCACTCAGGCTTACGAGAACACAGATGCTGATTCTTCATTGCTTCTGATGTACTTTTATGATTTTATAGATCCAGGAGACGAGCGATTCGTGAAAACTGTCAAGTATATAAAGGAAAACCTTTTTCATGAAGGTTTGATGTACAGGTACAAGGCAGAAGATGATTTTGGTGTGCCCACCTCCTCTTTCACAATCTGCACATTCTGGCTGATTGATGCTTTATACATGATAGGCGAGAAGGAAGAAGCGCGTGAATTGTTTGAGAATATGATTTCATACTCCAACCACCTTGGTCTATATAGTGAAGATCTTGACTTCGAGACCAAAAGACAGTTAGGTAATTTCCCGCAGGCATATTCACACCTTGCATTTATTAATACAGCCGCACTCTTTTCAGAAGAGAAAAAGCTTTCAAAGTTTATAAGGGCTTAAGTTAATGTTCTGATTGAGGCAGCTGAAAGTTTTCGGGTGCCCCGTTTCCGGCAGGTATTGCATTGACCTTGGCAAAAGAACCCGGATAGTTTTCGTTGATAAAATCAATTAGCTTCTCACGCACAAACACTCTCAGGTCCCAGTTCTTTCCGGAGTCGGAACTGCTGACAAGTACACGCAGCTCCTTATACCACTGCTTGCTGTCAGTAACCTGGATGTTCTGAACCCTTCCATCCCAGTTTGGATTATCCTTTACTAATCTGGCAAGTTCTTCCCTTAAAGGATCTACGGGAAGATCATAAGACACATAAAGCATTGCCGTACCCATGATATCAGATTCAGTCCGGGTCCAGTTTTGTATAGGATTGTTGAGAAAGTAATCAATTGGAACAATCAATCGTCTTTGATCCCAGATATTAACTACAGCATAAGTGATGTTTATCTCTTCAATGCGTCCCCATTCACCTTCAATAACCACCACGTCGTCAATCCTTATTGGCTGAGTAAATGCAATCTGTATTCCTGAAAAGACCTGGCCAAAGCTGCGCTGTGCAGCAAAACCTATAATTATACCGGCAACCCCTGCTGATGCGAGAAGACTTACCCCCAGTTCCCTTATTGATTCAATGGACATCAAGGCGATGGAGACAAATATAAATGAGATTGTAATTATCACAATCCTCTCTACCATGCTCACCTGTGTGAGTTTTTTTCTGGCCTCAAGATTATTTGCATTGTTGATATCAAGCTTTTTCTGCCAGTAGTGAAAGAGAGCTCTTACCACCTGTATAATCATCCATCCAATAGTAAGTATCAGCAATATCTTACTTATCTGCTGAAGTACAGAGAAAACCTTTTCATCTTCTTTTAAATAAGAACTGAATATATGCAGCAATACTGCGAAAATAGCCCATATTCCAGGCACTTTAAACAACCGCAAAATAAAATCATCTATCTTGCTTTTGCTCTTACGTGTTCGTACTCTCCATCTTTTTATTATTAAATTATAGATACCTGCAAGTACAAAAAAGAGTACAATGAAAGTCAGCGATATAAGCAGATACCTTAGTGATTTATTAGTTGTGATGTTATCAATAAAATTCATATTATTTAATGAGATTAGTTAGGAATGGCACAACAGAAGATTGTAACGGAATACGGTATTTGGCTGCAGGAGAGAAGTTGCCTACCTTAACACTAACTCCGTCGGGCGGCAATACACGAAACATATCTTCATCCGTTGTGTCATCACCGATTGCAAGCACAAAATCATAATCGTGCTTAGCCATGCGGCGCAGTACCTCACTCCCTTTAGTGAAATCAGGCGGCTTCACTTCCACCACTTTATTGCCCGGCACAATTTGAAGGTTGAGGCGGGCACACGGACCAATCAAAGCGTTCACCAGCTGCTGAGAGCGCAGCTCGGCAAGCCAAATATCCACATTGCGGTAATGCCATACAAGCGATGCTTCTTTCTGCTCCATATTTGAGCGCGGCGTTTTATCAATGGCATGCTGTATAATATCAAGTATCTCATCATCCCAAACTACGCTGTCAGTTAGGTTTTTATGCCATTTGCCGTTCTCTTTGTAAAACATTCCGTGTTCAGCAGCAAAATCAAGATTTAGTCCCTTGAACCATTTATCCAGTATCTGATGATTTCTGCCGCTGTTGATAACAACTTTGTTTTTGGGGTCGGCGTTCATCTCCTTCAGCAGTTCAATCACTTTTGCTGATGGAACTGCATCTTCAGGCTTACTTGTGAAAGGAGAAAGTGTGCCGTCATAATCCAGCATTATCAATCGTGATTTTGCATCATCGTAAGATTTTTTTATTTGTGTGAGCTGTCTCTTACCAACAACCTTTAGTAGGATCTCTTTGTTCTGAGCCTTGATGCTCATGAGCTCTTTGACAAAATCATTAGACCATTTCTTCACATCCTGTCTTGAGATTCTCTTTTGCATTTTATCCAATCGCTCTTTTTTCTCTTTCTCAGGCATATTCAGAGCTTGCAGAATGGCTTTCTCTATCTCATCGGTATCGTTAGGATTAATAATTATTGCATCCTGCAGCTCAATAGCCGCTCCTGCCATTTCACTTAAAATCAATACTCCCGGATTGTTGTTTTTGGTTGCCAGATACTCCTTTGCAACAAGGTTCATGCCGTCCCTGAGTGGCGTTACCAAAGCTATTTCTGCAGCATCGTATATCGCTATCAGCTCCTCAAAACTAAAACTTCTGTAGAAATAGAATATAGGGTTCCATCCCAGTCTGGAGTATTTTCCGTTTATTTCACCAATCAGCTGATCAATTTTCGTCTTTAACTCAGCATAAATATCAACAGTATCACGTGATGGCACGACAATCATTGCCAGGGATACTTTTTCGTGATACTCCGGATGTTTGTCAAGAAACTGAGCAAAGCCGTTAAGCCTGTGCAGAATTCCCTTGCTGTAATCCAGGCGGTCGACAGACAAAATTATACTTCTGTCGCCAAGCTTTTCCTTCAGCAGATCTGATTTTTCCTTCACTGCCGGAAGGTTAGGAGCCTGATGATATTGATCATAATTAATTCCCATCGGGAAAGCATCGATATGTACTATTCGGTTGTCAAGGTTAATCTCATCCAGATTGCAATTTAGATTAAGAACCCTGTATATGGCACTTATAAAGTGACGCATATAGTCGTGAGTGTGAAACCCTATCAGGTCTGCTCCCAGCAAACCCTCCAGTATTTCTTCCCTTTCAGGAAGCACCCTGAAAAGTTCGTAAGAGGGAAAAGGAATGTGATGGAAATAACCAATATTTGCATTAGGTTTTTTGTCACGAATCTTCTTGGGGAGAAGCATAAGCTGATAATCCTGTACCCATACAATATCATCATTTTCGATAATTGGCAGTGCTTCGCTGCAGAAAAGTGAATTTACCTCTTGATAAGCCTCCCAATACTCTGCTTTGTATTCAATAAAAGAAAAGAAGTAGTGACACAGCGGCCAAATGGTACTGTTGCTGTAGCCTTCGTAGTAGTTTTCGATCTGACTTGCGGATAAAAAGACCGGATGAAAATTTAATTCGTGCAGTCTCTCAGTTATCTCTCTTTTCTCATCTTCATCCTCTGTATGAATTCCGGGCCAGCCAACCCAATATATTTCAGAATCTGTTTCAAGAGAGCCTAGTCCGGTTGCCAATCCTCCTTCACTTCTGATAACGTTAAAACCATCATCAGTACGTTCAATTTTTACCGGTAATCGGTTAGCAATAATTATAATCTTCATAAGTCGAGATTTGTTTGTTTCTACCTGTATAACGCAGAAAACGGTATTAAGATTATAAATTAATAAATATTCACAATTAGAAATGTTAAACTTCATTAGTATATAGTGAACAATTATATGATATCGTTTGTTGTTTACGCTTTTTTATAGTAATTTCGTAGTCTAAATCACACATGAATAATAAGTAAATTACTGCACTTGAAATATTTAAGTATACAATCATATAATTATGGCAAAACAAAAAAAATTCTTAACCTGCGACGGTAATCAGGCCGCAGCACATATCGCCTATATGTTTAGCGAGGTGGCTGCAATTTACCCGATTACTCCCTCGTCTACTATGGCAGAATATGTAGATGAATGGGCGGCTGCCGGAAGAAAAAACCTTTTCGGACAACCGGTCTTAGTACAGGAAATGCAATCAGAAGCGGGTGCTGCCGGTGCTATGCACGGATCACTCCAGGCCGGTGCGCTGACAACTACATTTACAGCATCACAGGGGCTTCTTCTTATGTTACCTAATATGTATAAGATGGCCGGTGAACTTCTGCCGGGAGTATTTCACGTTTCAGCACGCGCCCTTGCATCGCATGCATTATCAATATTTGGTGATCATCAGGATGTTATGGCAGCAAGACCTACCGGGTTCGCGCTATTTGCGACAGGCTCCGTTCAGGAGGTAATGGACCTTTCAGCAGTTGCTCATCTTGCAGCTATTGAGAGCCGTGTTCCATTTCTTCATTTCTTCGACGGATTCCGAACATCACACGAAATCCAGAAGATCGAAGCATTATCTAATGAAGACCTGGCTCCGCTATTAAACTGGGAAGCGTTGAAAGAGTTCCGCGAGAGAGCACTTACACCTGACAATCCTGTTGTAAGAGGAACGGCACAGAACGATGACATCTACTTCCAGGCACGCGAAGCTTCCAATCCATTTTATGACGAAGTTCCTGATATTGTTGAGAAATATTTGGGTAAACTTGCTGAGGTAACAGGTCGCAAATATGGTCTGTTTGACTATTACGGTGATCCCGAAGCTGAAAGAGTAGTTATTGCAATGGGTTCGGTAACCGAAACCATCAGGGAAGTTGTTGACCATCTGAGAGAAAACGGCGAGAAAGTGGGTGTTGTTGCAGTTCACCTGTATCGTCCTTTCAAGGCAGAAGCATTCCTTTCGGTTATTCCTGAAACAGTAAAACGTATTGCTGTACTTGATCGTACAAAAGAACCGGGAGCTGCAGGTCAGCCTTTGTATCTTGATGTGAAAGACAGCTTCTACGGAAAAGAAAATGCACCTGAAATTGTAGGTGGTATTTACGGTCTCTCTTCTAAAGACACTACTCCGTCACAGATTTTATCGGTTTACGAAAATCTGTCTCTGAATATGCCTAAGAACGATTTCACAATTGGTATTGTAGATGATGTAACATTCAAATCACTGCCGGTGAAAGAGGAGGTTTCTATGGATGAAACTACTTATGAGGCAAAATTCTATGGTCTTGGTTCTGACGGAACGGTAGGTGCAAATAAAAACTCTATCAAAATTATAGGTGATAATACCGATAAATATGTTCAGGCATATTTTGCATACGACTCTAAGAAATCAGGAGGATTTACCTGTTCTCACCTTCGTTTTGGAGATAACCTGATCAGATCACCTTATCTGGTTAATACCCCAAATTTTGTTGCATGTCATGTTCCTGCATATCTACATCTGTATGATGTGACAGCGGGACTGAAGAAAAACGGTACCTTCCTTCTTAACTCTTTGTGGCCTAAAGAAGAGGTGGCAAATCATCTTCCTGATCATGTTAAGAAGTATTTTGCATTAAACAATATTAAGCTGTACATAATTAATGCTACAAAGATTGCAGATGAAATTGGTCTTGGAAACAGAACTAACACAATTCTGCAGTCGGCATTCTTCAAAATATCCAATGTAATTCCTTATGATCTTGCCGTTGAACAGATGAAGAAATTCATCGTGAAATCTTACGGTAAAAAGGGTGAAACAATCGTTAAGATGAATTATGCTGCTGTTGATCGCGGCGGGGATGTTGAGGAAGTAGAAGTGCTGCAGGAATGGGCAAACCTTCAGGTTTCTACGGAAACCAAAAATGATGCACCTGAATTCATTAAGAAAGTGGTTCGTCCGGTTAACGCGCAAAATGGTTACAGTCTACCTGTATCTGCCTTCACAGGTCGTGAAGACGGAACATGGGAAATGGGAACCTCTAAATACGAAAAACGCGGTGTTGCTGTGAATGTTCCTGTTTGGAATCCGGAAAACTGTATACAATGTAACCAGTGTGCTTATGTTTGTCCGCATGCTACAATTCGTCCGTTCATGCTTGATGAAGAAGAGCAAAAAGGTGTTGGCGAAGATGTGGAACTGCTAAAAGCACAGGGTAGACAATTTGCAGGAATGGGCTTCCGTATTCAGGTTGACGTTCTTGATTGTCTTGGTTGCGGTAACTGCGCTGATGTTTGTCCTGGAAGAAAGGGCGAAAACGCACTTACAATGGTTCCAATTGAATCTCAACTCGAGAATCAGAAGAACTGGGACTGGATGATGGAGAATGTTACAAGCAAAGCTCATCTTGTTGATACTAAGTTGAATGTGAAGAATTCGCAGTTTGCAACTCCTCTTTTTGAGTTCTCCGGTGCTTGCTCCGGATGCGGTGAAACACCATATGTGAAACTGGTTACTCAGTTGTTTGGTGACAGGATGATGATTGCAAATGCAACAGGTTGTTCTTCAATTTACGGGGCATCTGCACCTGCAACCCCTTACACTAAAAATGATGAAGGTAAAGGTCCGGCATGGGCAAACTCACTCTTTGAAGATAATGCAGAGTTCGGATATGGATTTGCAATCGCTCAGGCAAGTATGCGCAACCGCATCCAAAACCTGATGGAACAAGCTCTTGCTTCTGATGAGTTTACCGCCGAACAGAAAGAATTGTTCAACCAATGGCTTGAGAATAAAGATAGTGCTGATTTGTCGAAAGAGATCTCGGCTAAAGTTGTTGAGTCACTTACCGGTAGTGATGTAGCTCTTGCAAAAGAGATACTTTCACTTGAAAAATACCTTACAAAGAAATCTATATGGGTGTTTGGCGGAGACGGATGGGCATATGATATTGGTTTCGGAGGCCTTGATCACGTTTTGGCAAGCGGAAAGGATATCAATGTGCTGGTGCTTGATACAGAGGTTTATTCCAACACGGGGGGACAATCGTCCAAATCAACACCAATTGCGGCAGTAGCTAAATTTGCAGCTGCAGGTAAACGTGTACGTAAGAAAGATCTTGGTATGATTGCCACAACCTATGGTTATGTTTACGTGGCACAGGTGGCGATGGGCGCTAATCAGGGTCAGACTCTGAAAGCTATCCGTGAAGCAGAATCGTATAATGGTCCTTCAATTGTAATTGCATACTCACCATGTATCAGTCATGGACTGAAAAAAGGAATGGGACATGCACAATCTGAACAGAAGGAAGCAGTTGAGAGCGGTTACTGGCACTTGTGGCGATATGACCCGCGTCTTGAGGAAGAGGGTCTGAATCCGTTCCAGCTTGACAGTAAAGAGCCTGACTGGAGTAAGTTCAAGGATTTCCTTAAAGGTGAAGTTCGTTACACACAGTTAATGAAATCATTCCCTGCTGAGGCTGATGAACTGTTTGAAGCTGCAAAACAAAATGCGCAATGGCGATACAAATCGTATATTCGCATGACAGAAGCAAACTTCGCCTCACCCGAAACAGATGGCGAGGGAGTCAGTGAACCTGCTGAGCAAACAAACTAAAAGTAAATTATTATCTATAAATTCAGAGGGTATCGCAATTTGTGATACCCTCGGTTGTTTATAATATTCTGCAAATAATATCTTATCTTTGTCCCCGAATTCCGTATATAAAATAAATATTTTTTATCGTAATAGTTTTAATCGCATGAAAATTCAAATTATAAATGGTCCTAACCTGAATTTACTGGGTGTACGTGAACCGGGAATTTATGGTAAAGAGTCCTTTACTGAGTTTTTGGGGAGTATGAAAAGCAGCTTCCCTGATGTTGAAATTGACTATTTCCAGTCGAACATTGAAGGAGAGATTATCAACAAAATACAGGAGACGGGCTTTAGTTACGACGGAATAGTTCTGAATGCAGGAGGTTACACACATACTTCAGTTGCAATCAGAGATTCAATTAAGGCAATAAATGCACCGGTAATAGAGGTGCACATTTCAAATATACACGCCAGAGAAGAATTCAGACATCAGTCTATGCTGTCAGCAGTATGTATGGGAGTTATAGCCGGATTCGGACTAGACTCATATAAGCTGGCAATTAAGGCTTTTCAGCTGGCAAACAATATCTGAATTTAAACGTTAGAATATCAGTTTCGGTTAATTGTAAATCGATTCATCAATATTAATTATGCATAAACAGACAAAAATAGTTGCAACCATTTCCGACAAGCGTTGCGAGGTATCGTTTTTAAAACAGTTGTACGATGCCGGAATGAATGTGGTGAGACTCAATTCAGCTCACTTAAACGAGGAGGGATTCCTCAAAATAATCAATAATGTAAGAGAGGTATCCGAAGAGATTGCCATACTTGTTGACACGAAAGGTCCTGAAATCAGGACGACAGTTACGGATAGTCCTATTGAACTCAATACAGGAGAGCAAATCAGAATTGCCGGTAATCCACAGGGTATTTCCTCTAAAGAGACTATTTATATTTCATTCACCAATATTGCAGATGAGATGCATGTTGGAGACGATATTCTGATTGATGACGGAGAGGTTGATCTGAAGGTTATTGCAGTAAACAGCGATCATCTTGTATGTAAAGTGATGAATGACGGGGTAGTGGGAAGCCGCAAGAGTGTAAATATTCCTGGAGTAAGAATCAATTTGCCCGCTATTACTGAGAGAGATAAAAAATTTATTGCTTTGTCAGTTAAGCACGATGTTGATTTTATAGCACATTCATTTGTTCGTAGCGGAGATGATGTACGCGCAGTGCAGGATATATTGGATGAATTAAACAGTAAAATAAAGATAATAGCTAAGATTGAGAATCAGGAAGGTGTAGATAATGCTGATGAGATTCTTGAGTCTGCTTATGGTATTATGATTGCGCGTGGTGACCTTGGCATTGAGGTCGCTCAGGAGAAGATTCCGGGAATTCAGCGTATCCTCATCAAGAAAGCTATTCATCATAAGAAACCGGTTATCGTGGCCACTCAGATGCTGCACTCGATGATATACAACCCTCGTCCCACGCGTGCAGAAATTACCGATATTGCAAACGCTATATATTACAGAACAGATGCTGTGATGTTAAGTGGCGAGACTGCTTATGGTAAGTATCCAGTTGAAGCGGTTAAAACTATGGCAAAGACTGCCTATGAAGCTGAGATTACAAAACTTACCGATAACGATATACGTGTGCCATACGACTCTTATGAAGAGGGTGATGTGACTGAATTCCTTGCCAAACAGGCAGTGAAAACATCTAACAAGCTAGGTGTGAAAGCAATTGTAACAGATAGTCACACCGGAAGAACAGCACGTGTACTTGCAGCATTTCGAGGTAAGAGTCCGGTTTATGCTATTACAACAACCAAGCGACTGGCACGTGAACTTGCTCTTTCATATGGTATTATGGCTGAATTTCAGGAGGGTAAAGGTGACGGTAACACCAAAGAAAGCCGCAGGGCATATTTCACTGATGCAATTCGCCAGCTTATTAATAATAAGATGATTGAACCCAAAGATAGGGTTGCTTATCTGGGAGGCAGTTTTGGTGAGGTAGGCGGTACTACATACCTTGAAATTATTGATGCCTGGAGAATTCTTGAAGCTAAAGAGAAATATAATTTGCCCGACTACACACTTTAAGCCGGCAGGTTTTGTTCTTTAAATTGTTTCGTGGTATTTTAAGTAACATAGAAAATTTTAAGTACTGCAGAGTGTTGTAAGAAGTACAAAACGTTTTTCTACTGGTAAATGGATTCTATTGAAGATTATATTATCCAGCATATCGATGATGAGCCTGAGCTGTTAAAACAAATTTATCGTGATGCTCAGGTGAAACTGCTTCACGGAGGGATGTCTTCAGGTCACCTGCAGGGACGTATACTCAAAATGCTGGTACAGATGATTCGTCCCTCAAGGGTGCTTGAAATAGGAACTTATACCGGTTATTCGGCTCTTTGTATTGCAGAGGGACTTGAAGATGATGCTTCTGTTGATACAATTGAGATAGATGATGAAATGGAGGAAATTATACGCGATAATTTTAGTCGCTCCTCCCTCAGCAATAGAATTAAGTTAATAATTGGTGATGCCAATGAAGTGGTGTCTGAATATGATGACAGCACTTTTGATTTGGTATTTATGGATGGCAATAAAAGGGACTACCTTCAGCTTTATGAGAAAATTCTTACTAAAACAAAGCAGGGCGGTTTCATTATTGCAGATAATACACTTTGGCACGGTAAGATTTTGGAAGAGCCGAGGAGTAACGACTGGCAGACCAAAGGTATATTGGAATTTAATGATCACTTGAAAAGCGATAATCGGGTAGAAAAGGTTATATTAGCCGTTCGTGACGGATTAACGCTAATCAGAAAGAAATAAATATTATGGACACAAACAGACAGGAGAAGATTAACAGGTTGATACAGAAAGAACTAGGGGAGTTGTTTCTGTTGGAAACCAAAAAGATGCCGGGTACACTAATCTCGGTTACAAGGGTGCGTGTGACTCCTGATTTGAGTATCGCATATGCTTATCTAAGTGTCTTCCCGTCGGAAAAAGGCGAGGAGATAGTAAAAAATATTAATGAGAATGTTAAAACTATTCGTTATGATCTGGGTAAACGAACGAGAAATCAGTTAAGGGTAATTCCGGAACTGAATTTCTTTATTGATGACTCACTTGATTATATTGAGAATATTGACAGACTGTTGAAAAACGACTGATTACATTACTTTGGATATCTCACTATTCATAGCACGCCGGTATCTTTTTTCAAAGAAATCACATAATGCAATTAATGTGATTTCAGGCATATCCGTTTGCGGTATTGCCATTGCAACTATGGCTATGGTGGTTGTATTATCCGTTTTCAACGGCTTCGGAGGTATTGTTGAAGGTATGTTCAGTGCTTTTGATCCGGACCTCAAAATAACTGTCAAAGAGGGTAAGGTGTTTGACTACAACACACCTGTTTTCCAAGAAGCACTACGGGTTGAAGGGGTACAAATGATTTCTGAGTCGCTCGAAGAGAATGCTCTTTTTAGTTTTGACGGTCAGCAGGTTCCTGTGCTCATGAAAGGTGTTTCAGAAGAGTTCAGCAACATGACTGATATGGAAAAGCTGATGATCGACGGGTCATTCAAGCTCAGCGAAGATGTTGTTGATTATACCACTCTTGGTGCTGGTCTTGCCGTATCGCTCGGTGCCCGGCCAGGTTTCATAAATCCCATCGAGATATATGCACCCAAAAGAGATGTAAGGGTTAACCTTGCCAATCCTGCGGCAGCCTTCACAACGGGATATGTACAGATTGGCGGAGTATTTAGTCTTAACACCCCCAAATATGATGAACAGATGGCAATCATGCCTATATCTAAGGTTAGGGATCTTCTGAATTACACTAACGAAGTCACATCTCTGGACATAAAACTGCATCCTGGAGTATCTTTAAATAGAGTTAAAAGTCAGATTAAGAATATACTGGGAGATGAATATCTTGTGGAAGACCGTTATGAACAACAGCGCGAATCATACAGGATGCTTCAGGTGGAGAAATGGGTGACATTCCTCATACTGGCATTCATATTATTAATTGCTGTTTTCAATGTTGTCGGATCGCTTTCGATGCTTATAGTTGAGAAGAAAGATGATATCAACAGTCTCAGAAACATGGGTGCATCAAATAATCTTATCTCACGCATCTTTCTGAATGAAGGATGGCTGATAACATTCTCAGGAATTATTGCAGGAATAGTTATCGGACTTATTTTATGCCTTTTGCAGCAGCATTTCGGGTTCATACGACTCAGCAATGTTCCGGGAGCATACATAATTGATGCATATCCGGTAATTGTTAAGTTCACCGATATTATAATCGTATTTGCTGTTGTAAGCATAATTGGTATGCTAACAGTTCTATACCCTGTAAACAATCTCAGGAAAAAGTTGTCGGCAGACTTTAATAATTTACCAGGCAGAGATTGAGATTATAGGAATTCATTTCGATAATACGGTGAATGTTGCTGCTATTAATATTGTATAAAATAAAAGATATAGAATAATTACAAGTTAAGTAATTAAGTACAATTTTAAAACACAAAATATGAGGATTGCAATTGTTGGAACAGGTTATGTTGGTTTAGTCTCAGGTGCCTGTTTTGCAGAAATGGGTGTAGATGTAACTTGTGTGGATATTGATAAGGAGAAGATAGAAGGTCTTAAAGAGGGCATTATCCCAATCTATGAACCTGGATTGAAGACTTTAGTAGAACGCAATTATGATGCAGAGCGACTTCATTTCACTACTGATCTGATATCGGTTCTGAATGATATGGATATAATCTTTATTGCGGTCGGAACACCTTCAGATGATGAGGGAAATGCAGATCTTTCATACGTGATGACTGTTGCCAACACCATTGCCGACAATATGAATAAGTCCCTGCTGATTGTAACAAAGAGTACTGTTCCAGTGGGCACCTCTTTCCGGATCCGAGAATTAATACGTAAGCGACTTGATGAACGGGGACTGAGTGATCTGCAGTTTGATGTAGCTTCAAATCCTGAGTTTCTTAAAGAAGGGGCTGCTATTAATGATTTTATGAGTCCCGATCGTGTTGTTGTAGGTGTAGAGAGTAAAGAGGCAGAGAATCTTATGTCTAAATTATATCGTCCGTTTCTGCTTAACAACTTCCGTGTGATTTTTATGGATATTTTGTCATCAGAGATGACAAAATATGCCTCTAATGCTATGCTGGCAACACGAATAAGCTTTATGAACGATATCGCTAACCTTTGCGAGCTGGTGGGTGCCGATGTTAATATGGTGCGTCGTGGAATGGGCAGCGACTCACGAATAGGAAGAAGTTTCCTTTACCCCGGCTGTGGTTACGGCGGAAGCTGCTTTCCCAAGGATATTCGTGCGATAATGAAAGTGGGAGAAGACGTGGGGTATGAAATGACTGTAATTAAAGCTGTTGAAGAGGTAAACAATAGGCAGAAAACCATCTTGTTTCATAAATTCAAACGCTTCTTCAACGGAGATATAAAAGGAAAAACAGTTGCAGTGTGGGGCTTATCATTCAAGCCTGAAACAGATGATATGCGCGATGCACCATCCTTGACATTAATCGAAAGTCTTTTGGAGTCCGGCGTAAAAGTGCGTGCTTATGATCCTGCCGCTATGGAGGAGGCGCGTAAGTATCTGGATGACAGAATATACTATGCGAAAGATATATACGATGCCGCCAACGAGACAGATGCACTTATCGTCCCGACAGAGTGGAAGGAGTTCAGACTTCCCAACTGGTCTATTCTCAAAAAGATAATGAACAACCATTTTGTTATCGACGGCCGCAATATTTACAATAAAGAAGATCTGGCAGCTTACGGTTTCGAATACAGCGGGATAGGGCAGAAGTAGCTGAATTCATTACCATATCATGATAAATATAAACTTTATATATTAACTAAATTCCAAATACAATGAGTGTTAACAGAAGAGATTTTATAAAGAAAATGGGCGCCGGAGCTGCAGGTATAGCAGTTGGAGCACCCGCAATCACTGCTTCATCAAAGACACCTTCTGCAACTGTTTCTGCAAAGAGTTACAGTAGGATAATAGGATCCAACGATAGAATTCGCGTTGCAATAATTGGACTGGGAAGAAGATTAGGAGCTTTTGTTGAGCCAATTGCCATGAAAAGTGCAAATGTAGAGCTTGTTTATTTGTGCGATGTGTTTGATAAACAGATGAATAATGCTGCAAAAAGATTTTCTGAGCATATAAGCAATAAACCGAAACTCGAAAAAGATATTCGCAAAATAGTAGATGATAACCAGGTGGATGCAATCTTCAATGCAACACCTGACCATTGGCATACACCCGGTTCCATTATGGCAATGAAGAACGGGAAACATGTGTATGTAGAAAAACCTTGCAGTCACAATATGTATGAGAACGAAATGCTGGTAGCTGCTGCAAAGAAGTTCAACAGAGTAGTACAGATGGGCAATCAGCAGCGTTCTTCCGGTCACACCATCGACATAATCAATGAAATACATAATGGAGTAATAGGTACACCATATAAAGCGCTGGCATTTTATACCAACACAAGAGGTGAGGTGCCATTGCAAAAGAAGGTGGCTGTACCGACGGGACTCGACTGGGACCTATTCCAAGGTCCTGCACCACGGCGCGATTACACTTCAGAAACATGGGATTACAATTGGCATTGGTATGGCTGGGACTATGGAACAGCTGAAACAGGAAATAATGCAACTCATGAGCTTGATATAGCCAGATGGGCATTGAATGTAAACTTCCCAACGCGTGTAGACGTTGAGGCAGCAAAACGCCACTTTGTGAATGATGGTTGGGAGATGTATGATACCATGGATGCAACATTCCGTTTCAATGGTGATAAGATTATCAAGTGGGATGGAAAAAGCCGCAACGGTTACGCTACATACAATGCTGACAGGGGCACAATAATCTATGGAAGTGAAGGCTCCGTTTTTGTAAATCGAGATAAATATATCCTATACGACAGAAGCGGTAAGATTATTAAAGACAATAAGTCATCTACAAGTGAAGCAGGCACAGCCCTTGGAGGCGGCGGCGATATGACCACAGGTCACGTTATAAACTTCTTCGAAGCAATAAGAGGCAAGGAAAAGCTAACTGCACCAATTGATGATGCAAGCATAAGTATGGCTATGGTTCATTATTCAAACATCGCCTACAGAATAGGTAAAGGTTTTGATATAGATGAAAATAGTGGTAAAATGTACGATCGCGATGCAATGAAATTGTGGAGTCGTGAATATGAACCCGGTTGGGAACCCACATTATAGTAATAATCTGCAAATTTATTATTAAATTTGCAGTCCCGAATCGTTAGCTCAGCTGGTTCAGAGCGCTGCCTTGACAGGGCAGAGGTCACTGGTTCGAATCCAGTACGGTTCACTTAAATCCAGTTTGGTTCACTTAAATCCAGTTTGGTTCACTTAATTAAACTTTCTTTTAAACACTTTCCTTTCAAACATATTATCCAAAATATCCTCTTTGGTTAACAGCGCATTACGCATTTTCTTCTCAGAAAGCATTTCCAGCTGATCACCCGCAAACCTGTTGCCCGGTTGTGTTGCATTGCCATAACTAAGCAAAACCTCTGCTTTTACTTCTTCGCCAAATTCAATAACTGCTACAAAAGTGTCACCGTGATATGCATACTTTCTGTAGCTCGTCCTTTCAGGCACAAAATACATAGTTCTGAATACACCGTAATTACTATGACCACCATTTCCCGGGAACTCAGTCTTGCCAACCCTGAATCGGTTTACATATCCCCATTCCACATCCATAAAGCCATATTCATCTTCAATCTCTTTAGCCGCTTTCTTAAGCAGTTTAACAGCCTTTTCAGGATCACTCAATCCATCAGGAGTTGTAACAGGATTCTCAGCATTCCACTGAACAGCATACATGCTGTCATCAAGCATATCAAACCATTTTGCAAAAAGTACAGCACCCTTGCTGTCGGCATTTGTTGCGCCATCCCACTCCCTTAAAACATCAGCAGCCAATAGAGCCAGCGAGTCGGGATACTCATCAACAGCAGCCAGTAGATCATCCAGGAAGCGGTCTGCCACCTCCATTCCCGTATCAATTTTATAATCAACAAGCTCCTCAAAGCTTATCGAGTCATCATCTTTTATCAGGTTTACAGCCCTTTGAGCCCTGAAAGATGTAGGATATTCTTCAGGTTGAGGCGACATGTATGCAGGATACTCTTCACTGTCAAACAAAAGAGGATAAGTTGCAGTCCACGGTGAATCATTTGCATTCTGCACAAATCCCGTTTCAGGGTTAAACAGTTTAGGCAATTCATCATAATCGAGATAACTGTTCCAGATCAATTCAGAACGCGTACCATCCACCTTACCGTTCCAGAACTTCCAGTCGCCCTCATTTCTCTCTGGAACATTCCCGTTAAAAAGATACATTATATTCCCGTCCCTGTCAGCATAAACCACGTTAAACATCGGTATCTGCATCATTTTAAGAGCATCCTCAAATTCATTAAAATTATCAGCCTTACCCATTTTGTGATACTGGCTGTAATAATTATAATTCTCAAGTCCGGCAATTCTCACAGCATAAGCCCTGTCGCCCTGCTCGCCGATAACCGGACCATGTTCCGAATACTTCAGAACCAACTCCTTTTCCACCAAGCTGCTATCATCCTGCAAAGCGTTGATAGTCACACGTCTCTCTTCAAACGGTCTTCTTTCACCGTCTAAAACATAACCATCACCCTCAAGCGTCAATAAATACCTGTCAGACGCATCAATAGTGTTCACCGTATGCGTCCATCCCAGATTCTCATTAAAAGCGATGTTTAGTATCGGCATACCAATCAAAGTAACCCCGTAAACATTAAAGTCCGGTGCATTCAGATGCGCTTCAAAAAACAGATAAAAGTCACTCCATGGCAAATGAGGATTAGCCACCAGCATAGCATTACCCGACTCCGATTTAGAAGGAGCAATCGCGTAAGAGTTGGAACCGGGAATAGTCTCTTCCTCAATCTCCTTCAGTTCGTTAAGGCTGAGCACCAAGTCACGTACACCCAGAAACTCAATGTTTATCACCCTCTTTCCGTGAGCCAGTGCATCTACAGGAGTCAGAGGCAGCACACCCTTAAACTTCTCATCAATCATGTCAGGATGAGCCTCTGCATAGTCGTTAAGTCCCTTCACAAAAGAATCCAGTAATAATTTATCGTCACTGGTAAGTCTTGCATACTGAGCAGCAGCACTGTCAGGCAGATTATAGAGATGCACCAGCCGATCCATTTGTAAAGACCTTTCCCCGAAAATTTCACACGCGATACCACGCGATTCAGCATAAAGCCTTATAATCTCATTAGCATGATTCTGCATCTGAGCCCATCCAAAAGCATAATACATCTCAGCCTCATTCTGAGCATATATATGCGGCACACCCCAATTATCCCAAAGTATTTCTGTTTTACTTTGAGAACCCCGTTCAGCGCACGAAATAAAAAACAATACCACCAGAACAGAAGATACAAATGCTTTTTTCATAGTTTTTGAGTACTATTAATATATTTATAAATGAGTGAAACTACGAAAATTAAGCTATATGTTTAGGAATAATCAACTTCATATTAATCACAGTTCTCCATTTCAACTATATAATACCCCTTCTGAATTATTTCTGCCTCATTTTCAGGCTTCAGCGTTTCAATATGACAAAATGTGCAGGTGTCCCAAACTGCTACATGCATAATAATCTTAATTTAAATGATTACTCAATATAGTTTAACTTACATCAAACAATAAAGTCTAATGCAATATAACATCTGCTATTTGATTTTAGTTTATGAGTAATTGTTAACTAACGACCCAGTTGCCTTAGCCCGATCATCTTTCAATCCAAATATCGGTCTGATAAACTTCCATCTCCTGATAAAGAATTCATAAATTACCCAAGTAATACCGAAAGTGCCAATAATCATTACAGAACCTTTAATACCAACCGGCCACTCCAAATCAATCATATAATAACCTATAATAACTATAATTGTCTGGTGTAGTATATAAAACGGGTAAACAGCCTGATTAGCATACTTTAAAACAGAGCTGTTACGATTAAGATATCTTGCTGCAAAGCCAAACAGAGCAATAATCCAAGACCACAGATTAATCACCTTAATCATAGCTTCAATCGAATGCCTTGCAGGCGAATCTTCGTAGTAAGCCACAATATAAACCATAGCAGAAAAGCATACTATCCCCACAGTTAAATATATATAGCGATACTTTTTAACAGAATGCCAAAAAGTTTCCTTAGTAGTAATTATAACAAAACCAAAAAAGAAAAGAGTGATAGAGCTGACAACAGTAAACCAATCACCGATCAAAGCATGCGTTACCGGAAAAAGAGGTTCAAGTATCCACTCCCAGAAGAAAAGAGGAACAACAAACAGATACAACCCCAGAGGTTTAGAGATAATCTTCTTTAGACTGATGATTATTCTGCTCCAAAAGTTTTGTTTGCCAGTTAAACCTGTTTCTTTTTCCAATCCCACTGTTTTTTTTAGTTCCACTCCTTTTCCCAATCCCACTGTTTTACTCAAACCATTCTTGATGCTGATAAACAAAGGAGTCAAAACCAAAGAAAACAGCAAAAGGTACAATATAAACCAAAGGTGATGCCAACTGATATTTCCTTCGGGATAAGTGCCGATAAAAGCTTCAGAAGGCCAAAAATCGATATAACTGCCCGAAAACTGATTATTTGCAAGTCGCTCAATATAAACCTGAGGTGGAATTATGAACAACATACCAAAAACAAAAGGAATAAGCAGTCTGATCACCCTCTCACGCATAAACTGCCCGCCGGTTCTCTTCTGCAGTGAAAAGTATGTACCCATCCCCGAAATCACAAACAGCAGCGGCAATCTCCACTGATTAAGAAACCACATAGGCAAGGTCAACCATTCGTAAGTCTCATTATTTTTAATATGCCAACCCCACGGCACAAAAAACATCCCTACATGATAAAAAATTAGCAATGCAAATGCTATCACTCTCAACCAATCTAAATCGTATCTGCGCATAATCTTTTTTTGCGACAAAATTAGATTGAAAAAACATCCTGAAATTATAATTTCCACATATTGGGATGAGCGACAAGATTATTGTTACGAACTGCAAGATTGTTACGAATAGCAACCTAATTTCCGTTCATCACATTGTTAAAGTTACCGATCATATTACGCGATACAGGAACCGTACCGTCATAATCCCTAAGCTTGAGTTTATAACCCTGAGCATTTCCCACAACACCCTTAATCTGATTCACATTCACAAGATAAGACCTGTGAGTCCTGATTATTTCAGGAAAAGGTTCCAATGCCGACTCCAAATCTTTAAGCGTTAATCGCTTAACAAACTTGTTGACTGCCATATCTGTAACACCCCTCACATCCATCAAATAAAACTCAATGTAATTGCCCTCAGACTTAGCAAACAGCAGGTTGTCAACCTTCAGCATAAAATCATCCGCTTTCACTTGAGTCTCAATAAAAACACCTGAATCATCAACATCCTTATTATCACTTTGGATATTATTTTTGATAGTAGAGAGATTCATCTCATCCGCCCGCTTTTTGTTCCAGTAATTCAGACGGTTAAAATTCAGAGATATAAGTATGATCACAATTAGCGACCCGACCAAAAACGTGTTTCTGATCTCTTCAAAGAAATATTTCCACGACCAGTTATCAGGATTATCATAAATAATATCACGAATAAGAAACTGAACAATACCCACAATAAAAAGCAGTATCACCAGCAGCAACATCTCCTTGAGTACTGTCCACCTCTCTTCAGTCTCAGGCGATACCCTGAAAATAGAAAACAGCAATAAGATAACAAAGGGAGTGATGGAGTGAATCACCGAGATCATTAAATAGCTCATTTTATGCTCAGGATGATTCACGTTGAAAGGTTGAAAGAAATAGTTGAAAACAAATGAAAAGACAAATAGAATCACTGCTATCATCCATAACGATTTACCCTTATAATAAAAAGGATAAGGCTGAGATAAAAAACGCGATAATTTATCTTTCAATGCTGTTTTCATTTTCAAATTAAATCTCAGAAGATTTTTTTCAGTGCATCCTCAACCGATTCAGCAAAAATAACATGCTTTCCGCGGTTGCTTTCATTTATGAAATCGTGTAAACTTTTGCTTTCATACTTTGAGAAGCTACCCACAATCGCCAGCTGTGTACGGTAGTTAGAGAATTTCTGAAGGACCTCCCCCGCAATCCCTGTCTTAAGATCAAAAAAATCAGGATTAATATTCTTCTCAAAAATAATCAATTTTTCAAAACCTTGGTAGTATATATTTCCAAGTAAATCCAAACCATCTTCAGCAACATTTATCAATAATGAGTCTGAAATTACTTCCGCAATTTTAGTGTCGTTTATGTTGTGAACTTTAATATCCATATTTAAGCCTGATTAATTAATAATAACATAAAACATAACACTCTGTGATATTATAAGTTCGAATTACAATACAAGAGGTTGGTTAAGGATATATCTTGATAAGGTTAACATAATTCAAAAACCTATATACATGTAGCTATTTTGTTAATTTTGCACCCGAAACAAAACTACACAACATGTCAAATAATAAAGGCCCCTTCATTAAAGGGGTCACTCTCATTGTATCACTCTCATTGGTTGCACTGTTTATATCACGGTTGCCTTATGTCAAAAGTCTCTCACTTAGTCCCCTAATTGTCGGAATCATAATAGGAATGATTTACGGAAACACACTTCGTAAACGAACTCCCGAGGAATGGATGCCCGGCATCAAGTTTTGCAGCAAAAAGATATTGCGCGCAGCAATCATCTTCTACGGATTCAGGCTCACATTTCAGCATATAGTAGCAGTAGGACCTGCAGCTATTATCGTAGACATAATCATGGTCTTAAGTGTATTGACATTAGGCTATTTTGTAGGGCGTATGCTTAAATTAGACCCACACCTCACAACTCTCACATCGGCAGGTAGTGCAATATGTGGTGCAGCAGCCGTACTCGGCACAGAGCCTGTTTTAAAAAACCAGCCACACAAAACCGCCATAGCAGTATCCACCGTTGTCATTTTTGGCACCATCTCAATGTTTTTGTATCCCCTGATGTATAAGATGGGATGGCTCAACCTCAACCCACAGCAAATGGGAATATATATAGGATCAACGATACACGAAGTAGCACACGTCGTAGGAGCCGGCAATGCAGTCAACGACACAGCTATTGCTGAGAGTGCCGTTATAGTGAAGATGATCAGAGTTATACTTCTTGCACCCTTCCTGTTGATACTCAGCTTGCTTGTAGGCAGAAAAAACCGTAAGAAAGGAATAGAAACCACCGAAAAGTCAAAAATCACCATACCATGGTTTGCTTTCGGTTTCCTTGTTGTCATAGCCTTCAATTCACTCAACCTCCTGCCTCAGGTTTTGGTAGACGGCATAAACACTGCTGACGATTTTGCACTTACCATGGCAATGACAGCCCTGGGTGTAGAAACCAATTTCAAAGAGTTCAAGCAATCAGGACTCAAACCCTTCATTCTGGCATTTATACTATTCATCTGGCTTATAGTGGGAGGATATTTCATTAGTTCTCTCACATAGTATTAACAGTGAGTCTGTTTTAAAAAATCCAATATTGATTATTCTTTTTTAATTGAACGGCAAGACTGAAGTATAAACTTTGCGTCTATAATTCTGTTATAGTATTCTGAATACAATATAAATAAATTAATAAAATGGGATTATTACACAGACTGTTAGGGTTACCCGATAAGGGCAAAATCAGAGAGAAACTAAACAACGGCGCCATACTGCTGGATGTACGCACAAAAGAAGAGTATCACTACGGACATGTTAAGGGTTCGATTAATATACCGGTTTCAGAATTGCCCAGCAAGATAAATAAATTGAATAAAGAGAACACCATTATAGCCGTTTGCGCAAGCGGAGCCAGAAGTGCTCAGGCAGTCAGATACCTTAAAAGCAAAGGCTTCGATTCATATAATGGAGGAGGGTGGAGGTCATTCATATAACCCGATGTTGATATTATACACACCACCGGTCAGAATCTTTTTGTTAATGCCGGCATTCACTATCTCGCTGTAGCCGTTAAACTGCCTCCCCACAGTGACTTCCACCGGTGTGAAGTACCAGCTGTCGTTCTCCTGCTTATCTAAAACCAGAATCAGGTTGCCTCTCTCTGTCTTAATAATTGCCGCATCTGGCAGTGCAGTTACACTGTCGGTGCTGGTAATTATTTCAGATTCTATGTATGTGTTGGCTATCGGGTTTGTAAGATTGTTATCGCTTATTGATGCGTAACAATCTATTGATTTTGTGTCATTATCAATGGCAACACCTATGGAGGTAAGCGTTGCCAGGTATGTCGTATCAGCGTTCACCGGTCTGAAGCGAACAGTCTGTCCTTTTTTCACATACATCATATCGGTGGCAAAAAGTGATAGTCTGAGCTGTATCATCTCCTGGTTTATAATCTCGGTTAGTGCTGATTGTGAATCGATATAACTTCCTATCTGCGCATTCAGGTTTGAAATGATGCCTTTGATTGGTGCTTTGATCGTGTAGGAGTTGTAGAATTCTCCATTCTCAATGTTCGAAGCCGATAAACCCATCGCTTCAATCTTCATTCTCAATCCCTTGTATTTAGCCAGAGACATCTTATACTCACTGTCGGCAACGATAAAATCTTTTTCTGATGTAACCTTTTCATCATAGAGTAATTTGGCTCGGTCATATTCATTTTTCGAACGAAGGTAGCCAGCAGCAGCTTCGGCAAACTGACCTTGAATATCAATCATCTCATTCCCGCTTATCTCCATCAGAGGTTGATTAGCCGTCACCCATTGCCCGTCGCGGCACCTGATGCTCCTGATGATTCCAGGAACAGGAACGTTCACATTCGCGATGCCACCAGGAAGTGGAACGATCATACCGTTGCATTTCACTGAACGTTCAAAAGTGACTGTTTCTAACTCTCCCAGCTGCATACCTTCCGTAGTGAACTGCCGGTCGGTAATCTCAATCAGGGATGACTCCTGTTCTGCAGGTTCCTGCCGATTGCCGCAACTGCTCAATATTATAAGTGCTGTAAGAAAATATAAAAGAAGATTCAGGGTTTTCATATTTAGGTTTTTTATGTTATTATTCTATTCACCTCAGATAGTTCAGCTCCAAAGTCACCCGGCTATACTCGAGAAGATTGTTCAGATAGTCCAGTTTTATCTGAAGAGCAGTCTCAATGCTGGTGGCATACCTGAAGAAATCAATTTCTCCGTTTTCAAAGCTCAGACCGGCAGCCCTGAATATCTCATCATAAAGTTGAGAGCCTGTGTTGTTGAAGTAGTCCAACTGCTCTTTTAATCTCATATGTGAGTTTAAAAGATTAACTTGTTTAATCTCCAGCAGCTGAATCTCATATTCCGAGAAATAGTGCGTTGCATCCATCGCCAGTCTGGCCGCTTTAATCTTCGCCCTCTGTGCACCGGCAAAGATAGGGATGGACAGACCGGCTTCAAACCCGTGATAGTACCTGCTCTGATCAAAAAAGTTAGTACCCAGAAAATAATCAAACGAGATGTCAGGCAGCAGTCTTTTCTTCTCTACACCAATGTTGGCAGCGCTGAGAGCTTCTCTGTTACGTAACAACTGATAGTATGGAGTAGAGTTGATTAGCCTGTTTGTTAAGTCAATCACCCTGATCTCGGGGGATACCACGAACGAGCTGTCGTATCCCATCAAGTTCTTAAGCTGTTTGTAAGTATTATCAATGTTATACCTAACCCCTTTCAGACGTAGTGAGATCTGTTGTTGTTTCGCGCTGATATTCAACAGGTCGAGGTTGCTCATACTGCCTGTGCGATTACTCAGAGTTGCTCCCTTAAGTATGTTCATATAGAGGCTGTCGATATCTTCATAAATATTCAATTGTTCCCTTAGTACCTGCAGCTCTATATAGTTCATCGACAACTGTACTATCAACTCCTCTCTCTGCATCTGCAACTCTGTTATTGAGATATCCTGTTCAATCCTTTTGGCCTTTTTTAACGAGTTGTACAGAGTCGGGAAACTGAAATTCTGCGTAATCCCCACAACCTGTAGAGGATGATTGTTGTCCGCTATATTGTTCTGGTCAGTCCCATAGTAAATAGTTGTTTTATCCAGGGCAACAGCCGTTCCTGTCAGCGCTTTCTGTTCATCAGCTTTCAGCTCATAGCCTCTTATCTCCTTGTTGTTTTGCAATGCAATTGCTATCGCCTCATCAATAGCTATCTCTCTCTCCTGGGCAAGCATACCG
>JAQVXD010000030.1 GCA_028709385.1 Fermentimonas sp.
TTTACCAGACAATACACAATCATCCTTTATGTTCCATTATGTAGATATTGGAAGTGTGAGTTATGAAAAAGGGATTGAGAAGACTGAGTTTTATGAATTTAAAAATTCACCATCCAGGGCAAGGAGAATTGCGGATGTAGGAGATACTATAGTTTCAACTGTTAGGACTTATTTAAAAGCTATTGATTTTATTACAGAAAATAAATCTAATTATGTTTATTCGACAGGATTTGCCATATTAAAACCATTTGGGATTCATGAAAATTACCTTTTTCATATTATAAGAAGCAATACTTTTACAGATCAAGTTTCATTCAATTCAAAAGGTATGAGTTATCCCGCTATTAATAGTACTGATTTAGGTAATTTATTTATTATAATTCCACCTTTAAAAGAACAACTCTATATCGTCAATCAAATAGAATCTGAATCCACTAAAATCAACAATGCCATCTCCCTCAACCGTACACAAATTGAGAGACTTAAAGAATATAAATCTATATTAATTGATAATGCTGTAACGGGGAAGATTAAAGTAATATAATCATGGTAACACAAACTAATGAGCTTGCACTGGAAGTCGCTATAGAGAGGGCTTTAACGGGTACTAATATTGAGGAGTTTGATTTTCCTCAAGGAATTGCTGCCGATGTTCCACAGGAGATTTATAGGGGTGGTAATGGCTTTTATATTGGTGTCCCTGGCGATTTTAATGCTAAGTATGCTATTGATGAGGTGAGGTTCTGGAGTTTTCTGGAGGAGACGCAGCCAATTGAGTTAGAGAAATTGAAACGTCATTCCGACTGGAAGCTGAAGGTTCTTGATCGCTTTGATCGTATGATTAAGAAGTATGGTGTTTTGCGCTTGCTTAAAAAGGGTTTGGAGGTTGAGGATGCTCATTTTACTTTGTTTTATCAGTTGCCGGTGGCGAGCAGTAGTAGCAGGGTGAGAGAAAATTTTGAGCTGAATGAGTTTAGTGTTACTCGTCAGGTGCATTACAATATTGATAATGCTCGTGAAGAGATTGATATGGTAGTGTTTGTAAATGGTTTACCTATTGCTACCTTGGAGTTGAAGAACGCATGGACGGGGCAGACTGCAAGGGTACACGGTATAAGGCAATATACTAAGGATAGAGATATAAGGCAGCCGCTGCTTAATTTTGGGCGTTGTGTGGTGCATTTTGCGGTTGATACTGATGAGGTTTATATGTGTACTAAGCTGGATGGCTTAAACTCGTTCTTTCTTCCGTTTAATAAAGGTAATAACGAGGGTAAGGGTAATCCTCCTAATCCGTTTGGGCACAGATCGGCTTATTTGTGGGAGGAGGTCTTTACTCGTGAGAGTCTTGCTAATATTTTACAGCACTATGTTCGTTTTAATGGTAAGGCTAAGGATCCATTGAGTAAGCGTAATTTGTTTTTTCCTCGTTATCATCAGCTTGATGTGGTGAGAAAGTTGTTGAGTCATGCTTCTGAAAAAGGTGTGGGGCACACATATCTGATTCAGCATTCTGCTGGTTCAGGCAAGTCTAACTCCATTACATGGGCTGCTTATCAGTTGATTGAGGTGTATCCTGAAAGGGCTGATTTACCGGGGGCTAAGGGTTTGGATAATCCTTTGTTCGACTCGGTTATAGTGGTTACCGACAGGAGATTACTTGACAGGCAGCTGAGGGATAATATTAAGGAGTTTTCGGAGGTTGGGAATATTGTTGCGCCTGCATATTCGTCGGTTGATTTGAGAAGAAGTCTTGAACAGGGTAAGAAGATAATTATAACTACTATTCAGAAGTTCCCTTATATTGTTGATGGTATTGCCGATTTGAGTGAAAAACGGTTTGCGGTGGTTATTGATGAGGCGCACAGCTCGCAGGGAGGTACTGCTGCAGGCTATATGAACATGGCTATGGGGGCAGAGCAGAATGGTGAAGAGGAATTAGACGCACAGGACATGATTTTGATGGCTATGAAGGCAAGAAAGATGAAGGGGAATGCTTCTTATTTCGCTTTTACGGCTACTCCAAAGAATGCTACTCTTGAGAGGTTTGGCACTAAGCAACCTGATGGCAGCTTCAGACCTTTTCATCTATATTCTATGAAGCAGGCTATTGAGGAGGGGTTTATTCTTGATGTACTGGCTAATTATACTACTTACAGGAGCTATTACGAGATTGAGAAGTCGATTCAGGATAATCCGCTGTTTGATACTAAAAAGGCGCAGACGAAACTACGTGCTTTTGTGGAGCGTGATAAAAGAACTATTGCTACTAAGGCCGAGATTATGATGGATCATTTTATCTCTAAGGTGTATAACACCAAGAAGCTGAAGGGTAAGGCTAAGGGTATGGTGGTGACGCAGGATATTAAGTCTGCTGTCAGATATTATTTTGAGATTAAAAGGATCTTGAAGGAGAGGGGGGACCCATTTAATGTACTTGTTGCCTTTTCCGGAAAGAAAGAAGTTGATGGGCATGAATATACTGAAGCTGAATTGAATGGTTTTGCCGAGAGTGATACTCGTGAGTATTTTGATTCGGACGATTATAGAATTTTGATTGTTGCTAATAAGTATCTTACAGGTTTTGATCAGCCTAAGCTTTGTACTATGTATATTGACAAAAAGCTGCAGGGGGTGATGGCAGTTCAGGCGCTTAGCAGATTGAACCGATCGGCAAATAAGCTGGGTAAGAAAACGGAGGATTTGTTTATTTTGGACTTTTATAATGATGTGAGTGATATTAAAGCTTCGTTTGATCCGTTTTATACTTCTACTACGCTTAGCGGGGCTACTGATGTGAATGTATTGCATGAGTTGAAAGGGAGCCTGGATGATGTGGGTGTTTATGAGTGGTATGAGGTGGAGGATTTTGTAGTAAAGTATTTTAAGGGTGTGGACGCTCAGGAATTGAGTGCCATTATTGATATTGCTGCGGATAGGTTTAATATTTCTCTTGAGCTGGAACATGATGATAAGGCTGACTTTAAGATTAAGGCTAAGCAGTTTGTGAAGATTTATGGGCAAATGGCTTCTATTTTACCTTTTGAGGTTATAAGCTGGGAGAAGTTGTTCTGGTTCCTGAAGTTTCTTATTCCTAAGCTGATTGTGAGGGATAAGGAGGATGATTTAATTGATGAGTTGCTGGAGTCTGTTGATTTATCTACATATGGACTGGAAAGGACTAAACTTAATCATTCTATTGAATTGGATGATGCTTCTGCAGAACTGGATCCTCAAAACCCTAACCCAAGGGGTGCGCATAATATTGAGGACGAAAAAGACCCGCTGGATGAGATTGTTAAGTCTTTTAATGAGAGGTGGTTTCATGGGTGGGATGCAACTCCGGAGGAACAGAGAGTGAAGTTTATTTCTCTTGGCAAACAAATACAAGCGCATCCTGATTATAAAACAAAAGTTGCTGATAATATTGACTCACAGAATCGCGACTTGGCTTTTAAGAAAATACTTGATGATGTTATGAGTGATCAACGTAAAAAAGAATTGGATTTATATCGCTTATATGCCAAAGATGAATCTTTCTATCAGGCACTTTTTGATACTATGAAGAGGATGGTGGTGCATGCTAAGTTGTAGTTGATAGTATAATTAGGACTGTTAGATAGTATTTCAAGAAAAAATTGTTTGTATAAAAAAATCACCACTGGATTGATAAAATAAAACATAAAAATGGAAAGTAATGAGAAAGTGACAGATTATGAAATTGAAAATTTTGATGATTCAACTCAAATTGAATGTTCTGCATTGGTTTTTAAAAAAGAAGAGTTTGATCCTGTTAAAAAGATTTCACTAGTAGATGCAGCTAAAAGACCTCCTGTAACTGTAAGCAGTGATAATAAAATAATGGATGCTATAACTAAAATGATGTATAATGATTATTCTCAATTGCCAGTAACTTCTGGTTCTAAAACAATAAAGGGATTTGTTTCGTGGGAAACAATTGGTAATTCTTTGATAAATAGTGAATTTTCTTTAGATGATCCTGTAAGTAAATACACTAACACTGAAATCGTAATTGTTTCAATAGATGAACCTTTATTGAAAGCAGTCGCAAAAGTATTAAAGAAAGATTTTGTTGTTGTAGTTGATAAAACCAAAGCTCTTAGTGGATTGGTAACAACTTCTGATATTTCTGCAGAATATTTATCATTGACAGAACGTTTTTTAATTATTGAACAGATTGAGAATCGTGTGAGATATATGATGGAAGGTAAATTTTCAACAGACGAGATTCAACAATTATGTAATAATGAAAATAAGCAGATTCAGTATTTAGAAGATTTATCTTTTGGCGATTACATAAGAATTTTACAAAAAGAAGAAAATTGGAGTAAATTAGGATTGTCAATAAATAAAAAATATTTTTTGAAAGAACTAAATGATATTCGAATTATTCGTAATAAGATTATGCATTTTAAATCAAACAGCCTTTCAAAAGATGATTTTGTTAAATTGAGATTGATGGTGAATTTTTTAGAGAAAATCTCTTAGATAATTTAAGATTTTAAGTTTTTTGTGTTTTATAACATATGGAAAACTTTGGTTAGTAATTTACATATTAATAATTTTGTGCCATAATTATGCCTTTGGCGTCGCTTATTCACCTCATTTTTGAGGATATAATTATTGAATATGCTGCCCCAAAGGCTTGTGTTTTAATATAAAAGCCATGTCTAGTAGCAGAAAAATTAAACCTAAAAATATACCAAGTAGAACAAGTAAGGGAGAGGAAATTAATCACGTTAATCTGCCAATAAGAATTGCAGTTTTAATTGACGGTGGATTTTTTATCAAACGATTTAATCATAATTGGAATAAGAACAGAGAAATGACTCCGGATGAAGTGGCTAATCATCTATATACTCTCGCACATTCCCATGTCGGAAAAGAAAACTATTTATATAGAATTTTTTATTATGATTGCTTGCCATTGGTAAAAAGGGTACATAATCCTGTTTCAACAAAATGTATTGTATTTGAAAATAATCCAGAAGCAGTATTCAGAAGGCAAATTATTGAATGTCTAAAGCATAAGAGAAAAGTAGCTTTGCGTTTAGGATCTCTGAAGGACAGTGGGAAATGGTATATAAAAGCAAGTAAAACAAAGGAACTTATTAGTGGTAAAATAGGAGTTGCTGACTTGCAAGAAGAAGACGTTTTCTATGAAATGAAACAAAAAGGAATAGATATGAAGATTGGTGTAGATATCGCTTCATTATCATTAAAAAGGTTCGTTGATAAAATTGTATTATTTTCAGGTGATTCTGACTTTGTCCCTGCTGCAAAACTAGCTCGAAGAGAGGGAATCGATTTTGTTTTGGATCCTATGGGTGCACACGTAGAACCTTCACTGTTTGAGCATATTGACGGTCTTAAAAGTTCAAAATAAAAATAGGAAGAATTGAACTTGGATTCAAAATGCAGCCAGAACCAGTCTTGGAGGAAATACATCTGTATAAATATCCATATTATCAATGCAAAACCAATGTAAATTGTGTGTGACCACGACCAGTGCATGTCTGAAAGAATGAGATAAGCTTCCAAACAACCAGGATTGGAAATAGCCCCAGCAGCGTAAATAAAATTATTCCCGTGAAATAGATTTAGAAGATTAATTAGAAGATTAATGTAATGGCATCTCTAAAGAAACATCGCAATATAGAATTTATTACATTAACTAAATAAGTTTTGTTCCATTAGGAAACAATTTCCGCAAAATCCTCCAGATTCTCATCCACATACTGCGCAACAATTGTGGTTTCTTCTTCTTCGATATAGAAGTATTTTTCTTCGAGCTCGTCAAACTGCTCAAACTCGGTGTACATGGCCATGAACTCCTCTTCGGTGGTTTCGCGTTCGAGCTCTTCGCGGTGGGCGTCGTAGATCTCTTTGGCTTTGTAGAGTATCTTGGAGAGTCCTTTGGCTCCGATCAGTTTCAGGGATTTGGCCGTGGGGTTGTCAAGCACATAGCCGCCATAGCCGTTTTGTATAAGTTGAACAAAGCCGCCGACATTGACCTCTTCCGAGAAAAAGCGCAGTGCAAGCAGTGTGTGCTGATAGCCGTTCAGCTTGTCGATATTGTCGTTGGTGATGTCACCGCCAAGTTCTTCGAGATATGCATCCGTGAAAACTTTAAGAAATTCATCCATCCCCTGTTCGGCGGCTTCAATGATTTTTGATTCAGCAATTTGTATCATAAGGCTTTGTTGTTCTTTTGTCGGGTTTGTTTTTATACATGGAACAAATGTAGCTGTTTTTCCTCAAATCTCCCTTTGGGTAGGGGGTAATTATGGATAATAATCACTATATTTGTGAAAATAACTTGTAGAACGTTTAAACTTTTAATTGTATCTTTTATATGAAGATAAAACCTTTCAGGGGTGTACGTCCGCCCAAAGCATTTGTGAAGGATGTTGCATCGCGTCCTTATGATGTTCTTAATTCCGAAGAGGCTCGCAAAGAGGCTGAAGGTAACGAGAAGTCGCTGTATCGTATCATTAAGCCGGAGATAGATTTCCCGGTTGGAAAAGATGAGCATGATGCTGATGTGTATGAAAAGGCAGCTGAGAATTTTGCAATGTTCGTTGATAATGGCTGGCTTGTTCAGGATGATAAGGAGATGTATTATGTTTACGCCCAGACTATGAACGGCAAGACGCAGTACGGTCTTGTTGTGGGTGCTTCTGTTGACGATTACATGTCGGGTAAAATAAAGAAGCATGAGCTTACCCGCCGTGATAAGGAGGAGGATCGCATGAGGCATGTGAGGATTACTGATGCTAACGTGGAACCTGTGTTTTTCTCTTATCCTGATAATGAGGATATCAACATTATCGTAGAGAAGGTGATTTCGGGTAAACCTGAGTATGACTTCGTGTCTGTGGACGCGGTAGGGCATCACTTCTGGCTTGTAAAGGATGACAGTGATATCAGACGTATAACTGAGATTTTCTCTGAAATTCCCGCTCTGTATATTGCAGACGGACATCACAGGTCGGCTGCAGCAGCACTTGTGGGGGCCGAGAAGGCAAAGAATAATCCTGATCACACGGGTGATGAGGAGTATAATTACTTTATGGCTGTATGTTTCCCTGATAGTCAGCTTACTATTATTGATTATAACCGCGTTGTGAAAGATCTTAATGGCTTGACTCCCGAAGAGTTTATCAAGAAGCTGGAGAGAAATTTCGTTGTTGAGCCTACAGGTTCTGAGATTCAGAGACCGCGTAATCTTCACAATTTCTCGGTATATCTTGACGGCCGCTCTTTTAGTGTTACGGCAAAACCGGGTACTTTTGATGATAATGATCCTATCGGGCAGCTTGACGTGACTATCACTTCCAATCTGATACTTGATGAGATTTTGGGTATTAAGGATCTGAGAAGTGATAAGAGAATCGACTTCGTGGGGGGAATACGTGGCCTGAATGAACTTAAAGAGAGGGTGGACAGTGGCGATATGGCACTGGCGCTGGCTCTCTATCCTGTTTCAATGAAACAGCTGATGGATATAGCTGACACAGGCAATATTATGCCTCCAAAGACTACCTGGTTTGAACCTAAATTGCGTTCGGGACTGGTAATTCATTTATTGGAGGATTAACTTGTTTTCGCATGTATTAATTTTTTGTCGCCGGGGTCTGAGATTTTCACCGGCGACAATTTTTATGCCTTAAAATCATTGTAATAAGAAACATTTGTTTTAATTTTGTAGATAATAACCCTTTTTTGTAACAATTTAAAAGTAGTGTATGGCACATCATGATTTAGACGAACTGGATGAGAAGATTCTTAAAATGATAGTAGATAATGCACGTATTCCTTTTCTGGAGGTAGCCCGTGCGTGTAATGTTTCGGGTGCTGCCATACATCAGAGGGTTCAGAAACTCACCAATTTAGGTGTTATAAAAGGTTCTGAATATATTATTGAGGCGGAAAAGCTCGGTTACGAGACTTGTGCCTTTATCGGTATTTTCCTGACATCTCCTTCTACATTCGATTATGTGGTACAGGAGCTTGAGAAAATTCCCGAGGTGGTGGAGTGTTATTACACTACGGGTCAGTACGACCTGCTGATCAAGGTTTATGCTAAGAATAATAAGGATCTGCTGAGAATTATTCACAATGATTTACAGCCGCTTGGTTTATCAAGAACGGAAACTTTAATTAGCTTTAAGGATGCTTTCAGGAAAAGATTCCCTATCAGGATTGTTGAAAGGAATGATTGATTGATTAAGTAATGCTTTTTAATATTTATACCGGGACAAATTAGTTGTGCTTATTATAAGGAACCTCTATTTTGTCTCGTCTTTTTTTACTAACTTTCCGACTTTTCGGAATAATTTAAATACTTTTATGACAACACGAAGAAACTTTCTAAAAACAACAGCTGCAGGTCTGACTGCTTTTGCTGTTAATCCCCGGAAAACAGCTGCTGAGAGCTTAAATCTCAATAATCTGAACCGGAGTTTAATCTATAACTCAAATCGTCCGGCTCCGGGAGATCGTAATTTTACATCTGTGGCAGTTGAACAGACTATTTCAAGGGTGAAAGCTAAGATAAAAGATCCTAAACTTGCATGGATGTTTGAAAATTGTTTTCCTAATACTCTTGATACAACGGTAAACTTTTCTATTCAGAATGGCAAACCGGACACTTTTGTTATCACGGGTGATATTGATGCTATGTGGCTGCGTGACTCGTCGGCTCAGGTTTGGCCTTATATGCCTCTGACTAAGCAGGATAATAGGCTGAAGCAGATGATTGCAGGGGTTATTAACCGTCAGACAAAATGCATTCTGATTGATCCTTATGCAAACGCATTTAATAGTGAGCCTAAGCCTGACAATGAGTGGATGAGCGACAGGACTGACATGAATCCTATGTTGCATGAGCGTAAATATGAGATTGATTCGCTTGCTTATCCTATCAGACTTGCATATAATTACTGGAAGACTACGGGTGATACTTCTGTTTTTGATGCCGACTGGACGAAAGCTATGAATCTTGTGGTGAAGACCTTCAGGGAGCAGCAGCGAAAAGAGGGTAACGGTCCGTATAAGTTTCAAAGGCGCACTGAAAGGCAGCTTGATACGCTTAATAACGACGGATGGGGTAATCCTGTTAACCCGGTTGGATTGATTGTTTCATCTTTCCGTCCTTCTGATGATGCTACTACTTTCCAGTTCCTTGTTCCATCTAATCTTTTCGCAGTTACATCTCTAAGGCAGGTTGCGGAGATTGCTCAGAAGGTGACTAAAGATGCTGCACTTGCTGATAAGTGTACCGTGTTGGCTGATGAGGTGGATGCGGCGATTAAAAAGTATGCTATTGTGGAGCATCCTAAATATGGTAAGGTGTATGCTTTTGAAGTTGACGGGTTCGGAAATGCCTATTTTATGGATGATGCAAACGTGCCGAGCTTACTTGCTATGCCTTATCTGGATACAATAGATATAAATGATCCTGTTTATAAGAATACAAGAAAACTGGTGTTGAGTGAGGATAATCCATATTTTTTCAAGGGTACTGCGGGTGAAGGTATCGGCGGTCCTCATATTGGTTATGATATGATTTGGCCGATGAGTATAATTATGAGGGCTCAGACAAGCAGCAGTGATGAGGAGATTAAACATTGTTTGAGAATGTTGCGTGACACTGATGCTGATACAGGTTTTATGCATGAGTCGTTTCACAAAGATGATCCTTCAAATTTCACGAGAAGCTGGTTTGCATGGGTTAACACTCTTTTCGGAGAGCTTATTGTGGAGCTTGATTCAAAGAATAAAATGAATCTTATAAATAGTTTGTAGACTGATAAATAGAGTTTTAATTAATTTTTAATAGAGTAATGAAGAATACAATTTTTACTGTAGCAATTGTGCTGCTGTCTGTTTTTTCAATTGAGAAAATGTATGCCGGGTCTTATGATGAACCGGTGGATTATGTTAACATACTTATGGGGACACAATCGGAATTTGCACTTTCGAACGGGAATACTTATCCAGCTGTTGCACGGCCATGGGGGATGAATTTCTGGACTCCTCAGACAAGAAAAATCGGTGATGGATGGCAGTATGCCTATAACGACAATAAACTTAACGGGTTTAAGCAGACTCATCAGCCCAGCCCATGGATGAATGATTACGGTCAGTTTTCCATTTTCCCGATGGTTGACAAGACTGAGTTTGATCAGGAGAAAAGGGCTAGTTGGTATTCTCATAAGGCTGAGGTGGCAAAACCATATTATTATAGTGCTTACCTGGCTGATTATGATGTGACAACGGAGATTACACCTACTGAACGTGCTGCAATTTTTAGGTTTACTTTCCCTGAAACGGACAGTGCTTTTGTACTTGTTGATGCATTCAACAGGGGGTCTGCTGTGGAGATTATTCCTGCTAAGAATGCAATTATTGGATATACAACGCGTAATAGCGGCGGTGTGCCCAAGAATTTTAAGAATTATTTCGTGGTTGTTTTCGACAGACCGTTCGAATATAATCTGACTGTTAGTGACAGTGTTCTTCAGCAGGGGGTAAACAAGGCGGAGTCGAGACATTCCGGGGCATTTGTTGGTTTTTCAACCAAAAGGGGTGAGGAGGTGATTGCTAAGGTTGCATCTTCTTTTATAAGTTACGAACAGGCATGGCAGAACCTTAAAGAGGTGACTGACAAGGATTTTGAGACTGTAAAACAGGATGGGCGTGATTCGTGGAATGATGTTCTGGGGAGAATAGAGATTGAAGGCGGTAATCTTGACCAGCAGCGTACTTTCTATTCTACATTGTACCGTTCTACTCTTTTCCCTCGTAAGTTTTATGAAATTGATGCTTTGGGGAATGTGGTACATTATAGTCCTTATAATGGTGAGGTGCTGCCGGGATTCATGTACACCGATACAGGTTTCTGGGATACTTTCCGTGCTCTGTTCCCGTTGCTGAATCTTGTGTATCCGTCAGTAAATCAGGAGATACAGGAGGGACTTGTGAATACCTACAAAGAGAGCGGATTTCTGCCTGAATGGGCTAGTCCCGGACACAGGGGAATAATGATTGGCAACAACTCAGCGTCGGTGGTTGCTGATGCTTACCTAAAAGGTTTGAGGGGTTATGATATTGAGACTCTTTATGAAGGTATGATACATGGTACTGAAAACGTGCATCCAAGGGTTTCTTCAACGGGAAGACTCGGTCATGAATATTATAACACTTTGGGTTATGTGCCTTATGATGTGAAAATTAACGAGAATGCTGCAAGAACGCTTGAGTATGCATACGCTGACTGGACTATCTACAGGCTTGCCAAAGAGCTTAATCGTCCGCAAAGTGAGATTGATCTGTATGCTAAACGGAGTCAGAACTACAGGAATCTTTATTCTCCCGAGCATAAACTGATGAGGGGCAGAAATCAAGATGGTACTTTCCAGTCGCCTTTCAGTCCCACCAAATGGGGTGATGCTTTTACCGAGGGTAATAGCTGGCACTATACCTGGTCGGTTTTCCACGATACTCAGGGTTTAATTGATCTGATGGGTGGTAATAAAGAGTTTGTTAAGATGTTAGACTCGGTATTTATCATGCCTCCGGTGTTTGATGACAGCTATTATGGTGGTGTGATTCATGAAATCCGTGAAATGCAGATTATGAATATGGGTCAGTATGCTCACGGTAATCAGCCTATACAGCATATGATTTATCTTTATAACTATGCTGCAGAACCCTGGAAAGCGCAATACTGGCTTCGTGAGGTGATGGATAAGTTGTATAGTCCTGCTCCCGACGGTTATTGCGGTGATGAGGATAACGGGCAGACTTCAGCCTGGTATGTGTTCTCGGCTCTCGGGTTTTATCCTGTTTGTCCGGGAAGTGATGAATATGTATTAGGATCTCCTCTGTTTGAGAAAATGACTATTCATCTTGAAAACGGAAACGAGGTTAAGATAAATGCGCCGGGCAACGGGCATAAAACAAGGTTTGTTGAAAACATTAAAGTAAATGGTAAAGATTATTCTAAGAATTACTTTAACCACTCATCTTTGATGAAAGGTGCAACCATTGATTTCACAATGTCTGAAGAACCTAACAAGGCGAGAGGTATAGAAAAGTCTGATGCGCCGTATTCTTTCTCTAACGAGAATAAGTAAATAGGAGAGATATTGACATAAAAAAAGACCGATTCAGTTGTGAATCGGTCTTTTTTTGAAAGTTGCGGAGGCAGGATTCGAACCCACGACCTTTGGGTTATGAGCCCAACGAGCTACCACTGCTCCACTCCGCGATATTGTTTGTTCCTTAAATGGAGTGCAAAGATAATGAATGTTTTTATAAACACAAAATAAATAAGAATCTTTTTTATTTACCCTTGAATTTCCACGGGAAAACATTACATTTGATACAAAATTGAAATAGGATGTCCGATAGTTTAGTAATTATACCAACTTACAACGAGAAAGAGAATATCGAAAATATTATTCGAACTGTTTTTGAACTTGAAAAGGAGTTTCATATTCTTGTTATTGATGACGGCTCACCGGACGGAACAGCGGATATCGTGCACCGGCTGATTTCGGGGGAATTTTCCGGTAGACTCTTTATTGAAGAGAGGAGAGGGAAACTGGGGTTGGGTACTGCCTACATTCACGGGTTTAAATGGGCATTGGCTCGTTCGTATGATTACATATTTGAGATGGATGCTGATTTCTCACATAATCCGAAAGATCTACCTAGATTATATTCAGCATGCAATGATGAAGGATATGATGTTTCTGTAGGATCGCGCTATTCAACCGGTGTGAATGTTGTAAACTGGCCTATGGGAAGGGTGCTGATGTCTTATTTTGCATCTAAGTATGTAAAGTTTATAACGGGACTGAAGGTGCATGACACTACTGCAGGATTTGTCTGTTACAAGAGGAAAGTTCTCGAGACTATTGATCTTGATAATATAAAATTTAAAGGGTATGCATTTCAGATTGAGATGAAATATACCGCTTCTTTCCTTGGGTTCAAGATTAAGGAGGTGTCTGTGATATTTGTAAACAGGCGACTCGGGACATCTAAAATGAATACCAGTATTTTCGGAGAAGCATTTTTTGGCGTTATTAATCTGCGTTGGCGCAGTCTTACAGGTAAAATAAAACCTAAAGTTAAATTAGTAAGCGAGAAGTGATGTTACTGATAAATAAAGCTACTGTAATAAACGAGGGTGAATCCTTTATCGGCTCTGTTTTGATTGAGGGTGAAAGGGTCTCTCAGGTTTTCAGGAATGAAGTGCCTGAAAGAATTATGAATGCTTGTGAAAGGGTTATAGATGCACGAGGATTATATCTGATACCGGGTGTTATTGATGATCAGGTGCATTTCAGGGAGCCGGGACTTACTCACAAAGGTGATATTTTCTCTGAAAGCAGAGCTGCTGTGGCAGGCGGGGTTACTTCATATATGGAGATGCCTAATACTAATCCACAGACTGTAACTAATGATGCTCTGATAAGGAAGCTGGAGATGGCAGCAGAGAGGTCGGCAGCCAATTTCTCGTTTTATCTTGGTGCTACTAACGATAATATTAATGAATTGAGGAAAGTTGACAAAAAGCATGTGTGCGGTGTGAAGGTGTTTATGGGTGCATCAACCGGTAATATGCTTGTTGACAACGAGAGATCGCTGCAGCAGATCTTTGCGGAAGTGGATTCTCTTATTGCAACGCACTGTGAGAAGGAGGAGATTATACGTGACAATGTTGACCTCTATAAAAAGAAATTTGGTGAAGATATACCGATTGAATATCACCCTGTGATAAGGAGTGCCGAAGCTTGTTATCAGTCGTCTGCACAAGCAATTGAGCTGGCAGACAAGTATGGCTCCCGGCTTCATGTGCTGCATCTGTCCACGGCGCGCGAGATGAGTCTGCTGAGTAATTCTTCTTTAGAAGATAAAAAGATAACAGGTGAAGTTTGCGTTCATCATCTTTGGTTTACAGAAGAGGATTATGAGCGACTCGGAGCCAGGATTAAATGGAACCCGGCTATAAAAAGCGTAGGGGACAGGGATGCTTTGCGTGATGCATTGACGGAAGGAAAGCTTGATGTGATTGCAACGGATCATGCTCCTCATTTGCTGACTGAGAAGGAGGGCGGATGCTTGAAGGCTGCGTCGGGGGGGCCGCTGGTTCAGCATTCTCTGCAGGTGATGATGGAGCTTGCTCACGACGGATTGTATTTGAGAGAGTTTGTGGTTGACAAGATGTGTCATGCTCCGGCCAGACTTTTCGGCGTTAAGGATCGCGGTTTTATCCGTGAGGGTTATTTTGCAGATCTTGTTTTGATAAATCCTGCAGAGTCATTTAAGGTAAAAACGGAAAATATTTTATATAAGTGTGGATGGTCGCCTTTTGAAGGCGAGACATTCCATAATACAATAAGTAAAACTTTTGTAAACGGACAGATTGCTTTTGAAGATGGTGTGGTTTCTGAAAAACTGTACGGAAAAGCACTCGAGTTTGAAAATAATTAAAACCTTTTTAAGTGAAATTTTTGTTTACTGTTCAAGGTGAGGGTAGAGGACACTATACACAGGCATTGTCGCTCTCATCTATTCTCAGAAAGCACGGGCATGAAGTTGTTGCTGTTCTGGTAGGTACAAGTGAGACCAGGCAGATACCTGCTTTTTTCAGAGAAAAGATTAATGCTCCTGTGCATGAGTATAGCAGTCCTAATTTTACTTCCTTCTATAAAGATAAAAAGCCTAGTATTTTTCTTAGTGTTCTGAACAACATCTCACGTCCCTTTATTTACAGGAAAAGTATTCATCTGGTAAGGGATACTATAAGAGATATCAGACCTGATGTTGTGATCAACTTTTATGAAATGATAACCGGGATGGTTTATCAGATATATAAGCTTGATAAGAAGTTGGGCGTACCTATGATTTGCCTTGCGCATCAGTATGTTTTACTGAATTCCAACTATAAAACATCTAGGGAGCAGGATGTTAAATATTCTCTTATAAGGATGCTTTCGATGATTACTTCCCGCAGGGCTTCCAAAATACTGGCACTCTCTTTTCGTGATATGCCTGGATCAGGAAAGATTGTAACCGTGCCCCCGCTTTTGCGTTCTGAAGTTTTTAAAATCGAACCTTCTGAAGGTGATTATATACATGGTTATATGCTAAATACAGGTTTTTATAACGAGATTTTAAACTGGCACAATAAGCATCCTGAGATACCGCTGAGGTTTTTCTGGGATAAGAAGGATGCTGAAGAGTTGACTGAAGTAGATGAAAATTTCATTCTTTATACTCTGAATGATGATCGTTTTTTGAAAAGTATGGCGGGCAGTAAGGCATACGCCACTACTTCGGGTTTTGAGTCGGTATGTGAAGCTCTCTACTTCAGGAAACCTATACTGATGATCCCGGTGCATGTGGAACAAGAATTTAATGCTTATGATGCGGGACTATCCGGGGCAGGTATAACAGGTAAGAAGTTTAAGCTTGATGAACTTATCAATTTCATACCAAAATACTCACCTGATGAGAAATTTCGTGACTGGGTGCACCAAGCTGAAAGTAAGTTTATTAAGGAGATTACCGGGGAAGAGTTATAGTCCCACGGAATCATTATAGTTTCACAGAATCGTTATAATACCACTGAACCGTTATAGTCCCACTGAATCTCTGTAAAAATCCAAAGCTTCGAAAAACAACTCTTTATCTGCAGTTTGATCAATTTGCACTTTACCTGTATCTGAGAGGAGAGTGAAATTGATTATTCCACCTTGATTTTTCTTGTCGTGGCCGGTAATTTCATACAACTGTTCATAATGATCACAGGTAATAGGGTATGCGCCGTAGTTGTGATGAATAAAGTAAACTGTCTTCTGAAGTTTGTCCTTCGGGAAACCACACAGTCGGTGTGACAAATATAATTCAACAATAATTCCCCATGCCACTGCATAACCATGCAGAATCGGTTCACCTTTTGACATTGCAAAGCTTTCGAATGCATGAGCGGTTGTATGTCCAAGGTTAAGAGCTTTACGGATATTCTTTTCGAAAGGATCCTTTTCAACTATTTCTCTTTTTATGCCTACTGAACGGAAAACAAGTTCGTTTAGACTGCTGTAATCAACATCTTCAAGCGGGAACGAAAGAATCTGTTGCCAGTCATCTTCAGATTGGATAAGTGCATGTTTAATCATTTCTGCGTAACCCGACAGGATTCCTCTTTGTCCTAATGTATGAAAAAAGTCTGATGAGATAATAACAAACTCAGAGGGGTAGAAAGAGCCAATTTCGTTTTTATACCCTTCGAAATTTATGCCGGTTTTGCCCCCAACGGCAGCATCAACAGCACCAAGAAGAGTTGTAGGGACATTTATATATTTAATTCCCCGTTTAAATGTTGCAGCAGCAAATCCGCCGAGATCGGTCACCATTCCGCCTCCCACATTTATTAGCAGTGAGTGTCGGGTGGCACCCCGCTCAGTCAGAGTTTTCCATACCTTACACAGGTTTTCAACAGTTTTATTGCTGTCGTCCGCAGGAATTACAATATCGGTGGCTTCCTGAATACTCCTACTCTTTTCGATAAGAGGGTAGCAATTTAAACGTGTGTTTTGGTCGGTAAGCACGAAAAGTTTATCATGACTGATACTTTTTACTGCTCTATCAATATCATCTGTTATGCTGGTGCTCTTTATTAATTGCTGCATTGTCTGAATGTTTCTCTAATTTTTATTGTTGCCGGGTGTTTTATTGTTGCCAAGTGCCTTATAGAGCTCTTCCTGAATCCGCTCTCTGATTTCAAGTGAAGAGAGTCTGTCTGGTGACCTTGCCGGATTCACTCTGTTTGAGAGAAAGATATAAATCATATCATTTGTGGGGTCTACCCAAAAACTTGTGCCGGTGAATCCTGTATGACCATATACTTCTAACGGGGTACCGGGACTCGTGGGATTTGCTCTTGTGTTTCTTGGATCTGGTTTGTCAAAGCCCATGCCCCTCCTGCTGATGCTGCTCTTTGCAGTGGTAAACAGTTCAACTGTCTCTTTGCTCAGATAGCGCTCACCGCCATATTCTCCTTCATTAAGCCACATTTGATAAAGTTTGGCAAGGTCATTAGCATTTGAGAAGAGTCCTGCGTTCCCTGAAATTCCTCCAAACAGTGCTGCACCCTCATCATGTACATATCCACGCAGATGTTGCTTGCGGAAAAAAGGGTCATTTTCAGTTGGGGCAATCCTGTCGGCATCAATATACCGTAAAGGCAGAAAAGTTGTAGTTGTTGACCCAAGCCTGTTGAAAAAATTAGACTGTACGAAATTGTCGAGATCTACCCCTGAGATATTTTCAACAGTCTCTTTTAGCATCATGAAATTCAGGCAACTGTACCTGTACTGTCCTACTCTTTGCAAAGGGGTGTCTATTACATCTTTAAGTAATGCTGAATGCATTTTGTCGCTCGCATACATGTTTTTTGCAACCGGCATATAAAACTCTTCAGATGCTTTGGAAGAAATCATATCAGGATGGAATTTATAGTCGGTGCGACCCCACGCTCCCGCGTAGCGTGCATGAAAAATGTGGGATCGTGAACCGAAAAGGGCACCTGAATAACTCTCTTTATCTATTGCTGTGACATAATAGGGAATGAAGGATACAATACCAGATTCGTGTAAAAGGAGTGAGCGAATACGAATATTTTCTTTATTGGAACCTTTAGTCTCTTTTACAAACTTACCCAGGTTATCCTGAAGTGCCAGTTTTTTCTCATCATAGAGTTTCATGACTGCAGGGAGTGTGGCTGATGCCTTAGTTACTGAAGCCAGATCGTATACAGTTTCAGATGTAACATCAGGACTATCTCCATAATTCATGTTGCCGAACTCTCTTTGGTAAATTATCACACCATCTTTTGCCACAAGAATCTGACATCCGGGGTAGGCTCTTTGGCGTATTCCCTCTAGGGCTATATGCTCTATATTGTCAAATTGTATGGATTGTAATCCTACCTCTTCAGGCATAGAGTAACTCAAACGGGTTTTCTCGGTATCAATACCTGTTCCTTCCTTAAAAGTACCTGCAGATAAAGGCAGTTTGCCCGACATAGCTATACCTCCGAATATTCCTTGGGCAGCACTCATCTGCGCAAACTCTGAATTATCATAGGCTACCACTACAGACATCGCGTTGGCAGTTGTTAAATTGAATTTGCCGAGTGTGTAGGGTGATGCAAAAAGTACAAAAATCAGAGGTTTATCATCTGCAAGTTTTTGCAGTGATGCGAGATCACTAAGCTTGTCTGAGTGAATGGAAACGATTACAAGGTCATGTTTGTTTAAATCACTTATCTGGGTTGCAGCTAAAGTTGTTTGTGCCTGATAAGTGGTGACGTCACCATATTTTTTCAGATATTTCTGGAAAGTATTGGAGGTTGTTGCTCCGATTGCTATTGAAGCGATATTTTTTTTGTCTAATTCTTTTAGTGGTACGAGGTTATTGTTGTTTTTAACAAGTGTAACTGCTCCGTCGTAAATCTTTCTTTGTGTCCATTCAGCCGCGGGTGAGTTTACGGCATTGTGAACATTTGATGTGTTGATCGGAGTAAATTTATCTGCTCCCAAGATATATTTATAAGAGAGTATTTTCCGTACTTTCTCTTCAAGCATAGAAGCTGTAATTCTTCCTTCTTCGACTGCTTTTTTTACCGATTCAAACTCTTTTTTCTGATTTATTACTCCAAGAATGATATCATTTCCGGCAAGCAGAGCCCTTACACTTGCATCTTCCTGACCTGATACTCCTTTCATTGCCATGGCATCAGTGAAAGCTAATCCGGTGAATCCCATCTCTTCCTTAAGAAGTTTGATACCCACTTCAGGAGAGAGGGTTGAGGGTAGTCCTTTGGTCTCTAAAGCCGGTACATTGAGGTGACCTGTCATCATTCCTGACAGACCGGCATTGATGTATTGACGGAAAGGGTAAAGTTCAACCAGCTCTATTCTGTCTTTGCTGTGCGCGATTGTAGGTAAGGTTTTGTGGGAGTCTTCAGATGTGTCGCCATGACCCGGGAAATGTTTTGCTACAGCCATAACGCCGTTACCTTCCAGACCTTTTGCATAGGCTATACCTTTTTTTGCCACATTTTCCGGATTCTCGCCAAATGAACGGTTGCCGATTACGGGGTTGCCGGTATTACTGTTTACATCAATTACCGGTGCAAAGTTTATATGAATTCCCATCTCTTTACACTGACGTGCAACCTCGGCACCATATAGTTCAACTATTTCTTCATCATGAATAGCACCGATAATCATGTTCCTGGGAAATTGAGGAGCATCCTGAATTCGCATAGACAATCCCCATTCACCGTCAAGAGAAATAAATAAAGGGACCTCACTCAGCTCCTGTGCGTAGTTCGTGATGTTTGCCTGCTGCGAGAGTGTGCCTTTTGAGAACAGGAGTCCCCCCACTTTTTGATTTCGAATGTATCCTGCGATCCTGGGTTTCCAGTCGTTTTGCGACTCAACAATCGGCATGAAGAGCTGACCCACTTTCTCATCGAGAGACAAAGTGGAGTACACTGAATCTACCCATCGATCCATAGCCTGCCGGTCGGATTGCTTATAGAGGTTTGTAGTGACTTGCGCCGAAGTGATCAGAGCACAAAAACTTATAATAAATAATAGTAATGTTCTTTTCATAATAATTAAAATGGGTCCTACCAACCCTTATCTTTTGTTTGCCTGCACTTTTTCCAGTTCAATATCCAGTCTCCCGACAAATACGCCTCTTCCGTTTGTCTGATATATTGACACATCTTTATTGTCAATATTTTTTCTGACAGCGGGCTCTTTGAGGTAGGTGTGACTGTGTCCTCCTATAATCAGATCGATTCCTCTTGTTGACTCGGCCAGATTCAGATCGTTGTTATACCCCAGGTGGGAAAGGCAAACAATCATATCACATTTATATTTTGTCAAAAGTAGTTCTGCCATATCATTTGCTGTTTTTACAGGGTCCAGGAATTTTACACCTTTGTAGTTGTCAGCTGCAACCAGACCTTTGGGCTGTATATTGATACCGATAACGCCAATCCTCACTCCCCCTTTTTTGAGAATAACAAACGGCTTTACGAGATCCTTCAGTTCAGTCTGTGAGAAGTCGTAGTTGCTGGAAACTATCGGGAAGTCGGCTTCCAGGGCAACTTTTTCCAGTACCTCCAGACCATAATCAAATTCGTGATTGCCTAAAGTTACTGCATCATACCCCATCAGGTTCATAGCTTTAACCTCAACTTCCCCTTTGAAAAGGTTGAAATAGGGAGTCCCCTGGAGAAAGTCGCCTGCATCAAACAGAAGCACATTCTTATTCTCTTTTCTTATCTCATCAATTAATATTGCACGTCTCTCAACTCCGCTTCTTCCGGGAAATGTTCTGTCCGTTTCAGGAAGAGGTTCAATTCTGCTGTGAGTATCGTTTGTGTGCAAGATAACCAGGCTTTTTTGAGAATAGGCAGAAAAGCTTACGGTTAACAACAGGCAAATTATGTAATAATGTATAGTAGTTTTCATATTTTCTTCATTTTATTCAATTACCTCAATCCTGCCGTCAAGAACTGATGTGATTTCGTTTCCGCTGCGTGTCTGTTCTCTGACCCAGTCAATCATAATATCCCGTAACGTTACACCTGTATCAGTTACAGATACTGCATCAAGGAAAGCGTTCATATTATCATTACCGCCAGCCAGATAATCGAGTGTTACTATATGGTAAATCTTGTCGTTGTCAATCGGTTTACCGTTAACTGTTACACTCTTTACTTTCCTGTCTTCAATGACAAGCTTTACGTTTGACGAAATTCCTGCTCCCCCGATACGGGCGTATGCATCAAACATCTTCTTTAAATCGGCTCCTTTTAACTCAAGAAAAGTTATTGTGTTGTCGAATGAATAAATTTCATACAGGTTGCCCACCGTGACTGGTCCTTTGGGCATGTTTGCACGGTGTCCGTGAACATTCATAACCCCTATATCGGCACCGTCGGGAAGATGTTCATCCCCATACGCCTTCATTACATCTGATGTGAGATTTGTTAACAGACTTTCGGGACGGCTATATTCCATCTGTTCAGCAGAACTGCCGATTACTTCATTCATTTCTGAATCCAGTTCAACTTTGAATGACCTGACCAGATTGTACATATTAGGATGTGACTGAGAATCAAATGTTGAGTCAACCTCTATTATAGTACCTTTTATCTCAACTACTTGATATTTTGATTTGCATGACAGCAGAGAGATAGCCAGAATAACAATCCATATTGTTTTGATTTTCATTCGATTTGTTTTCTATTGGGTGTAATAAGTTTCAAAAATACGTTTTTTTATTAATTGTATCAAGAGGTATAACAGAATAAACATTAAATAGTGTTTTGCGTGGAAATTAAATTAATAATTGCTATCTTTGCGACCGCTTTGCCCAATCTCTTTCGGGATAAATCCGTTACATTGGGTTCAGACAACGTTAATTATTAACATAAAGCATTCAAAAAGATGGACTTAATAAAAGTAGCGGAAGAGGCTTTCGCAGGTCAGAAGAAAGAATTCCCAAAATTTAAGAGTGGTGATACGATTACGGTAGCTTATCGTATTGTAGAGGGTAACAAGGAGCGTATACAGCAGTATCGCGGAGTAGTAATAAAAATATCAGGTCAGGGTGAAAACAAACGCTTCACTGTCAGGAAAATGTCTGATAATATTGGTGTGGAACGTATATTTCCGATGAATTCACCTTTTATTGACAGTATCACACTGAACAGTGAGGGTAAAGTTCGCAGAACAAAACTTTATTATCTTCGCAGCAGACGTGGTAAAGCTGCCCGTATTAAGAAAAAAGGATATTAATACTCAGCCTGAAAATGAAATAAAATGCTCCGATTATTCGGGGCTTTTTTTATGCTTAATTGTATCCTTTGGGTATTTTATTGTTTAACTTTGTTCTGCTTGCATCAAAACGTAATAATTAAAATAGACTATGCTCCATAAAACTGAGGGTATAGTACTTGGCTCTTCCAGATACAGCGACCGATATTCAATAGTCAGGATATTTACACGTAAATTTGGAACTGCCTCTTACCTTTTACCTCTTTCACATAATAAAAAGGCGAAGATAAAAACATCGCTGTTTTTTCCGCTTTCAGTTCTTAATCTGGAGGTTGAGCATATATCACTGCGTGAAGTTCACAGGTTGAAAGATGCTGACAGGCAATTTCCCCTTTATGATATGTGCAATAATATGATGAAAGTATCACTTGCTTTTTTTCTTTCCGAATTTCTGATACGTGTCCTCAGAGAGTCTGACAATAATGAACATATATTCGATTATATAAAGAATTCAGTAGAGACTCTTGAGGCTGCTGAAAAGGGAGTGGCAAACTTTCATATTGCATTTATTATAGGACTTACACGTTTTATCGGTATTTATCCGAATTGGGAAAATATGCATAATTACCCTTATTTTGATTTGATTAATGGTGAATTCAGAGGTAATGTGCCATCTCATTCACATTACCTTAACAGAACCCAGAGCTCTTACCTTACCTATTTGCAAAAGATTAATTACTCCAATATGCATCTGTTTAGGCTGTCAAGAGAAAACAGGAATATGATTCTGGATTATTTGATAGAGTATTACAGATTACATCTGTATGAATTCCCGAATCTTAAGTCGCTGGAAGTCTTACGTGATATGGTTTAGATTAAACGGTGAATCAGTATCTACCTGAATGCCTGATAAACAATTGTTCTTCCCGTGGTATGAATCTTAAAGCTGTCGGAAAGTGAAACATTCAACGATCCTTCCCACCAGTTGTTGAGGGCTCTGTCGTTTAGCGGATATTTAAGGTTTTCAGTGGTTAATCTGACTTTATCAATAGAGAAAATTGAAACTTTCTCTCCTGCGTAACTTTTAAACTCGGTTGTGGAAATTATTGGTGTAAAAATGCCCCAGTTTGTTACCATTATCACATTTACGGCAGAAATATATTCTGCCAGCAAGGAAATATTGCCTAAGGTGTGATCCTCCCGTTTACCGGTTCCTCCAACAATCACTATCTCTTTTTTACCACTTTCAATACAAAACTTAACTGATTTGGTGAGGTCGTTAGTCTCCTGATCACTGTTTGGATACAAAATATCAGAATAAAGCTCTCTGTTTTCCTTGGAGATAGAGTCACAGTCGCCCACTATAGCATCCGGTTTCCCCCCTTTTTTTATAAACTCATTTGCTGCCCCGTCGCTGCATACAATATATGTTGCTCTTTCGATACAGGAAAGAGGTATACGATGAGACGGAAACCGGCCGTTTGCAATTATTACAGTAGAAACTCTGCTTAAAAGATTTGTCATTAGTGAATCTTTAATATGCAAAGATAATCACCTTCTTAACATAAATGAAAAAGAGAGACTCTAAATGAGTCCCTCTTGAGTGTTATTTGTCAGTAGGTTTTCTCTTCTTCATTATGGTCAGTTGATACACAAACAGGAAAAGAGTGATGGTTCCTATTGCAAAAATAGTGTCACCTATAGTGCGCAACCATTTAAATACATTTAAAATAGGCTGCTGCATAAACTCTGCTGATCTTGCCCACCACATTCCTTCTTTAACACTGGCGACTGTCTGCATCAATCCCACAGGGAGCAGACTTAATAAAATCATTAACAGCAGTCCGATATTCAGTGACCAGAAAGTGAATGAAATAAGCTTGTCGTTCCATTTATGTTTACGATACATGCTGCGTAATACAAACAGGATCAGTCCTATTCCTAACATCCCATAAACACCGAACAGTGCTGCGTGACCGTGAACAGGAGTAGTGTTTAGTCCTTGCATATAATATAATGCAATTGGAGGATTGATGATGAATCCAAATATGCCGGCACCTAAGAAGTTCCAGAATGCTACCGACAACAGGAAGTATATAGGCCATTTGTAGTCTTTTAGCCATTCAGTTGCTTTACTCAGCCTGTAATTATGATATGCTTCAAATCCGATAATTACAAGGGGTACTACTTCAAGAGCACTGAATGTTGCGCCAACAGCCATTACAGCAGTAGGTGTTCCTGTAAAGTACAGATGATGGAATGTTCCTAAAATACCTCCTGCTAAAAATATAACTGTGGCAAAAAGTACATTATTTGTTGCAGATTTTATTCCAAGAAGTCCGAGACGTACAAAAAGGAATGCAGCAACTACAGTAGCAAATACTTCAAAAAATCCTTCAACCCAGAGGTGAACTACCCACCAGCGCCAGTATTCTGCAACAGCTAAGTTTGTGGTGCGGCCCCACATAAGACCTGCCGCATAAAAAAGAGCAATTGCTGCACATGATATCAGGAATAGTATGAGTAAACCTTTTTCTGAAGTGCCCTTTTTTATTATCGGCAATACAGGTCTTATCATCAGCCCTAACCAGAGGAACAGTCCCACCACAAGTAATATCTGCCAGAAGCGCCCAAGATCTACATACTCATATCCTTGATGGCCGAACCAGAAATTATTAACGAGATCTAGTCGCTGCATAACTCCAAACCATTGTCCGATTAAAGATCCGCCCACAACGATAAGCAGTGCAACAAACAGTATATTGACTCCCAGTTTTTGATATTTAGGGTCTCTGCCACTTAATGACGGAGCAATATAAAGTCCGGTTGCCAGCCATGAGGTTGCAATCCAGAAAATAGCCAGCTGTACATGCCAGGTACGGGTAATCGAGTAGGGGATAAAGCTTGCGATATCAATGCCATAGAATCCGTCTCCCTCAACAGCATAGTGGGCAGTGATAACTCCAAGCAGAACTTGTGCCAAAATCAGCAGGTTTACTACCCAAAAGTATTTCTTTACGGCCCACATTGAAGGAGTTATAGTTTGGTTCATAAGAGGATCATTAACCGGCCGCAGAATTTCCTCCTCTCGTGTGCGCGCCTGTATAAAGATCATTATACCGATACCAATTAAAAGCATAATGATACTGAAGCCGGTCCACAAAATCAGATCACTTGTCGGCATATTGCCAATCTGCTCATCCGGCGGCCAGTTGTGAGTATATGTTATTTCTTCACCCGGCCGGTTAGTAACGCATGCCCATGAAGCCCAGAAAAAGAACGTTGACATTTTATGCATCCTGTCATCACTTTTAATAGAGTTCTTGGCGATAGCATATGATGAACGCAGTTCGTCCAGTTCGGGATTCTCCATAAATAATCCGGAGTAATGCTCACTGAGATGAAGAAACGCTTCGTATCTTTCGTTATGAATGACAAGGTTACCCGTTGCCTCATCATAAGTATTCTCTCTCAGAAATGTTTGCAATCTACTTTCCATAGATGCTTTTTCATCTGCTGAAAGTGATTCGAAGTCGACACCATGATTTTCTTGTGACCATTTATTTAAAAGAAACTGAGCCTCTCTGTGCAGATAGTCTGCTGTCCAGTCGGGTGCAACATAAGCACCGTGTCCCCAAACGGTACCTACCTCTTGTCCGCCTATACTCTGCCATATATTTTGTCCGTCTTTAATGTCCTGACCGGTGAATAGAACAGTACCCGATGAGTTTACAACATTTTCTGGAACAGGTGGGGCTTTTTGATATATTTGATTTCCAAAATACAGCAGTACTGCAAATGAAAAAAGAATAACTGCTGAGAGTGCAATCCAAAGCTTTTTCTGTGACATACTGATTGATTTTTAAAAGTTAGAAATAATGTTCTTTTGAATTAGCTGTGATATGTTAGCTGTGATATGTTATATGTGATTGGTGATTAGTGATTAGTGAAATATTTCAAGTGTAATGCTTAAAAATAAACGTTATATCTTATTTAAGACAAAAACATCGGCAAACAAAACAGAATAATTTCAAATAAAAGTTTCAACTAATATGTAATCATTTATTCAACTATTCAACGCGCAAGCAAAAATTCTTTGTTCCCAATACCTGTTGCAAGTTCAAAAAGAGTAGTAGTTTGCAACACTTCTCTCATTTCATTTCTTATAGATCTTACCGTATTATGCATCGGACAAGGCTGATTCTCATCACAATGGCTTAATCCAAGTGCACACCCTTTAAAGAAGCTATCTCCGTCTATAGCTCGGACTATATCTGCTATTGTAATTTTATGAAGATTTTCCTGTGTGACTTCAAATCCACCGTTGGGTCCTGTGTAGGAGTCCACGATTCTACTTTTTGAAAGAACGCCCAAAATCTTTCCTGTAAAGGCTTCCGGAGAATCTATATTACGAACTATATCGCCAATTTTCACTCTTCTGTTTTCGAGAGATTGAGAAGCGATATACAACGCTGCTTTGATTCCATATTCACAAGACTTTGAAAACATATATTACAATTAACAATAACGATTCCTGTTTACAACAGCAAAGATATGTTTATTTTTTAATTTACGACAAATTAGTAGTTAATTTTTTTATTGAGTTTCAATTTGGTAGTAAAATAGTGTAAGGAGTGTGTTTATGCAAATAGGTACAAATGTTTAATAAAATATAAAAAGTAGTCTCCATCAAACAATAGGTACGAGAAACTGTTCTTAAGTAGATTCATTCTAATTTATTAAAACAAACAAAAGAATATATTAAAGGAGCTAATATGGCAAAGACTAATGCTAAAGATAAGACTAAATTGTCTAAGGATAAGTTGCTGGAAATGCACAGAATGATGCTGGATATCCGCAATTTTGATAATAAAGT
>JAQVXD010000007.1 GCA_028709385.1 Fermentimonas sp.
TTTGCTCTATCCTGAGGCTTGTACCCTGCCACTACATTTCGGATACCCATATTTTCAAAAAAATACTTTTCTCCTCTTTCAAATAATCTCTTGCCAACAATATCATACCTGCCAATGCGATGTACTGCGAAGGCCTCGGTAAGCGAGTCAGCATATTCAGAAACCTGATTAGGAGATATATTTACTTTCTGATTCTTTAAAAAATCACTAATACTTTTCGATGAAAAAAGACTCCCGACATTATTTGCCAAAAAACGAATCAGCTGTTCAAGGAATGCAGTGTTTCTAATATTTTTTCTAGCAACCACATCTTTAAGTACTATTGTGGAGTATACACTACTAATATACTCCATTACCACCGCTTCATTTAAAGGTAAATGTATTAAATATGGCAAACCACCAAAGTGAGTGTATTTTTCCAATGATTCATCATCATTAGGTAAACTGTGGAAATTGAGAAATTCCATATATGAGAGACTGTATATTCTGAACTCAACATATCGTCCACCAAGTTCATTAGCCAAGTCACCTGAAAACATTTCAGAATTACTGCCGGTTATATAAATATCATTATTGTCATCAAGTGCAAGTGACCTAATTGCCTTTTTAAAGTCCTCAATTTCCTGAATTTCATCAATGAATATGTAATTCCTACTGTCACTAAGTAACCTTTCAGCTATATAATCATAAAGGTCCTTATACGATATTATGGAATCAAATTTTATATCTTCTTTATTGATATAAATAATGTTGGCACCTTTTTCTTCTTTTCGTATCAAGTCGATAATTTGATAAAGAATAAAACTTTTACCAACACGCCTGTGCCCAACCATCACCTTAATTATAGGAGTTCGGATATATGGTTTAATCCGTTCAATATAGGTATCTCTATGGTGCAATACTTTAGGTAGCTTTATCATTTTATTGTAGTTATGATTATAATTCTACACAAATATACTAATTATTATAAGTATATCTATAATAATCTTATTTATTTAATATTATTACAAGTATGATTATAATACTATTAATTTTCAGATCAAAAAAGAGAGTGGAATCACATTCCGATTCACTCTCTTTTTTCCTTTCAACACAATAATTTAACTTGTATTGTTTCCCTTAAAACATAAATAGAGTTTAGATTTTAATAGCAATGCGTGCAGCTTCGTATATTGCTTCTAAAGCAGAACGCGCTTTCTTTGCATCACCTATTGTATAAACTTCCTTGGCAAGTGATTCCTTGTCTTCAAAGTTTTCAACTGTTTTTGAGCCTACGGCAACAATTATATTATCGTAGCCCTCAAATTTAATTGGCTCATCGTTGCAATTTGCACATAAAACTCCATCTTCGTATTTTTCTGCTCTTGTGTTTACATGCATTTCTACTCCATAATTCTTGAATCGTTTTAGCATTGAATCTCGAACAGTCATATATAAATCTTTTCCTATTGCATCAAATTGTTCTACAATGGCTACTTTTTCGCAGTAGTCAAGTGCAAATTCAGCTGTTTCAGCACCAACCATGCCACCGCCGATAACAAGGGCACTCTTGCCTAACTGATGTTTGCCAAGCAACACATCATTGGCCTGATAAACATTCGGCTGATCAAAACCTGGAAGATTTGGAATGCATGGAACAGCACCTGTTGCGTCGATAAAGACATCAGCTCCAAATGCTTTAACATTTTCATTTGTTGCCTTTTTATTCCATTCAAATTTCACTCCATATTTATCACACATATAAAGATAGTGCTTGATAACACGATTAATGTCCTGTTTAAATGGCGGATAGGCAGCAATCAGGAATTGCCCACCAGCTCTATTCCTTCCGTTTGCTTCGAAAACAGTGACATCATGACCTCTTTCAGCAGCAATTTGAGCTGCGTATAGCCCGCCAATACCGGCACCGGCAATAAGCACCTTCTTGGGTGTTTCTGCCTTTTTATATTGAATATCTTTTCTATTATTAGAGAATGGATTGAAAATACAAGAAACACCCCAGTCGCCTTCCTGGAGGGTATCATGGTCGTTAAAAGACATACACCGTTGTGTGCAACCAATACATGGAACAATTTCTTCCGGTTTTCCTTCCATAAGTTTGTTAGGATAGAACGGATCTGCAATACTTGCACGTCCCAAACACAAATAATCACATTCGCCGCGTTCCAATAAATCTTCCATTAAATAAGGAGTTGACAGGCGTCCGGCCAAACCAACAGGTATATTTACATGTTTTTTTATCTTTCTTGCACCACGCCAGTTCCAACCTTCATCAAAATCTGATGGCGGCACAATGATATCCCATGCGGCATAAGTACCGGCAGAGACATTAATAGAGTCGGCTCCTGACTTTTCCATCATTCTTGCAAAAGCTATGGATTCACTTTCGGGTAGACCGCCGATGCGTCCCTCGATAGTATCTACTCTTACGATTATCAAGAAATCTTCACCACATTCACTTCTGATACCTTTAACAATTTCACGGTGGAAAGTGGATCTGCCGTAAAAATCACCGCCATATTTATCGATTCGCTTATTTGATCTTGGGCTTAAAAATTGAAGTCCCATATACCCGTGAGCACAGTGAAACTCAATTCCGTCAAAACCTGCTTTTTTTACTCTTACAGCAGAGTCTATGTAACTTTTAACCATCTCGTCACATTCTTCAGTTGTCATTTCATGAAGAACTTCACGATAAACAGGAGAAGGTACCACTGATGGAGAAAACGGTGTTTCACCAATCATTGCATTTACTGTTTCTCTGCCTGCGTGATGCAACTGAACAATAGCAACGGCTCCTCCATCTTTAATTCCTTTTGCTAATTTTTTTAGCCCCGGTAAATACTCATCATCATATAGTCTGGGTTGTCCCGGCATACCCATACCCCTATGATCAATTGCGGCAATTTCAGTGATAACCATTGAAAAGCCGCCCTCAGCCCGGTGTTGGTAGTAGTCAACAGCCAGTTGGCCGATAGTTCCGTCTTCTTCACACATAGCAGAATCCATCGCCGGCATAACCAGGCGATTTTTCAGTTTAGTTTTTCCAATGTTGAGTGGAGACAGAATGTTCTTAAATTGCTTTTTCATCATGTAAACGTGTTAAAATTTGAATCTTATTTATTAATATGCTAAGTAGATATTTGATAGTCTATCTACGAATTTATTTTAAATCCTATTAGTATTAGAATCGATGTTCCAATAGTAAATTAAAAAATGCCACTAAATGTTATATTTGCTCTGCAAGATAATAATTTTAATGGAAATTTTACTTCAATATTGAATTTATTGTTGATGCTTTCTACAAAAAAACCTGACAATTGAGCGTGTCAGAGTACTATCTTCGATTAGTAAAGAATTTGTCTAAGAAAGGGGAGTAGTTTAAAATTAAACTACTCCCCTTTCTTAGACAAATTCTTTACTAACTTAAGTTAGTTCCTTGATTCGCCCAATTGGGCGAATCAAGGAACTACGCTGCCAAAAGATACATCTGCTCCGGTTTTTTATATTCCAGAGATTGATGCGGTCTTTCTGCATTATAAAATTTAATGTAATCCTTTATTTTGTGATATAACTCCAAACCATTTGTTGAAGGTTCAAGATATATTTTCTCATATTTTTATATTACGCCAAAACCTCTCTATAAATATATTGTCGATTGCATGACCTTTACCATCCATACTCAACTGTAAGCCTTCGTATGAGGCTATAAATTCCGTGAAAACGGGACTTGTAAACTGACTCCCTTGATCAGTATTTATTATTTCTGGTGCACCATAACGATTTATGTCTGTTTCAAGGCATTCACGACACCATTCCGAGGTCATAGTGTTGGACAGTGACCACGACACTATATAACGGCTGTAAACATCAATAATAGCCACAAGATACATATGACCTACATCAATGGGAGCGTAGGTTATATCCATTGCCCAAACCTGATTGGGACGGGTCACTTTTAAACCGCGCAGCAGATAAGGATAAATGGTATGACCATTGCCTTTATGCGGTTTGCTAGTATTTGGCCGAGGTCCCATGGCGTGCAGATCCATCTGTCGGTATAACCGGCGAATACACTTTGGATTTATTTCATGTCCAAGACCTCGTAAATGAGCTGTCGTTCTTGGAACTCCGTAAAAAGGGGTCATTGTCTTGTCTACTTTTTTCATTAGTTCGGATTTGGCTATTTCCCCAATACTTTTTTTAAGAAGTCGTTCTCCTGTTGAAGTTGACCAACTTTCTTAAAAAGAGCATCTTTTTCTTTATCATCCTCAGTTTTTGATACTCCCTTTTCAAAAACAGTACTGGCTCCGGATAAAAATTGACTCTTCCAGGTAGATATCTGACTCGGGTGAATATCGTACTTACGACCGATTTCCTGAACAGTCTCTCTTTCCTGTAATACTTCCAAGACAACTTTGGTCTTGAATCCTGAACTGTGAGTTTTTCTTTTCTTCATAACAACAAATTTAATTATTTAATTCTAATTATTATTGTTGTCTAAGATTTGGGGGTAATTATATATTGTTTCAATATTGAATTTATTGTTGATGCTTTCCACAAAAATAAACAAACATTTGAACGAGTCAGGGAACTAACTTTGATTAGTAAAGAATTTGTCTAAGAAAGGGGGAGTAGTTTATATGATTTCATATGTCATTTGATGTATGAACAAAATTGAGTGTTAATAATAGAGTTTAAACATACAACCTCTCAATATTACAGACTCTTTTATCTAACTTTAATTATATAATAATAATTTCTCCAGAATGCTTCCTTTCACCCTGGAATTACCAACTTATTTAAGATAAAAAGTTAAAACTCCATTCCCATTATTTACTATTTAGTTCTTGTAAAACTATATGTATCACTATAAGGGTCAGTAAGGGTCAAAATATTTCCATTAACTTGAAAGGTAAAAGTTTCTCCCTCAGAGGTCAGAGTACCCGTCTTTAAGGCTGAATTATATGTATAATTAAAAGCAATGGTAACAGAACTAATAGTAAAAGTTGCTTGATTATCAGTTAAAACCTTAACAATAACAACATTGTTTTCAAAATAATCAGGCATTGTTCCAACCCATTCAGTACCTTTCAGTGATTTTAATTCGTCAGTTTGCTTAGTTTCGTCTTTCTCGCATCCAACAAAAGTTAACGCAATTGCTAATACAATTAAAATGTTTTTCATATGTTATTTTTTAGAAATTAGTTAGACATCAAATATATAACATAATTTTGACAATTATTTCATTATATAGAATAAATAGCACAGACACATGAACATTTCACATTTAAAGGAATATCTATTGATGGCACATTAAATTAATATGTTTCAAAAATTACCAAGTTGCAGTTGCAACTCTTAAATATCAGGATTTAGTAAATAGAATCAATGTTATTTTCCTATAAAGAGAAATAAGCTCCTCACTATTAGATAATTGTACGATAAAGAGCTATAAATGATTTATAATTCTAAATATTTTTCATAAGCGTTTTCAACTTATCTTTGATCTTCTCCTTTTCCCTACTCCCGGTGGTGCTTAATCTAAGCAAATTAATATTGTTCATGGCAAGCACCTTGGCTTTAATAGTGTCGCGTTCTCTTTTCAATAGACTTCATCCTATCAGAACTTTCACGAAACTCTCCTGTTTTGTTATCGAAAAGTAATATGATATTGGGTTTGAAGTTTGGCATTAAATATATTTTCCCACTTTGTTTATTTTGAGTTACAACAAAAATAGTCAAAAAAGGTCAGGTTTTATATAAGAAGTTCAATAAACAAACTGTAACTTATATACCTCTCCCCATCTTAACTTTATCGTAACACCCCCACCCCAACAAATCCCCCACCAAAACCGTTATACATTTATTCCAAATAAATTAAAAAAATGTAAATAATCGGTTAACATTATGATGAAAGCAGCTGTGTATGAAAAGTATGGACCGCCTGAAGTTGTCCGTGTGAAAGAGATACCTATACCTAAACCTAAAGGAAATGAGCTTCTGGTTAGAGTTTATGCTTCAACGGTTAACAGAACTGATTGCGGTTTTCGCAGTGCTGAGTATTTTATTTCGAGGTTTTTTAGCGGACTTTTCAAACCAAAGTTTTCGGTGCTGGGATGTGAATTTGCGGGTGTTGTAGAGGAAACAGGACAGGAGGTTACTAAATTCAAAAAGGGTGACAGGGTTTTTGGTTTCAACGACGAGACTTTCGGTGGTCATGCCGAATATCTGGTGATTGGTGAAAACAAGGCAGTGGCAACTATCCCCGACGGTTTATCTTTTGAGGATGCTGCTCCCATAACCGAAGGATCGCATTATGCTCTTGAGAGCATCAGGGCTGCAAAAGTTAAAGCAGGCGATAAGGTTATGGTTTATGGTGCTACAGGTGCAATTGGCTCTGCTGCCGTGCAGATATTAAAGCATATGGGTACGCACGTTACTGCGGTAGTAAACACAAAGAATGTTGAACTGATAAAGTCCCTCGGTATAGATGTGGTTATTGATTATCAAACGGAGGATTTTACAAAAACTGAAGGTGGGTTTTCTTTCATCCTTGATGCTGTCGGGAAAAGTTCTTTTAAGGAGTGCAAACCACTGCTAACGGAAAAAGGTATTTATGTTTCAACTGAACTTGGCAAGAATTGTGAGAATATCTGGTTAGCTCTCACTACTCCGCTTTCGGGAGGCAAAAAGGTTGTTTTCGCAATCCCGGGTATCACTCAGGAAGATGTTTTGTTCCTTAAATCGCTTGTTGAATCGGGGGAATTTAAGCCGATTATTGAAAGGCATTACAACCTTGATGATATTGTTGAAGCTTACGAGTATGTGGAAACGGGACAAAAAACAGGGAATGTTATTATAAAAATAGTATCCTGAATTAAGTTGTACTTTGGCCATACCTGGTTCGTACCTGGTTCGTATCAACTCCGTTGTCTCCTCATATTTATATAAGCTATGTTAGGAGTTGGTATGGACTTGGTACAAGCATTGTACAGCCAAAAAAGGGTGCAACCCTAAAGCTGCACCCCTTCAAAATTTATAATCAAATCAAAATTGAATCAAATCATATCTTCAATATTCCAGACGAATGCCCGCAATCCGAGGTTGGAAGATTCGTTGTCGAGATCTTTAAGATACTTCATCAAAATCGGTACTCTGTCATCCTCAACGATGGTAAGGATGGCATTGTTAACAGATGGCCATGCATGCGACCCGTAATGGGGATAGCCATCTTTGCTGCCTCTGCCGTAAACCTCTTTCCAGGAAGTAAATCCTCGTATATTTAATGAACTCAGGTCGGTCACAATCTGATCATAATGCGCCTGGTCTAATAAAATCATTACTGCTTTCATAATTCTCTTTTTTCTACTTTACTGCCTATTAATTACCGTTAACCACAACTACTTCGCGGTGTTTTTTACGTTTGCGGCGAACTCCGTATCCTGCCATCATTGAATAGAGTGCAGGGATAAGTATAAGTGTGATGATCGTGGAGAATGTCATACCTCCGATAATCGCAATACCTAATGAACGCCACATTTCAGAGCCCTGTCCTGTTCCTATTGCAAGAGGAATCATACCAAGAATGGTGGTAAGTGTGGTCATCAATACAGGCCTCAACCTTGAACGTCCGCCGTGAACTACGGCTGTGATAATTGACATGCCTCTCTCACGGTTAAGGTTGATATAGTCGATAAGTACAATCGCATTCTTAACAACCATACCCACAAGCATAATCAATCCAACATAACCCATTATACCGAGCGGTTCACCTGTTATTGCAAGCATTAACAAACCTCCGGTAAAGGCAAACGGAATAGTGAGGATAATCATAAACGGATAGGTTAGCGACTCGAACTGAGATGCAAGTACAATATAAACAAGTATCGAAACTATGAGCAGAAGTAATGCTAACTCGGAGAAAGCCTCTTGCTGATCTTCCAATGTACCGGCCATTTCAATTTGAACTCCGGTTGGTACCTCTGTTTGTACCAGAATAGCATTAACATCTTCCACAACTTCACTAAGTGCTCTGCCGTAGATGGTACCTGTTACAATAACTATACGCTCGCGGTCTTGTCTGTCAATCTGTGGTAGTGAGGATGTTTCAACAACTGTACCCAGATCTCGCACTCTGACGCCTGCACCCATTGGATTATAGATTAGAATGTTTTCTATATCCTCAATAGATTGACGATATTGCTCTTCAAAACGAACACGAATGTTGTACTCCTCGCCATCTTCACGGTAGCGTGACATTACCAGACCGTTGATTCTGTTACGAACAGCGTTTGCTGCAGTGGCCATATTCAGACCGTTAAGAGAGAGCTTTTCGCGGTCGAACTGAATCTGGTACTCCATCCTGTAATCCTTACGCGAAACAACAATATCTCTCAAACCTTCAACATCAGCTAATTTCGTGCTCAAATCTGCAGCAATTGCATCTGTTACTGCAAGATCATATCCATAAATTTCAACTTCTACATTATTACCTCCTGCCATTCCCATGTTACCGCCACCGGGCATAACCTGATATCGGTGCAGTTCAGGCATTTTGGCAAGATCCTGACGAATTTCTTCTGATATATCATATATGGTCTTGTCTCTGTTCTTTGCCTCGGTAAGACGCATTGTATAGGTCATAATATTTGAAGCATTATCCTGCATGGCTGCCCAGGTGTCGTCTTCGCCGGCCATACCTACAGAGAAGGATATAATCTCTATTTCAGGATATTTATCCTTCATACCTTGTGCAATAGTGTGTCCGACATCGCGTGCAACTTCCATACGTGTGCCTGTAGGCATCTCAACTGTCAGGGCAATGTTGTTATTATCAGACTCAGGCATAAACGCTGTTTTCAAAGTAATTGAACTGATAATAACACTGATAACAAAAAGTATAATCACACCGAACACGGTTGTTTTTCTTCTCCTTGCAACCCAGTTTACCAACCTGCCATAACCATGATCGAGTTTATCCAGCATCGGCAATATGTTTTTCTTATACCATCTGTCGAAGTTATTCACCTTTGTCTCCTTGCTGGAGCGCATCATATGGGCACTCATCATTGGAGTAAGCGTAAGAGAAATAACTAATGACAGTGAGATAATAATTGTTACCATCCATCCGAGCTGTTTAAACATAACTCCTGCAAAACCACCTACCATTGTCATGGGCAGGAATACTGCAACAATTGTAAGTGTTGATGCAATTACAGAAAGGGAGACCTCCTCGGTACCATATACAGCTGCCTGTTTGGGACGACTGCCGCGTTCGATATGTGAAGTAATATTCTCAAGCACCACGATGGCGTCGTCTACCACCATACCTATGGTTATGGAGAGTGCCGACAGTGAGATAATATTGATTGTATTACCTGTCAGATAGAGGTATATAAATGATCCGATAAGCGAAATAGGTATTGTTACCATAACAATTATGGTTGCACGCCATCTTCCAAGGAAAAACAGAACTATAACACCCACAATAAATAACGCTATCAGGATTGTCTCAAGTAAGCTGTTAATGGATGTTTTAATATAGTCTGAAGTATCCATCACTGTTTCTATATGGATATCAGGCGGAAGTGTTTCCTGCAATTCGGGCAACGCTGCCTTTACTGCATCAGCAATAGCTACAGTGTTGGCACCCGACTGCTTTTGAACAACAATACTTGCACTTCGTCTGCCGTTAGTGTAGTTTTCCTGGACACGCGACTGAAGTGTATCGCTGACAGTTGCAACATCACTTAGGTAAACAGGGCGCCCCATACTGTTTCCGACAACAATATTATTGAGGTCTCTGCTGTTTTTAAACTCACCTTCAAGGCGCAGCATATAGGTTTGTGATCCTATATCGAAATTACCTGCAGGCACGTTGAGGTTCTCTGATGCAATGACCTGTGCTATCTGTTCGAGCGACATATTATATGCCTCGAGCTTTGCAGGTACTACATTCACCTGTACCTCACGCTGCGGGGCTCCGCCAACTGATACTGTTCCAACACCTGAAATACGATTCAGAGGGTTGGCAACCTGCTCATCCAGAATCTTATATAATGCTCCCGCGCTCTCCTCAGCTGTGGCAGAGAGAACAACAACCGGGATCATGTCTGAACTGAATTTAAGAATCATTGGATCTTCAGTGCCATCAGGAAGGAACCCGGCTACAAGAGCCACCTTGTCTCTCACATCATTCATCACGGCATCCATATCGGTGCCGAAATCAAACTCGAGCATTATCATTGACATCCCGTCTCTGGATTGAGATGTAATCTCTTTTAACTTTTCGGTGGTATTTAATACATCCTCAAGAGGCCGTGTTACGTTTGCTTCCACATCCTGTGCTCCCGCACCCGAATAAGTGGTCATGACTGACACCATATTGAGGTCGATATTTGGATAGAGGTCGATTGGCAACTGTCTGTAAAACAGAAGTCCTATCAATACTACTCCAATAAATATCAGTGATGTGCCGACGGGATTTTTCACCGCGGTTTCATATATCTTCATATATCTGTTCTATTTTAACCAATTTATATTTTAGATAGCACATAATTAATCAACCACTTCGACTTCCGAACCGTCTATCAGGTTGGTATTTCCGTGGACAATTACTCTGTCTCCCGCATTTAATCCCGAAAGGATCTCATACTTATCATCAATTCTAACGCCAAGTTGCACCAGGGTATAAACTGCTTTGCCGTTGTCTTCAACAAATACATAGCGGTCGTTTGAACCTACCTGCTTAAGTACTGCAATATCGCTTAAAAGTGGGCGCTCATTGCTGCCGAAGTTCATCTTTACACGTGAAAACATACCGGGACGCAACTTCTGGTTGCCGTTTGGAACGGTAACCTCAACTGTAAAAGTGTGTGATACAGGGTCAATTGTAGGGTATATCAGAGATATCTTACCTTCAAACACCTCATCACCAAGTGCATCTGCCTGAACTTCAACGGGCATACCAACGCTTACCTGACTGTAATATCTTTCCGAAACGTTAAGTGTTACCTTTACAGGGTTCATACTTTCTATAGTTAGAATAGGCAGTTGCATTGCAACATCACCCGGATCATAGTTGCGTGCTGTTACTACTCCGCTAAGCGGACTTATAAGTCTTGTATTTTCACTCAGGTTTTCCATTGCTGTTTCGGCAACATCAAGCTGAGTTTTAGCCTGATCAAGCTGCTGTTTAGAAATACCGCCTACTTCATACAGCTCCTTATATCTCTCGAAATCTCTTCTTAAAGTTGCTACTTGTGTTTGTTGTTGTGAATAGTTTGAGGCATCCATTGCTACCAATACCTGACCTTTTCTTACATGTGAACCTACATCAACATAAATCTCGCGAATACGGCCACCCATGGCGGGTGCAATATTGTTTACCTTGTCAGCCTCAACTGTGGCTGTAAATGTGGATATCTGATCTACGGGAACCAGCTTTACCTCTTCCACACGCACTTTTGTCTTTTGTGCAGCTTCACTTTCTGCGCTCCCGGATTGTCCCGATCCGCCACATGACAGAAGCAGAGTGACCGAAAGTAGTGGAATAAACTTCAATAAGTTATACATTTTCATAAAGTTATATTGTTTTTGTTTTCTAATTGTTTAAATTTAAATCCGAAGAATTTTTTATCACCTGTTTATATCTTCAACTGGTGCGATGTCATATCCTAACACCTTTTCCAAGTCGGCCTTTGCAGCGAGATAGTCGTATATTGCATTCCTGTTTTGAAGTTCTGCATTGAGAACGGCAAGTGCAGCTGCATTTACATCTACAATTGTGCCCATACCGGTTTCGTACCTTTTAAGTGTTATATCGTGCCCTCTGCGAGCCAATTCTACTGATGACTGAGTGGCTATTACCTGCTCGATATTTTTGTTTATCAGATCGAAATTGTTTTTAATAGACAATCTTAATGCCCTTTCCAGATCTTTACGCTGTTCACTGAGCTGATAGAGTTGTATTTCGGACTGCTTTACATTATGATAGCGCTGACCTCCGCTGAATATCGGGATTTGCAGCGTTATTCCAAGCATTGAATAGGGGTCCCAGCGATAGTTACTGAACCGGAAGTCGTTGTTTTGGCTCATATAGGTCCAGTTGAATGAGGAAACAAGTGAGGGTGCATACTGTAGCTTCTGTATTTCATAAGCATTTTTTGCCTGCTTTGCCTGAAGATCGAACTGCTTGATATCACTGTTCTGCATTAATGAGGTGTCAGCAGGGATTATTAAATCAGAAATTGATGCTTCATACTCACCAAGAGATCCGGTAACTTTAAGAGGCAAATCGCCATCAATACCCATTAGCATATTTAATTGCAATTCGGCTATTTTCCTCATGTTTTCTGCCTGAAGTATGTTGGGGACAAGACTCTTTAGCCTGACTTCAGCTGTTACAACATCATATTCAGCAACAACACCCTGATTGAATCTGTTGCGAATATTTTCAAGGTTTATGGAGTCAGTCTCGTAGGTCTTTTTCAGCACATCGTAACTGTCCTGTGCCAGCAAAAGACTAAAATAGGCTTTCTTAACCTGGTTGATCAGATCAATACGTGATGCCCTGGCCTGTTCCATTGCAAGCCGGATGTCCACTTCGCTCATCTGGATATTTTTCCACAGTGAGGGAACAACTAAAGGCATGTTAACATTGAGTCCGGCAGACCAGACATTGAAACGTCCCATTTGTATACCATCACCTGATGTTTCGGGATCGGGTGCGAACATTTTGCCCACTACTTGCATAATCTGAAGCTCTTCAGGAGTATATTTAGTTGGGTCTATATCACCTCCTACACCAAATCCTTCATCAAAATATACTGTTTGCCTTTTAATTGCCCGTTGATATGATCCGATAACATCCATCTGCGGCAGTAAAGCACCGTAAGCAGTTTTCTTAGCATACTCCTTTTTGGTGATTTCCATATCAGCCACCTTTACAGTAGGATTTTCACTTAATGCTATATCCAATGCACTTTGTAAGTCGATGTGCAAACTATCTGTCTGCTGGGCCTTTGCGACGGTGAGTCCTTTCAGACTGAGCAGCATCACAAACAGCATCATCAACATTTTTGGATTAATAATAGGTCTTTTCATCTTTTTATTTTAATTCTTTTTTATTTTTCGTCTTTATCATTAATGAACAAATAATAATCTTCATTTAACCAAGAAATCACTGTTTATGGGCTTTTCTTTTTCTGAAGGTAAGAGTCAATTATTTTAATTCCTTTTTCAGTTGAAATACCGCGTACGAAATTTATCATAATTGTATAAAAGAGTTCGTTAAAAGTGAAAGGGGGTTTTTCAAGATAAGAAGCACGAATGTAGGTGTATGTACTCTCTTCTACCAGGAATGCTGCTATCTTTACATTAAGATCTTCCCGAATATATCCCTGACTTATACCTTTTTGTAAAAACTCCTGCAGAAACATGTTGTTCTTCTCCATATTCTTTTGCATCATTTTTTCTATTTTGGGATAATACTTATATATGTCCTGGAAGAATTTTGCGTTACTTACCGGCATTTGTGTCTGTATCTCAATAACTTTTAAAAATACCTCCACAACATTATAATCATCGGTAAGGAATTTTTTGAAAGCTTCGTTGCGCTCATCTCTCAGTTTGATAAGAAGAGAATTGAGAATATCCTCTTTGTCCTTGAAATTCTCGTATATGGTTCTTTTAGATATGCCAAGTGAAGAAGCGAGCTCATCCATTGATACACTTTTGATGCCATACATGAAGAATAAATCCCCTGCTTTGCTTATTATTCGATCTCTAATCTCCATTTATTTCGTTTAAAAAAACGTACAAAGGTAAGAGGTAAAACTTGAAAACTCAAAACAGTTTTCTGGGTTTTAACAATCTTTACATTAAGAATTTATTACGATTTTATAATTTAAGAGTTTCACGGAGTGCTTTATAACCTGAAACACTGGCTCTGATTTGGTCTCCGTTCTTTAGCGTGAGCATCTGATTCTGTTTCTCATACAGTTCAATTCGGAGTATCTTTTCAACATTCACAATGTGTGATCTGTGGACTCTTACAAACTTGGAGGATGGCAATCCTGCTTCGTAAAATTTCATTGTGTCTTCTTTCATATACTTGCCGTGATCAGTAATTATTCTTACGTAATCACCGTCTGCCTCTATATATATGATGTCCGGAACAAGAATAACATGTATTTTTTGTCCTACTTTTACCGCAATTCGCTCTAATACTTTTTCGGCTTTTTCTTCCTGTTCTGTATCCTCGAAGTTATCATTGTTTTCTGTTATAGTGCCTGAATCGCTTACAGACTCTCCTTTTATATCTTCAATAACCATTCGATGATGAATAAACTGAATATCTATCACATACAATAATATACCGATGAATGCGGTCATGGGAATGATTTTAATAAATTCTTCCCTGGCGGCACTTCCAAATATTAAATAGGAGGTAGAAAAACTGAGTGCAACCCAAAGAGCGACAATCAAAATGCCTAATGCAAAATAATTTATAAATTGCTGTAAAGGATCGAGCTTTACGTAGTTGGTAGATGGAATTATCAGGGACAACAATACACCTATTCCTAAGAGCACTAAACTATCGGCCAGACTTTTAATTAAAAATGAAGTGAAAGTAAATGACACAAGTGGTTGGTATGCCAAAGAATTCAATACTGCAAATATGATGCATAACAGTACGAGTGCAATCTGCTGAATTTGTGTATGTGTAAATAACAATTTCATTGTTTAGTGTATTGAACAACCTCCGAAAGTGAGACTTCCCTGAATAATCAATTTCCTGGATTGATCGGGTTGAGATACAAATCTTTTATCTTCAACACCTCCCAGTACGGTCTGCACTCTTGTCTCAACCAGCCAGTTATCGGGTATATAAAGTTCTACACCACCGAAAACGGCATAAATATCAAGATATGTTTCACCTTCAGGTAGTGTGGTTTTCCGAAGATCAAGAACTACACCGCCAAATACGGCACTGATATTGCCGCCGTTAAAAACGGGATCTAAAAAGATACTTTCTGAACCGCCGAATGTGACACTCTTGCTGATAATCCCATCTTTGTTTTCTGTTGATTGTTGTTCAACAGATCGGTAACTGCATACTCCGCCTTTTCTGTTTTTTCCGGCAACAACACTGAACACTATAATAATTCCAAGAATTATTAGCAGCAGTGGCCAGTATACACTGGTAAAATCATTGCTTATACCGCCAAAAGTGTCCGGATATACTGCTGATAGTCGGGGTAGCAGGAAGAACACACCTGCAATCAGCCATACAAATCCAAATGAATAGTCTTTTTTAGAGAAACTAATAATGGATAATACAATTAGTATCATCGGCCATGAAAAGATTACCGATTTGAGGGCAGGTTCAATCCAGCCAAAATTGAAAGATAGAAATAGCAGACCGGCAAGTATCAGCAATACACCGAAAACTATGCCTTGAGAATTTGGAGACTGTCTGGGTTTAAAATTTGTTTCCATACGTAAATATATTAAATTGTTTAAAATTTATGCTATTATCTTATAGCTTTTATCAGTTTAATTATCTTATTCATAATTTTAAAACTGAATACTGATAACAAATGAACTAATGCAAAGATAGGGTGTGATGGCTACCGTTTACAATAATAAATCGATGAACAGCACCAATTTTCCCGATGAATGAGGTATTATTTACTGTAAATAACACTTAATTTCTCTCAGAATCATAAAATAGTTATCTTTGAATTGTGAATTTTACAACAATTGTATTGTATAATTTTCAATTTATATAACCATGATATGTAGAATAAATGATATATTTCGAGACAATTAATTTTGATTAGATGAAAAACAAGATTTCTTTATTATTTCTGATTTCGGCTCTTCTTATTTTATCTGTTACCGGCTGCACAGGCAATAAATCTAATGTGACGGATATTGGTGATCTTATTATTAATGCTGAGTCGATGATTGATGAGCATGTAATTGTTGAAGGTTTGTGTACTCATGTATGCGAAAAAAGTGGCATGAAGCTTTTTCTGAAGGATGAGGCAAGTGGACAAACAGTCCGTGCCGAGTCGAGTGCTACTCTTGGAAAATTTGATCCAGACTGTGTGGATAATTTTGTGAGGGTAAGAGGTACCATCGTTAAGGATGTAAAACTGACTGACAGCACTCATTTACATGAAACTGAGGTTTGCGAAGGAGAAGAGTCGCAAATTCTGTTCCATATTGCAGCTGAACACTATCAGATAATCGATAAGGAAAAATTATAAACTATCGCATTATTTTTATAATTTTGTGCATATTATTATTTTTACTGCACAAAAAAAATCAAAATGACAAATAACAAGCTGCGTGAAGATGCCCTTGACTATCATTCTCAGGGGCGTCCCGGAAAAATTGAGGTATTACCTACCAAACCATATAATTCTCAACATGATTTATCTCTTGCATACTCGCCCGGAGTTGCTGAGCCTTGTCTGGAAATAAAGAAAGATCCTGGGGCTGCATATAAATATACTGCTAAGGGAAACCTGGTTGCAGTGATATCTAACGGTACGGCTGTACTGGGACTTGGGGACATTGGTGCCGTGGCGGGAAAACCTGTAATGGAGGGAAAGGGGTTACTCTTTAAAATATTCGCGGGTATTGATGTTTTTGATATTGAGGTGAATGAGAAGGATCCTGAGAAGTTTGTCCAGATAGTTAAAGCAATTTCCCCTACTTTTGGTGGTATAAATCTGGAAGATATTAAGGCTCCGGAGTGCTTTGAAATTGAGGAGAGACTTAAAGCTGAACTCGATATACCTATTATGCATGACGATCAGCACGGTACGGCAATTATTTCGGCATGCGGACTACTTAACGCATTGGAACTTAACGGCAAAAAGATTGATGAAATAAAGATTGTAGTTAACGGTGCTGGCGCAGCGGCTAATTCCTGTACCAAACTATATATTGCATTAGGGGCTAAGCTTGAGAATATTGTGATGGTTGACTCAAAAGGTGTTATCAATAAATCGAGAACAGACCTTAACGAGCGTAAAAAACCTTTTGCTACAGACAGAAATATTACTACTCTTGAAGAGGCTGTGAATGGTGCAGATATGTTTCTGGGTCTGTCTGTTGCTGATGTACTTACTACAGATATGGTGAAATCAATGAGTAATGATCCCATAGTTTTTGCTCTTGCCAACCCTAACCCTGAAATCTCATATGAGCTTGCCATGAGTGCAAGAGAAGATATTATTTTCGCAACCGGCCGTTCGGATCATCCTAATCAGATTAATAATGTACTTGGATTTCCTTATATCTTCAGAGGGGCATTGGATGTTCAGGCAACTTGTATAAATGAGGAGATGAAAATTGCTACTGTTTATGCTCTGGCTGATCTAACTAAAAAGGCTGTTCCTGATGTGGTTAACACAGCTTACAGCATTAAGAAATTAAGTTTTGGCAGAGACTATATAATACCAAAACCACTGGATCCCAGACTGCTGACTTCTGTAGCTCCTGCAGTGGCAAAAGCTGCAATGGAATCAGGTGTAGCGCGTAAACCTATTGAAGACTGGGAGGCTTATGATCATAAGCTGCGCGACCTGATGGGACTTGACAACAAAATGGTTCGCAGGTTATACGAAATGGCACGTCAAAATCCTAAGCGTGTTGTGTTTTCTGAAACTAACCACCTTAATATGCTTAAGGCTGCGGAAACAGCTTATGCTGAAGGTATATGCCGACCAATATTGTTAGGTAATGAGGAGAAAATAGCTAATGTTGCAAAGGAGAACCAGATTAGTCTGGAAGGAATAGAGATTGTAAATCTTCGTCATGACCGTGAAGAGGAGCGCAGACAGCGTTATGCAAAAATACTTACTGAAAAGAGAGAGCGTCAGGGAATGACTTTTGAAGAAGCTGCTGAGAAAATGTTCGAGAGAAACTATTTTGGCATGATGATGGTTGAAACCGGTGAAGCAGATGCAATGATAACAGGTGTTTTCAGTAAATATGCCGATACAACCGAAATAGCTAAAGAGGTGATTGGCATTCGCGATGGACTTGGACACATAGGTGCAATGCATATTGTAAATACTAAAAAAGGTATGCTGTTTCTTGCTGATACTCTTTTTAACCGACATCCTGATACTGAAACTTTGATTGACATTGCACGACTTGCAGATGCAACTGTAAAATTCTTCAATCATGATCCTGTTATTGCAATGGTTTCATATTCCAATTTCGGAGCAGATTCAGTAGGCAGCCCTGCCAGTGTACATCAGGTAGTGGAAACTCTTCACGAAAGATACCCTGAAATGGTTGTTGACGGTGAGATGCAGGTTAACTATGCACTTAATAAGGAATTGAGAGATAAGAAGTATCCTTTTACACGTTTACGCGATAAAGATGTAAACACTCTTGTTTTTCCAAACCTGAGTTCAGCTAACTCTTCTTATAAACTATTGAAAGAAACTGGTAAGAATGATATAATTGGTCCTATACAGATGGGATTAAACAAACCAGTGCACATTCTAGATGTGGAAACTTCGGTGCGTGATATCGTAAATATGGTTGCTGTTGCGGTTATAGACGCAATTGTTGAAGAAAACATCAGATTGAATAACTTATCCAGAATAATTTAAGTATTTTCGCCAATTAGAAAAATATATCCTATAAATAATCAAAATATTATGTCAAAAAGAAAAAAATTCATGCTTCCGGAGACGGAAATTCCTACACAGTGGTATAATATTACTGCTGAGATGAAAAATAAACCTAAGCCGATGATTAACCCTCAAACTAAAGAGGAGCTAAAGGCTGAGGATCTGTTTCCGTTGTTTGCCGAGGAACTTTCACGTCAGGAGGTAAACCAGACCGATACATGGATAGATATTCCTGAAGAGGTAAGGGAAAAATATAAAATATATCGCCCCACTCCATTGGTAAGAGCCACGGAACTTGAAAAAGCGCTGGATACTCCGGCACATATATACTTTAAAAATGAAAGTGTGAGTCCGGTAGGTTCTCATAAACTGAACTCTGCATTACCACAGGCATACTATAATAAAGCTGACGGTATGACTAATATTACGACAGAGACCGGTGCCGGGCAATGGGGTACTGCACTTGCTTTTGCGGCCAAAACTTTCGGTCTTGAGCTTGCTGTTTATATGGTGAAAATAAGTTATGAGCAAAAACCATACAGACGTTCGCTAATGCAAACATGGGGTGCCCAGGTTATTGCATCTCCAAGTATGTCTACCAAGGCAGGACGTAAAATCATCACAGATCACCCAAACTATCAGGGAAGTCTGGGCACTGCTATTTCGGAAGCTATTGAGCTTGCAATGCAAACACCTAATTGTAAATATACCCTGGGAAGTGTGTTGAATCATGTTGCTCTACACCAGACTATCATTGGATTAGAAGCTGAAAAACAGATGGAGATGGCAGAAGAATATCCTGATGTTGTGATTGGTTGCTTTGGCGGCGGTTCCAATTTTTCAGGTATATCATTCCCTTTTATGCGTCATAATTTAAATGGCGATAAGAAAACCCGATTTATAGCTGCTGAACCTGCATCCTGTCCAAAACTTACCCGTGGAAAGTTTAAATATGATTTCGGAGATGAAACAGGATACACTCCTCTGATTCCAATGTATACTCTGGGACATAAGTTTGCACCTGCAAATATTCATGCAGGAGGACTGCGATATCACGGAGCAGGAAGTATTGTAAGCCAGCTTCTTAAAGATGGATATGTTGAAGCAATTGATATCAAGCAGCTTGATTCTTTTAATGCAGGTGTATTATTTGCACGTACTGAAGGTATTGTTCCAGCTCCGGAGTCTAACCACGCAATTTCTGCTGCTATTAAAGAAGCGTTGCAGGCCAAGGAAGAGGGTAAGGAAAAAGTAATACTGTTTAATCTGTCCGGACACGGCTTGGTTGACATGAGTGCTTATGATCAGTTTCTTGCAGGCGATCTCACTAATCACGAGGTAACAGACGAAGAGATCAGCAAGTTCCTGGAAGAGGCATGAAATCGGTGAAAATGTGTATTAATAAAGAAAACAGGCAATATTCACAAAAAAAATAACTTAAATAATTTGGTTATTACATAAAGAGCAGTTATCTTTGGAATACAAAAATGATGAAGTTATTGCCGCATTGGTCGATTGGGGAACTCATCAATTAAATTTTATAAACCGAGACTCGTTCTTCGTTTCAATGGCGGGCCGCAGCCTTCGGGATTCCGATTTATCGGAACAGCGGATTACAAAGAAACAAAGGCACTCAAATCCTGTCAAACGGAGTTTCGTCTTATTCCACCGGTGCGGCTTCTCATAGAAAGCAGATTAGCAATAGATTTAGTCAAAATTGCAATCTGCTTTTCATTTTATATACCCCTTATATGAATCTTGCAAAACAATATTGGGAACTATTTCTGGTATTCTTTAAAATTGGAGCCTTTACTTTTGGGGGCGGTTATGCCATGATTCCACTCATACGCAACGAGGTTGTAAATAAAAAGAAATGGCTTGGTGATAACGAATTTATGGATATGCTGGCATTAGCACAATCTGTTCCCGGTCCTATATCACTTAATACAGCAATATTTGTAGGAAATAAAAGACTTGGTTTTAAAGGGAGTCTGTTTACAGGTGCAGGTGTAATTCTTCCTTCATTTGTGGTAATACTCCTTATTGCGATATTATTCACCCAGTTTAAGGACAATCCGGTAATTGAACGTATTTTTAAAGGTATCCGACCAGCAGTTGTTGCACTTATTGCGGCACCTCTTCTGGGTTTAGGAAAATCAGCCGGAGTCAAATTAAACAATATTTGGATTCCAATTGCTGTTGCCCTTTCAGTTTGGCTTTTAAAAGTTTCTCCCGTATATATTATTTTAATCTCAATTATTTTAGGGATCCTCTATTTTCTATTCATTAAACTTAAATCGAAAAAGTAAATGGAGTTGATGGATTTATACCTGCAGTTGTTTGTATCATTCATTAAAATCGGACTGTTCGGTTTCGGCGGCGGCTATGCAATGCTTCCTCTTATTCAGAGAGAAGTAGTTGATATACATGGATGGATTAGTGTAAGCGATTTTACTGATATAGTGGCAATTTCACAGACAACCCCGGGTCCGATAGCCTTTAACTCTGCCACGTATATAGGCTACACAGCTGTTACTGAGGCAGGGTTCTCGACAGGTTACGGGATATTGGGATCAGCTGTTTGCACATTGGCTGTCAGCATCCCGTCACTTATATTAATGACATTGGTTTGCACATTCTTTTTCAGACTCAACAACAACCCATGGTTACAAGCTTCTTTGTCGGTCTTAAAACCTGCTATAATAGGTTTAATTGCTTCTGCAGCACTAATGTTGATGAACGGACATAATTTTGTTGACTATAAAAGCTGGATAATTTTCGGTGCAGTAATGATAGCATCAATTAAGAAGGTTGATCCTATACTATTGATTGTATTGTCGGGTGTTGCAGGACTAGTATTGTACTAAAGCCATAGTCTTATAAACAGAAGCAGTATATTTTACAAAATATTTCAGGTATAATTTATCAGTAAGGTATATTATAATAATTATCTGATAGTTTCACTTAAAGTAATGTGGAATTACTCCTCTGTAGTTTCTGCTGCCTGTTCAGTTTTTTTCCTGCCGCCTCTTATAAGTAATACCAAAAAGAAAAATAAGACAGCTGCAATAATTATCCAGAACCATAGTTTTGAGTAAAAGGGATCATTGCTGTAATCAATACTGATATCCATTACCAAAACATCAATCTCCTCAGCTGAAAACAGACGTTCTACAGAGGAAAGAAATGCAATGAGAATTACGCTAATTATTTTACGGCTAAAAGATGCAATTCTCATATCATATAGTTTTTTGATAAGCAAGTCGCTCCGACCCGTCTGAAAGGTAAATTATACCACAATACCGGAACTCCAAATTACTCAGAATCTTTTGCATGACATGGTTATTTCTGTGTGTATCAACCCTAATGTTTGGGCATTGAGTAAAACACCACTCGAAACAAGCTTTAGCCACACCTTTTTCTTTGCCGGATGATGCAATTCTGTGAACAGTACCATAAAGTTCATCATTCAACCACTGCCCGTCGCATATTTTCAAATAAGTAGGATCTTCACCAATAATAAAACAAAATGTGCCGATAATTTCTCCGTTACTGTTTTCGCAGACAAAACTGTGACCTGCCTTTATCTCTTCACAGATAAACTGCTCTTTAGGATAACCATTTACCCACTGACCATCGTTGCCAATACTGCGCATAAAATCACGCGCAATACCATATATCGGTATAATTTCCGGTAAGTTATTCAAAGTTGCAGGTCTGATATTAATCATTGCACAAATACAGATTATTTTTTTGTAGTACTCTTTCCTGTCTTAGCTTTAGTTGCCGCTGTTTTACCTGTTTTCTTTTTTCCCTTTACTGCTGTTTTACCGGCAGTTGTTTTAGTTGCAGTTGTTTTAGTTGCTGAACTATCACCGGCAGCAGCCTTTTTAGTCTTCTTACCCTTTGATTTTGTATCCTTAGCGCTTTCCTCTATAATTTTTTTACAATCTTCAAGAGTCAATTCTTTGGGATCTACTGTCTTAGGTATCTTGTAATTAGACTTCTGATATTTTATATAAGGACCGTACCTGCCGTTTAAAACCTGCAAATCTGGCTCTTCATCAAAAATCTTAATAGTCTTTTCCTTATCCTTTTTCTCTTTCTCTTCGATAAGCTCAATTGCCTCCTCAAGCTGAATCTCTAAAGGATCAACACCTTTTGGTATAGAAACAAATTTATTGTTATGTCTGACGTAAGGACCAAAACGACCTACCCCAATAACAACTTCTTTATCCCTGAACTCTCCAAGATTACGGGGAAGCTCAAATAACTTTAAGGTTTCTTCAAGTGTGATTGTTTCAATTGATTGGTGTTTCTGGAGTGAAGCGAACAGAGGCTTATCTTCATCATCAGGTGTACCAATTTGTGCCATAGCACCATATCTGCCAATTTTCACAGATACCTGACGACCTGATTTTGGATCAGTACCCAATACCCTTTCACCTGCTCTATGCTCCATGCGCATATTTGCAGTCTCCTCCACAATAGGGTGAAAAACATCATAGAAGTCTGATATCGACTCGTTCCATTTAGCTTTACCTTCGGCAATTTTATCAAAACCCTCTTCCACCTTAGCAGTGAAGTTATAATCAATAACAGATGGGAAATGTTCCACAAGGAAGTCATTTACGACAATACCTATATCAGTAGGGAACAATTTATTTTTATCCGCCCCAGTAGTTTCTGTTTTTTCAGAGTCTTTAATTTTACCTTTTTTAAGAAGAAGCACATTAAAATTTCTCGGATCACCATCAATACTTTTTTTCTCAACATACTCCCTGTTGATAATAGTAGAGATAGTAGGCGCATAAGTTGAAGGACGGCCAATTCCCAGTTCCTCCATTTTTCTTACCAGAGCAGCCTCAGAATAACGTGCAAGTCGCTGTGTGAATCGTTCTGTTGCACTAACTTCCTGCATTTCCAGCATTTCACCCTTTTTTATCGGAGGCAATAGTCCTTCCTCTTTATCACCGTTCTCATCATCAGTACCTTCGAGATACACCCTGAGAAAACCATCAAACTTTATAACCTCTCCATTAGCTACAAATCTCCCGTCTGAATTTGATATAGAAATATTGGCAGTGGTGCGCTCAAGCTCAGCATCCGCCATTTGTGAAGCAATAGTACGCTTCCAGATAAGATTATATAGTTTTTGCTCCTGAGCTGTACCGCCAACCTCATGTTCACTGATAAAGGTGGGACGTATAGCCTCGTGAGCCTCTTGTGCTCCCTTGGATTTAGTGGTGTACTGACGGGTTTTATGATACTTTTCACCATACTGATCAATTATTTCAGTCTTGGCAGTACCTATTGCCAAACCCGACAAATTTACAGAGTCGGTTCTCATATATGTAATCTTACCCGATTCGTACAGTCGCTGTGCAACCATCATTGTCTGCCCTACCGAGAAACCGAGTTTACGTGAAGCTTCCTGCTGAAGTGTAGAAGTGGTAAAAGGAGCTGCAGGAGTTTTTTTAGCAGGTTTGGTTACTACATCTTCAATTGAGAATTCCGAAGTTTTTAATTTTTCCAGAAGCTCAAGAGCCTCTTCTTTTGTTTTGAGACGTTTGTTGTATTCAGCTTTTATTTCGTAAGTCTGTCCGTTTTCCTCTTTTGTGAAAACACCGACTATCCTGTATGACGCTTCTGAATTAAAGTTTTGTATTTCACGCTCACGCTCAACAATCAATCTTACGGCAACAGATTGTACGCGACCTGCCGATAGAGCCGGTTTTATTTTTCTCCATAACACGGGGGACAATTCAAACCCTACTATCCTGTCCAATACACGCCGTGCCTGCTGAGCATCAACCAGATTCCGGTCTATTTTCCTCGGATTTTTTATTGCTTCCTGAATAGCATTCTTCGTGATTTCGTGGAACACTATTCGTTTTGTATTTTCCTCTTTGAGTTCAAGAGTTTCAAAAAGATGCCAGGATATTGCCTCACCTTCACGGTCCTCATCAGATGCCAGCCATACAGTATCAGCTTTTTTTGCAGCCTCTTTTAATTCTGATACAACCTTCTTTTTATCTGCAGGAACCTCATAAATAGGCTTAAAACCATTTTCAATATCTATACTAAAATCTTTCTTCTTCAAGTCACGTATATGCCCATAACTCGACATAACATTATAATCTTTTCCAAGAAATTTCTCTATTGTTTTTGCTTTCGCAGGTGACTCAACAATAACCAGGTTCTTTTCCATCAATTGTTCTTTATTCTATATCTTTTTGTAAGCACTTAGCTTTCAAAGCAGTAATTTACTGCTCCTTTTTGGGTGCAAAAGTAGTAATTTTGTGTAAGCAACAACAGTTTTTTCAGAATTTCCTTGATTATTAAGCAATTTTTATAAGAAAACTAAACTATTTATTTTCATTTACCACCACTCCATATATAGATGAGAGCATTTCTGACAGTTGTGCAGTAAGTGAGCGGCGAACTCTAAGCTTCATATGGCACGACTCTTTGAAATCCTGAGTCCATTGCACCTCTTCAAACTGTTTCAGTACGCGCATAACATCATTCAGATTAATATATTCAAAATCAATTACTATGATATCATCAACAGTCTTTGTAATTATCTCTGCATTTGAGATTGCATCCGCAGCCGCCTCCTTATAAGCTTTAATCAAACCTCCCGTGCCAAGTAATGTCCCGCCAAAATAACGCACTACCAGTATAAGGACATCAGTAAGTTCTGACGAGTTAATCTGTCCCAATATTGGCTTACCGGCTGTACCTGAAGGCTCACCATCATCATTAAACCGAAACTCTTCACGTTCCCAGCCTATCATATATGCCCAGCAAACATGGCGGGCATTATAATACTTTTTACGATATTCATCCAATATTTCCATCGCTTCGTCAGCACTCTTCACCGGAAAAATAAAAGATAAGAACTTACTTTTCTTTTCGTTGATATAGCCCTCAGCAGGTCCGGAAATGGTTTTATAGCTGTCGTCCATACAACAAAAATAACACAATTTAGGAATAGCAGCAAACAGTTGTGTAAAATGAATACTCCTGACAGTCACATCACTTAAACAGCAATAGTGTCGAGCATCTTATCCAGATTAAGGCTGCGCGCTGACGCGTCAAATATCTTCCTGTACTCCCCTTTTAATTTATAAAGAGACTCATGCGAACCGCTTTCAACAAGTTTGCCCTCTTCTAATACATGAATCACATCCGCATCCACTATCTGCGACAAAGAGTGAGAGATTATCACAACCGTACGTCCCTCCTTAATAGCATCAAGACTCATTTTGATATGCTCTGTAGCTATTGCATCCAGACTGGCAGTGGGCTCATCAAGGAAAATCACAGGCGGGTTCTTCAGAAACAGGCGGGCTATGGCAATACGCTGCTGCTGCCCGCCACTCAAGTTTGATGCATCTGTTTTATATCCCTCAGGCAGCAACAACACCTGATCATGCAGAAAAGCTTTTTTTGATGCTTCTATCACCTCTTCATGAGTTGCTTCTATCTTTCCATACTTGATGTTATCATATATAGTACCCTTAAATATATGGTTTTTCTGCAATACTAAACCGATATTATTGCGTAACGACCCGTTTTCGTAACTCTCCAGATCAATCCCATCCAGTGTAATAATTCCACTATCAGGTTTATAAAACTTACATAGCAAGTTAATCAGAGTACTCTTTCCTGCACCACTCAACCCTACAATGGCTGTAGTCTTTCCTTTTTCAAGAGTCAGGCTTACATTTGTTAGAGCCTTCTTTCCATTGGGGTAAGTGAAACTTACGTTACTCACTTCAAACTGACCCTTCACGTTTACAGCTTTAACATTACCACCCACCTCAACAGCACTGTCATTATCCAGCACTTCAAAAAAACCATCAGCATAAATCAGAGCATCGTTTATCTGATCATAAATCCTGTGAAGCTGACTGATTGGTGCAGAGACATTACGGAATAGCATAATGTGCATCATTATGGCGCCGATACCCATCTGTCCGTTGAGTACCAAGTATACAGTAAGTATAATAATTAATACTACCCCTATTTGCTGAATGAACGACTTAAGGCTCTCGAACACATAACTCGTACGGCGCGTCTGTAACTGATTTTCCAGCATCTCCATCTGCACCTCGTACTGTTTTTCTCCCTCCATTTTCTCCCGAACGAAACTTTTAATAACAGTGATTGAGTCGATAATATTAATGAGTCCGTGATTCTTGCGCTCACGTTGCCCCCTCAACTGCATTCGCCAGCCTTTAAGTCGATGTGCCTGACGCTGACTAACGAAGAAATATATCGGTATTACAACAAGAGCCGTCAACCCCACATAAAAATTAGCATTAAACATCACCACCAGTGCAATAATAGCTGTTGAGAAGAGAGGCAAAATATCGATAAAGAAGTTTTGAACCAATCTGATCAAACTTTCCACCCCACGATTGATACGTGTCTCTAAATATCCGGTCTGATTATCAGGCTCTGCAAAAAAAGACATCTTATAGGTCAGCAACCTGTCCACAGCCTTTTGTGACAAGTCGCTCCCCACCCTGATACGTATTTTCTCGCCAAAGTATTTCTGACCAAACTGTATACCAATATTAAGCAACTCGTTGGCAAGCATTATAGCCGATATAATCAACAGCAGCCTCATCCCGTTTTCAAATGGATCAGGCTGACGAAGCAACTCCTCCACACGGTTTATTGTTTCATTCACCAAAAGAGGATTCACCTGAGCAGCAAAGGACCCTATCAGTGTAAGAAAAAGAGTTCCTGCAATCATACCTTTGTAAGGTTTCACAAATGGCAACAGGTTTCGGAAAAGAGCTTTAAAAGATTGGGAATAAGTATCATTTTTTTTCATCTGCAATTGGACTCAAAACACACTTGAAAGTTTAACTACAAGTATTTAACAAAGAAAAGCGACACCTTTTCGGGCATCGCTGATTCAATTTATTATAAAAACCAAAGTTTTCTACATTATCAACACTTTGAAGCACCGCAATTGCGACACTTCAGGCACCCTTCCTCATAAACAAGAGTTTCATGTCCGCAAACTGGGCATTTTTGACCCTTAGCCTCAGTCTCGTTTGGCAGATATTTCTTAAGTGCCCGCTCAACACCATTCTTCCAGGTATTAATAGTTTCGCTGTCCAGCTCAAGTCCCGACACCAGCTTAATAACCTGATCTATAGGCATACCGTAACGAAGAACACCCGAAATAAGTTTTGCATAATTCCAGAACTCTGGGTTGAATTTTCCGTCCAGTCCTTCAATAGTTACTTTATAACCACGTCGATTCTGAAACTGGAAATCATAATGCTTCCTGCCATCATTATCATATGCTTTTATGATTTTACCTGATGTAACGCTCTTTGGAATCATTATACCATCATCCTCATCGTTTATACCGGTAAAGATCTCATAAGGTCTGCCATTAAGCAATCCGATAAATGCGATCCACTTCTCCTTATTATTCTGAAACTTAATAACGTCTGCATCAAGCTCAATAGGTCGTGAAGTTAAAATAGGAGGCATTTCGAAACAGTCATCATCACTTTTTTTCTCTTTCTCTTCTGCATCACCATTAGAAATTAAAACACCCGATCTTGAACCGTCACGATAAACAGTACACCCTTTGCACCCACTCTTCCAAGCCTCCAGATATAATTCACCCACAAGCTCTTCCGATACATCATTAGGCAGATTGATAGTAACACTTATTGAGTGGTCAACCCATTTCTGTACACGCCCCTGCATACGAACCTTCTGCAGCCAGTCCACATCATTCGATGTAGCTTTATAATATGGTGATTTAGCAACCAGTTCATCAATTTCAGCATTTGTATATTTTTTAGTAGTCTCATAGCCGTTTGCCTCCATCCAGGTCACAAATTTGTGATGAAACACGGTATATTCTTCCCACGAATCCCCGTTTTCGTCAACAAAATCAATTTTCACATCCCTGTCATTAGGATTCACTTTACGCCTGCGGGTATAAACAGGAAGAAACACAGGTTCAATACCGGAAGTTGTCTGAGACATCAGACTGGTGGTGCCTGTTGGTGCTATCGTGAGACAAGCGATATTTCTTCTGCCATACTTAACCATATTTTCATACATCTGAGGACTTGCATCTTTCAGGCGATTAATAAATGGATTATTTTTCTCACGCTCAGCATCAAAAATTTCAAAAGCACCTCTTTCTTTAGCCATTTGCACTGAAGAAGTATATGCATTTATAGCTACTTCGCGGTGCACCTTTTCTGAGAAGTCATTGCCCTCGTCTGTTCCGTATCTAATTCCTAAAGCTGCAAGCATATCGCCTTCTGCAGTAATCCCGACACCGGTACGGCGACCTTGTAAAGTTTTACGCTGTATCTTCTTCCAAAGATTTCTCTCAGTAAATTTCACCTCTTCCGTTTCTGGGTCAGCATCTATTTTTTCGAGAATCTTATCAATCTTCTCAGCTTCCAGATCAACAATATCATCCATAATCCGCTGTGCCAGCTGTACATGCTTTCCGAACAGCTCGAAGTTGAAATATGCATTCTCTGTAAAAGGATTCACCACGTATGAATACAGATTAATTGCAAGCAAACGACAGCTGTCGTAAGTACACAATGGAATCTCACCACAAGGATTGGTAGATACAGTTTTAAAACCGAGGTCGGCATAACAGTCGGGCACCGATTCCCGAATTATGGTATCCCAGAACAGGACTCCCGGCTCTGCCGATCTCCATGCATTATGTACAATCTTTTCCCATAACTTTTGAGCATCAATTGTTTTCTCATACTTAGGTTTATCTGAGTTAACCGGAAACTTTTGTTGATAGGTCTCACCCTTTGAAACTGCTTCCATAAAAGCATCATCAATTTTTACCGAGATATTTGCACCGGTTACCTTGCCCTGCTCCAATTTTGCATCTATGAAATCCTCTGAGTCAGGATGCCCTATAGAAACACTAAGCATTAATGCACCGCGACGGCCATCCTGCGCCACCTCACGAGTGGAGTTTGAATAGCGTTCCATAAATGGAACCAAACCGGTTGATGTAAGTGCAGAGTTTTTTACAGGCGAGCCTTTAGGGCGGATATGAGATAAGTCGTGACCCACCCCACCCCGACGTTTCATCAATTGCACCTGTTCTTCATCAATACGGATGATCGCGCCGTACGAGTCGGCACTTCCATCCATCCCGATCACAAAACAGTTAGACAACGATGCAACCTGAAAATCGTTACCGATACCAGTCATCGGACTACCTTGTGGGATAATATATTTAAAGCGATCAAACAGATCAAAAAGTTCCTGTTCGCTTAAAGGATTTTCATATTTCTTTTCAATCCTTGCAACCTCTTTTGCAAGTCTCCAATGCATATCCTCGGGAGTCTTTTCATAAATTACACCCTGACTGTCTTTAAGCGCATACTTGCTTACCCACACCTTGGCAGCGAGTTCATCTCCGCTAAAATACTCAAGCGATGCCTTATACGCTTCGTCGAAAGTGTATGTCTTCTTTTTCATAAGCTAATGGTTTTACTAAAAAAAATAAATAATTCACTGCTAATAAGTAATCACAATGAATTTTGATTTTCCGAAATCTGATATTTTTCATTGTCAGACTTATTTGGCCATGCAAGTTTATTGAAAGTTTCTAAGAATGCAAAATATTTACAAATATATTTATCAACAATCATGCAAACTTTTCTAAAATAAATTGTATTACTCTGATTACATGCGTTTTAAAAATTCAACTTAGACGAAATGTTTTCCAATTGAGCAAACTATGCTGATTTATAGACAGATGAAATAAACAAGTAAATTAAAGAAAAAAATCCATAAAAGTGAAGAAAAAAATCACTCAGCGATAGCAACTCGCTGAGTGATTTACCTTTTATGTATAATATTTATAAAACTGAGTCTAATTTTAGTCGAAATCCTTCACTGCACCCATAAATAAAATCGAACCAGTAGAATTTTCCTGAATTATATATATAAATGGTTTGTTAGCGTTAAATGTTACAGTTTTGCCCGGTTGATAGGAGGTCACTTCAACACCTATTACCGTAACCGCTGCAGCTTCTGTCCCAACTTCATCTGTACTTATATAAGTAAACTGCTTAACAAATGATATAAATGCATCAACATCTGACATTCGTGAGAAGTCTGCACTTTCTGGATCAAAGGCAATACCCATTCCCATATTTATAAGGGCATCATTAAGCTGCCTGCTATACTCCGTCTTGAATTTTGGCAGAAAAAGATCAACCTCCCTGCTTCGTAAACCTGATTTTAATTTACTCCAGGAGTCACTGTTTTGCAAATCCGATGTAATGTCGGCAATTTTCTTGCCCTCTTTGGGCAGCAGAACAAGCATACTGAACGCCTGGTTTCCGTATGGCATTTCAACAATTTGCATCAATTGATTTTCGTTATAATTGAAATTAGATTTCTGATGCATCATATCTACACTCTTCAACTCTCCGTTTTCATAGTAAAAAGGCTTACCGGACGTGTTTTTCGGATCGAATTCTGATGTCCAGATTCCTTTAAAATATAATGCATTCATAAGATACATCAATGCCATTGGGTTTGTTTTATCAAGAACATGATTTATAAGATTGTTTGTATTATCAGCCGCCCACTGATTCATACGTTTCACGGTGTTGACATCAGTAAAATCCACCGACTCAACAGTAGAATTAAAATACTCTTGGTTCAAACTGATAAAATCTTTCTTAATCTCCACATTCTTATTAGTCCATATTGAGTTAGCTATAGCCAGTTTAGTGGAAGGGTCTGTTTTAAGAAGCGCTTCCCTCAACTTCTTATAGTACTCGTTAACTTCCTGGTCAGTATATCCTTCAAGTCTTAAAACCTTCTGCATTGCAGCTTTCGTTTCACCATCGGCGCCGTTCCATGTCATTGCCAGTGCCATACTCAGACTCAGAGGTGAAACCATAAAATTCTCATCCAGATCGGCTGCTTCTTCGTTAAATACATTTGCAAAAAATTCAAAGGCAAACTGCTGGTCCGACTTCACCATTTCTGTTTCAGATGAACGCAATTCAATCTTTATTGGGTCAGGCAGATCTTTATTGATTTCACTGTTGCTTTTTTCACAGGATGCAATTAATAACAGAGTTGTAAAAGCAAGAAAAACGAGGGTGCTAAATTTTGATTTCATAAGTTAGAGGTTATCTTTTTTATAACGAATATACTTTTACCAATATTAGTTAGATGTTTTAAAAGGCAATTTGTTGCATCCGACAAGATATTTAACAATTACAGGCTGCAATTAAATGTATATTAAATTCTATTTTAGTACTAAGCAGATTCTAATCAACTTTAGAAGTTTGTTAGCAGTTGGTAGGTTTTTAATACATACTAAGCAGGTATATTTTGTTGAGAATTCAGTTTACAAACAGTCTAAGTGCAGGCAGGACTATGTTTTTTGTTAACATAGTGTTTTGACAAAAAAAATGATTAATTTTGTACTTCAAATCCACACTTAGATTCACTTTTTTAAATTTTGCTGTAATGAGAAAATGGCGCATTGAAGATTCAGAGGAACTTTACAACATAAATGGCTGGGGAAACGGTTATTTCTCGATTAATGATAAGGGAAATGTTCAGGTAACACCAACAAAACAGGAAGAGTTGAGTGTTGATCTTAATGATCTTATGCGTGAGCTGTATTTAAGAGATGTAGTTGCACCTGTTTTAATTCGCTTCCCTGAGATTCTTGATAATCGTATCGAGAAAATATCACAGAGCTTTGCCAAAGCCTCTAAAGAGTATGATTATAAGGCAAAGAATCATATCATATACCCCATCAAGGTAAATCAGATGCGTCAGGTGGTGGAGGAGATTGTTTCAAGCGGAAAACGGTTCAATATTGGTCTTGAGGCAGGCTCAAAACCAGAACTTCATGCTGTTCTTGCTACTAATACCGACAACAACTCACTTATAATCTGCAACGGTTATAAAGATGAAAGTTATATTGAACTTGCTTTGCTTGCACAAAAGATGGGTAAGCAGGTTTTTCTTGTGATCGAGAAACAAAATGAACTGGAACTGATCATTCAGATAGCTAAAAGACTAAAAGTAAAGCCTAATATAGGTGTCAGAGTAAAACTTTCGAGCTCCGGCAGCGGCAAGTGGGAAGATTCGGGCGGTGATGCAAGTAAATTCGGATTAAATTCAAGTGAACTTTTAGAGGCACTTGAGGTTTTGAAGAAGAATAATATGGGCGACTGTTTTCGTTTGATTCATTTCCATATTGGCAGCCAGATCACTAAGATAAGGAAAATTAAAACTGCACTTCGTGAGGCTGCACAGTTTTACGTACAGCTGCACGCATTAGGTTTCAATATTGAGTTTGTTGACATAGGCGGCGGTCTCGGCGTTGACTACGACGGTACTCGCTCCTCATTTACAGAAAACAGCATCAACTACTCTATTCAGGAGTATGTTAACGACTCTGTATCTACCTTTGTGGATGCTGCAAATAAAAATGAACTTCCTCATCCTAATATAATTACTGAATCAGGACGTGCATTAACTGCGCATCATTCTGTACTTATTTTTGAGGTTCTGGAAACCACAACACTTCCTGAATGGCCTGAGGAAAAAGATATACAGGAAGATGATCATGAACTGGTTAAGGAGCTTTACAAGATTTGGGACACGCTAACTCAGCCACGAATGCTGGAAGCATGGCATGATTCGCAGCAGATCAGAGACGAGTCGATGGACCTTTTCAGTCTGGGTATGCTCGACTTAAAAACCAGGGCTCAGGTGGAGCAGCTATACTACTCTATTGCACGTGAAATCAGTATCACCAGCAACAGGGCAAAACATGCACCACAGGAACTGCGTGAGTTATCAAAACTCCTAGGAGATAAATACTTTTGTAATTTCTCTCTGTTTCAGTCGCTTCCCGACTCATGGGGTATTGACCAGGTGTTCCCGATTATTCCTATACACCGACTTGATGAGAAGCCCGACAGAACAGCCACTTTGCAGGATATAACTTGTGACTCTGACGGAAATATTTCGAATTTTGCCTCTCAGGATGGTTTTCGTTCTTCACTTCTTCCCGTTCATTCACTCAAGAAAAATGAGCCTTATTATTTAGGTGTATTTCTTGTGGGTGCATATCAGGAAATTTTGGGAGATCTGCACAATCTTTTTGGAGACACCAATGTAGTTCATGTATCTACAGGTGAAAACGGATATCAGATTGATCAGGTAATTGATGGCGAATCGGTGGCGGATGTGCTTGAGTACGTACAATATAATCCTAAGAAGTTGGTGCGTACCGTTGAGACATGGGTAATGAGTTCTGTGAAACAGGGGAAAATATCTGTTGAAGAGGGTAAGGAGTTTCTGTCGAATTACCGCTCAGGATTATACGGATATACCTATCTGGAGTGACCATTCTTGCTGTCATCCAACACACAATCCTCACCCGGCAACTCAAACTCAATTGTGCAGTGATGGGCGTCTATTTTAAAAAGAGATTCCCTTATTTTGTCCTTTAATAATTGCTGGTCTGACATACTCAACTCATTTTTGAGCACCACGTGGAAGGTGAGTACGTTATACTCACCATCTACTGACCATGCATGCATATCGTGCACAGAACATACTTCACTGAAACCGAGAATCATATCTTCAACACTTGTCAGATTTAGCTTTGAGGGACTCCCCTGCAATATAATACGCAGACTTTCGCGAATGTTGCGGTAAACATTTACCAATATAAAAATTGCAATAGCAATAGATAAAATAGGGTCAATTATTGGGGCATCGACAAAATACATAACTCCTGCACCAATAAGTACTGCCACCCAACCTAAAACATCTTCCAGCATATGCAGTGAAACAACCTTCTCGTTTATTGAACTGCCTTTGCGCAGCCTGAACAAAGCAATGCTGTTTACTATAACACCCAGAACAGCCAGTAAAAGCATACCTTTAACATCCGGCTGCTGAGGATTAAAAAGTCGGGGTATGGAATTAATGAGTATCACTACACTACCCACCAAAAGAATTACAGAATTGATTACAGCACCTAAAAGTGAGAAACGTTTATAACCGTATGTGAAATCCTGTGTGCGAGGTTTTTTAGAAACTTTCTGAAAGTACCATGAAAGTCCCAGAGTAATACTGTCACCCAAATCATGAACAGCATCCGAAAGTATTGCCATACTGTTGGTTAACACTCCACCGATAAATTCGATAATTGTGAAAGCGAGATTCAGTAAGAAAGCAGTTTTGATGTTTTTTACATCATTATTGCCATGATTATGATTGTGTGCATTCATAAAATGTATGTGATATAGATAATAACATTAAGAGAAAAAGAAAGTTCAGTACTGTTATATAAGTCATTATTATGTATATTTGTTATGATAAACCCAATTTATAAACATGAGACATGAAACAATTTTATTTAATAATTATCACAGGTGTGATATTAATCACTGCCTGTAACACTAAAAAAGAAGAAGTGAAAATATTAAAACAATCTGATTTTCCTGCACCGCCAATTGCAGAAGTAAACCCCGATACATTCGTGAATTTCGGTCAGCAGCGTATTGATAACTATTACTGGCTTAAAGACAAGAACATTCCAAAAGTGATTGATTATCTGAACGCTGAAAATGCTTATACCGAGACTGTAATGGAGTCTACTAAAGAGCTGCAACAGACTATATATGATGAGATTTTAGGCAGAATAAAGGAAGATGATGAAAGTTATCCTTCATACAGAAACGGATACTGGTATTACAGTCGCACCGAAAAAGGCAAACAATATCGAACATATTTGCGTCGTAAGGGTTCATTAGATGCAGAAGAAGAGATTATTTTTGATCTTAATAAGATGGCGGAAGGAACCCCTGCTTTTATTTTTGCCGGTTATTCTGTAAGTCCGGATAATAGTAAAGTGGCATATCTGTTCAACGAAACCGGTTCTTACGCTGAATATGTGATGAAGATAAAAGATCTGAATACAGATGAGGAGATAGGTTACACGGTAATAGGTGCGACTTCAATGACTTGGGCAAATGATAATCACACTTTATTTTATGGAGTAATTGATCAGACTCTGCGTCCATATCAGATTCATCGAAAGGCTCTTGATGAATCTCAAAGTACATTAATATACGAAGAAAAAGACCCTAAATTCAGGACCTATGTTTCGGGCAGCAAAACTAAAGATTACATTTTTATCGGCAGCTCCAGTTCTACTACATCGGAAGAAAGATATATCTCTGCAGACAGGCCTATGGATGAATTTAAGCTTTTCTTACCACGGGTAAAGGATGTGGAATATTCAGTCTTTCCACATAAAGAGAAATTCTTTGTAATTTATAAAGACCGTGATAATCTTAACTCAATGATTTATGAAGTGCCGCTTACAGGGTATGAAAACAGGTCGGCCTGGAAAATAGTCTTGCCTCATAATAATGAAGTAAGAATTGAGGGTATCGATATTCTGAAGGATTACGTTTCGGTGGAACTGCGTAAAAACGGACTTACGGAGATTCAGTTGATGCCTGTAAACGGTGGTGAGGTAAATACTATCGCTTTCCCCGAGCCTGTTTATTCAGCATCATTGGGAGGAAATCCCGAATATAACGCCACTACAATAAGATACACATACACTTCACTTAATCGTCCTACTACTCTTTATGAGTATGATATTAAGACGGGTGAATCTCTAAAGCTAAAGGAACAGGAGGTTCCCTCAGGTTTTAATCCTGATGATTATACAGTGGAAAGACTTTGGGCAACAGCGCCGGACGGTGTTCAGGTTCCTATGGCATTGGTGTATAAGAATGGATTGAAAAAGGATGGAAGCAATCCTGCATTAATATATTCTTATGGAAGCTATGGATACAGTAGCGACGTAAATTTCAGCGCAAGCATATACAGCCTTATTGATCGTGGATTTGTTTACGCAATTGCGCAGATACGCGGCGGTAGTGATCTTGGTGAACAGTGGTATGAAGATGGTAAATTACTGAATAAGAAAAACACTTTTACCGACTTCATAGCATGCAGCGAGAAGCTTATTAACGACGGATACACTTCTTCTGATAAACTTGCCGCAATGGGTGGCAGTGCAGGGGGCTTGCTTATGGGTGCAGTAAGTAATATGAGACCGGATCTTTATCAAACAATTGTGTCGCAAGTTCCGTTTGTGGATGTAATAAATACTATGCTGGATGATACTCTGCCTCTTACCACAGGTGAATATGAGGAGTGGGGAAATCCAAATGAAGAGGAGTATTATAACTACATCCTGTCCTACTCTCCGTATGATAATATCACTGCTCAGGATTATCCGAATATTCTTGTGACAGGTGGAATAAACGATTCTCAGGTACTTTTTCATGAACCTGCAAAGTATACTGCTAAACTAAGGTCGATGAAAACAGATAATAATATCCTGTTGCTAAAAATGAATATGGAGTCGGGGCACGGCGGAGCAACAGGTCGTTACGAAGGTATAAAAGACACTGCTTTTGATTTTGCATTTATTCTTAACCGGGTTGGTATTGATAAATAAGTAAGCATGAACAAACTGGAACTACACTGGAAGATCTTAATAGGAATGGGTGCCGGTATCTTGTTCGGCTTTCTGATGAGCTCTTTCAGTTGGGGTTATGAGTTTGTGTTAAACTGGATTGCTCCTTTTGGAACAATATTTATCCGACTGTTAAGGTTAATTGCTATTCCCTTAATTTTGGTTTCTCTAATTAAAGGTGTTTCTGACCTGAAGGATATTTCTGCGTTCAAGAATATCGGGCTGCGTACTATAGTAATATATATAGTTACTACCTGTCTGGCAATCACCATAGGTCTTATATTGGTAAATATTATAAAACCGGGGAAGGGACTTTCGGAGGAAACAATTCAGGAGTTGACAGAAACTTATGCCGGAGACAGTACTATCACAACTAACATAGAGCAGGCAGAGCATCAGGAATCGGGTAAACCTCTTGACTTTTTAGTGGATATCGTTCCTGATAACATTTTTGGTGCCATGAGCAATAATCAGCTAATGCTTCAGGTAATATTCTTTGCTATATTATTCGGGATCAGTATGCTTATGATAGACCCCGAGAAATCCAAGCCTCTGGCAAAGCTTTTTGACTCGCTTAATCATGTGATTCTGAAAATGGTTAATATCATCATGATGATAGCTCCATATGCAGTTTTTGCCCTATTGGCTCAGATTATTGTAAGTTCAAATGATTCGGAGATTCTGCTGAAGTTGCTCAATTATGTGATAACGGTACTTTTGGGACTGCTAATAATGATCGGGGTTTACCTCATCATACTTTATCTGTTTACGGGAAGAAAACCACGCTGGTTTATTAAAGGTATTGCACCTGCCCAACTTCTGGCATTTTCCACAAGTTCAAGTGCAGCTACTCTTCCGGTTACAATGGAAAGAGTGACTAATAAACTGGGTGTTGACCATGAAGTGTCAAGCTTTGTACTGCCGGTGGGTGCAACAATTAATATGGACGGAACAAGTCTGTACCAGGCAGTTGCCGCGGTATTTATTGCACAGGCACTTCATATTCCACTTGATTTTATGGATCAGTTAACAATAGTCCTTACTGCTCTGCTGGCCTCAATCGGTTCAGCTGCAGTACCTGGTGCAGGTATGATAATGCTGGTTATTGTATTGGAATCTATTGGTATCCCTGCTGATAAAATGGCGATAGGACTGGCATTAATATTTGCTGTGGATCGTCCGCTTGATATGTGCAGAACTGTGGTTAATATCACAGGTGATTCTATGGTTTCAGTTATAGTTGCTAATTCCCTCGGGAAAATACATGATCCGGAAAAAGGATCAGAGCATGATAATAAATATGTTTCTGAATAGATTAATTATGATACAGTTAAAACGTATATATGATCGCACAAGTGATGATGATGGTTGCAGAGTACTCATCGATCGTTTATGGCCGAGAGGTGTGTCTAAAGATAACGCTAAAATCGATTTATGGATGAAGGAAATTGCACCTTCAACAGAGTTAAGAAAATGGTTTCACCATGATCCTGATAAATGGACAGAGTTTCAACAACTTTACAAAGATGAGCTTTCAAATAAGAAGGATCTGATTGATCAGCTACTAAAGCTTGAGAAAGAGAACAGTAATTTAACGTTGATATACTCTGCAAAAGACAGGGAAAGAAATCAGGGAATGGTATTAAAAGAGGTTTTACGCATTCAATAACAGTAATGTAAGTTTGATTAGATATCTCTCTAACAGTTGATTACATATTTCTTTAGAATACTTGAAAATGAATATATTAAAAACAGTAATTCTTATTATTACTTGTATTATAACGCTAAACTCCTTTTCTCAGGAAATAAATAGTGACAATGATTCAACAATACACCTGAACGAGGTGATTGTTAATGCTTATCAGATTAATACACGACAACATCAAGTACCCGGTGCCGTATCAGTTCTCTCTGGTGAAGAGATTCAAACTACCGACGGGAACAATTTTCCCAATACACTCCACTCGATACCGGGTGTCTTTATGCATAGCGGAACGTATGCCACCAGTCGGGTTGTTATCAGGGGTGTGGGTAGTCGCACGCCATACAACACTAACAGGATAAAGTCGTACCTTAACGATATTCCTATAACTTCTTCTGATGGCATTTCAACACCTGAAGATATTGATCTGTTGGGAATAGGGAGAATCGAAGTAATAAAAGGTCCTGCTTCTGCTATTTATGGGTCAGGACTTGGTGGGAATATTAATTTTTATACTCCAAAATCACGCAGTAAAAGTGCTGAGGCTCTTATACAGTATGGAAGCTTTAACACTTTTAAATCAGCTGCAGCTGGTAATTACAATAGTGGTAATTTAAACCTGTGGGGCAATATATCACATCTGAACAGTGATGGGTTTCGTGAAAACAACAGTTTTAAACGTACTTCTCTACTTTCTTCGGGAGAGTGGAAGCAGCAGGCCTACTCACTGGAATATACTCTTATGCTGATTGATCTGAATGCACAGATACCCAGTTCAGTAGGCAAAACGATTTATGAAACGGATCCCGGTGCTGCTGCGGCCAACTGGAAGGCAGTTGAAGGGTATAAAGAGTATCAGCGAGCTATTGGAGGAGTTACACTAAATAACAGGTTGTCTGACAACTGGAATAATAAACTGAATGTTTTTGGAAGATGGGCAGATAGTTATGAGCGGCGACCTTTCAATAATCTTGATGATGGCACTTCGGGGGGTGGAGTTCGTAATAGATTGACTTATCACAATATTTACTGGGATGCACTTATCGGGCTTGAATGGGTTAAAGATATTTACAGATGGCAGATGGATCTGAATAATGAATTGATCAATAAAAACAGAGAGTCAAGAGATCATTACAATTTGTTTGGGATGGTTTACTGGCGACCTGCTGCTGAATGGAATATTTCTCTTGGAGGTGCAGTTAATAAGGTTAATTATAAGCTTACAGATCAGTTTGTGGAAAACGGTGATCAATCGGGTGAGCGTAGTTTCCCTGTCATTTTCTCTCCCAGAATTGGTGTTAACTATGCACCATCTCAACTTTTGGCTTTATATGCATCGGCCGGACATGGATTCTCGATGCCTTCACCCGAAGAGACACTTCTTCCTGAGGGTGACATAAATGAGAATCTGAAACCTGAGCAGGGGGTTCAGTATGAACTTGGAATAAGACTTAATCTTTTTAACGGAGCTACATCAATAGAGACGTCTGTTTATAGGATAGATCTTACCAATCTGTTGGTTACAAAAAGGTTAACAGAGGATATTTTTACCGGTATTAATGCAGGAAAGACAAAACATACAGGCTTTGAATTTGCTGTAAAGCAGAGGGTTTTCAGGTTACCAACATTCCCCGGCTCTCTAAATCTAAATGCCAATTATACCTGGTCGCACAATAAGTTTATCGACTTTACTGATAATGACATTGTATATGATGGGAATATGCTTCCCGGAATTCCTTCTCATATAGCACAGGCAAATTTGCAATGGGAACCAATTACACGGTTAATAATAGACTCTCAGCTTCAATACGTTGGAGAGCAGTATATCGATGACGCCAACACTATCATTAACGACAATTATTTACTTTTGAATCTTAAAGCATCATACAGTTTTCCGGTTACTAACAACAGCAGAATACAGCTTTTCGCAGGAATAAATAATTTAACTGACACTCACTATTCACCAATGCTTACTGTAAATGCTGTGGCTTTTGGAAATGCTGAACCAAGGTATTATTACCCCGGTATGCCAAGACACTTTTACTCAGGTATCAGACTGTATCTGTAATAATCTTCAAGGGTCTAATCTATTAAAAGTAACTTTAACAGTCAAATAACGAATATTTTGCTAACTTTGACACTGTTTTTGTTTCATTTTTACACAAAACGTTTGCTTATTATATTATAAAATATACTTTGTACTAAAACTGGTATATCAAAAAAAGCAGAGCAAGACTTTAGTTCAAGGGTAATAAAGATAAGTGCTTTTTTTTATGAGTTAGTAGTTTGATTTATAAAGTATATGAGAGTGAGAGAAGTAATCTGTATTGATTTTTCCTTACGAAAAAGAAATCAATTAATAAGCATAATTAGCTTTCTAGAAAAATATGAAGTTAAGTATAAAAAACAGCGTTTTATCATCTCTGTCTGAACTGCTTAAGCAAAACAAGCAGGTGATAATTAATGCTAACACCACAGATATGAAGGCCTTCCCAGAGATGGATGAATCTATGAAGGACCGCCTTAAAGTGGATGAAAGAAAGATTGAAGGTATGATTCAATCACTTGAGGAGGTTGCTGCTCAGCCTGAACCCGAGGACAAGGAGTTATACAACTTTACACGCGAGGATGGTCTGCGCATTATAAATAAAACTGTTCCATTTGGCACTATTCTAATAATATACGAGTCCCGTCCGGATGTTACTATAGAAGCTGCTGCAACAGCATTTAAAGCAGGAAACAGAATCTTACTGAAAGGTGGTAAAGAGTCACTAAACACAAATACACTACTGACTGAATTATGGCAGAAAGCGCTCACTGAAAATGGCGTGGATAAATGTTTCGTTGAATACCTGAATCTCTCTCATTCAGAAACGCAGCAGTTGATTAAAGATAACACAAGAAAAGTGGACTTAATAATTCCTCGTGGCGGAGAGAGGTTGATACAGTTTGTTCAGGAGAATGCTTCCGTACCGGTTATAGTAAGTGGTCGCGGTAATAACTTCCTGTTTATTGACGAGGATGTGGATTTTGAAATGGCAACCAAACTAGTCATCAACGGAAAAAAACGCATCAGTGTATGTAACGCTATAGATAAGGTACTTATACACAGAAATCTCAACAATCTTCAGGAGAGGATCGGGTACTTGGTATCTAATCTCCGGGAAAAAGGTATTGAAGTTTGGGGAAACAGTGTAATTGCAAAAATGTGTACTGAAATAAAAGAAGAAAACGATGTTGCAACGCTTTGCGAGGAGTACCTTGCTCCAAAAATTTATCTTTCACTTGTTGATGAATTGGAGGATGCAGTTGAAATGATTAATCAATATTCCGGAGGACATACTGCCGTAATTGTTACAAATAATCTGAAAAAAGCTGAAAAATTCATGCAACAGGTTGATTGTTCAGCAGTTTATCACAATGCTTCATCACGCTTTACTGATGGTGGTCAGTTTGGTGTAGGTGCCGAGATTGCAATAAGTACGCAAAAACTTCACTTCCGTGGCCCACTTGGTGCTCAGGAGCTGGTAACTAATAAATGGTTTGTGTATGGCGGTGGCCAAATCAGAGAATAAATCAATGAAAAAAAAACTTATTATTAAAATCGGTACCTCCACATTAACGGCAGGAACAAACAGAATATCTTTTGCAGTTATTGAGAGTCTGGCGCGACAAATAGTTGAACTAAAAAAAGATTACGAGATAGTGATTGTATCCTCAGGTGCAATTGCTACTGCCCGTCAATTTGTGGAAATCAGCGGATTCAACAAAAGGGTGGACTCAAAACAGGCAATGGCCGCAATTGGTCAGACTAAGCTTATGGAACTTTACGATGATATTTTCCGCACATTTGGATTAAACATTGCACAAATATTACTCACTTACCGTGATTTTGAGAATCCTGTAGCAAATGAAAACACAAGAAACACAATAAACAGATTATGGCAAGTGGATTATATACCTATTGTGAATGAGAATGATACCGTATCAATAGAAGAGATTGTGCTTGGTGATAATGACAAACTATCGGCTTTAGTTGCAACTATCATAGATGCTGATTTACTTGTGCTTGTATCTGATATTGATGGTATTTTCGACCAAAACCCTCATCTTCACCCGGAAGCCAGGTTAATATCTAAAGTAACTGATCTGAACTCAATTAAAGATTGTATTGAAGAGAAGGAATCAACACTGGGTACCGGGGGTATGTCATCTAAAGTACACGCAGCTGAAATTTGCATGAATAATGGAGTTGAAATGTGGATTGTAAACGGTCAGCGTGCAAATTACATCATAAAAGCGCTCCATAATGAAATTCCTTTTACAAGATTCGAATCAGAAAGAAGAAGAATATAAAAAATGAAGCAGGGATTTATAGGATTCGGTAATCTCGCTAAAGCGGTTTATCAAGGTTTAAAGGATGACAGAAATTTTGAGTTTGCATACTTTGCAAGAAGTAAAAAGGATGTGGATCTGCATTTTTTTGAACAATTAGAGTCACTTGTTTATTATGCTGAAATAATCTGGCTTGCGGTTAAACCACAGGACCTTTCAGGTATTCTGGAACAATTGAGAAACTGTGATCTCTCAGGTAAAACAATCGTTTCTCCGGTGGCCGGTAAAAGTATAGCTTATATTGAAAATTATTTGGGTAATGACACCACAATAGTACGTATCATGCCTAATCTGGCAATGGCTTACAATGCTTCTGTCACTGCATTTCATACAAATCACCCCGAAAGCCTTATGGCAGACAGTATTTTTAACCTTTTAGGCAAATTGGGGAAGGCAGTTAAGCTTGAAGAAGAAGGATTTGATCTTTTCACCTCTGTTTTTGGCAGCGGACCTGCTTTTATCCTCGCTTTTATAAAAATATTCAAGGATAAAATACAGGAATTTGATTTGCCAGGCTCTGTACTTGATGAATTACTGCTTGAGTTAACAAGAGGTACAACTCTGTACTTTATGCAAAATCAGAAAAACTGCAGCATAGAGGAACTAATTAAAAATATCACAAGTAAAGGCGGAACTACACAAGCCGGGTTGGAATATTTTAAATCTCAAAACATCAGTAAACATTTCGAAGGGGTGCTTGATGCTGCACGCAAAAGATCAGAGGAATTAAGCAAAAACGGAAATTAAAATAAACCTATAAAGTAAACATAGAGATTAGAATAAAATATTAATTCCTATCCTCTTTAGATTTATAAGCAATAGCATAATACCGTATCTGCTTGATAACTGACAGCAAGCCGTTTGATCTTGTTGGAGAAAGATGTTCAGTCAGCCCTATCTCCTTCATGAAGCGGAGATCTGTGCCAATAATCTCGTCGGGTGTGCGTCCGTTGAAAACACGCAATACCAAGGCCAACAAACCTTTCACTATAATCGCATCACTTTCAGCCTCAAAAAACAACCTGCCATCACGATAGTCTGTTTGTAACCATACTCTGCTCTGACATCCTTTTATAATGTTTTCCGGCGTTTTATATTTATCGTCAATTGGTTGTAAAGCATTACCCTGTTCTATAATGAATGCATATTTGTCCATCCAGTCATCATAGATACTGAATTCATCAATAATCTCCTGTTGTATCTCGTTAATTGTTTGCATTATATCTTTTCTGTATAAATAACTTCCATCACGGTTTGTCCCACTGCTTTCAGCGTGTTCTTATCAATATTCCTCATATCATCTCTCTGAGTATGCCAATGCGGAGCAAAACCGGTTCTTGTGTCCTGTTTCAGGTTGATTATGTTTACACTTGGTGCTCTGTGGTGCTGGTTAACAGGAAGATGATCATCTGTGATATAACCGCCTCTCTGAGGAAGAAAGTAACCTGTATACCCTAATTTAATAGCAGTACTCCATATTTTATCTACTACATTGGATGCATATTGTAGTGAATATCCCTCCTTTAAGAAAGTAGCGTTTGCACTTCCAACCATATCTAAAAGGATACCATATTTAGCTTTATAGTCATCTATATGAGGCTGTTCTGACCAATACTTCGACCCAATGCACCACCAATCACCCTGTACCCAATCTGAACTAAACGAAGGCTGTCCCCAATCCTCCAAATCAAAAAAGATAATATCTATACCAATCTCCAAAGGATTTTGCTGCATTTGACGCGCAATTTCAAGTAGTACTCCTACCCCACTTCCACCATCATCAGCACCTAAGATTGACTGATTCTGTTTTTCGGAATCACTTTCCTCATCAGCAAAAGGACGTGAATCCCAATGTGCAAATAAAAGCAACCTTTCTTCAGCATCAGGATTATAACTGCCGATTATATTACGCAGTCTGATATTCTGTCCGTCATAATGAGTTACATCAGCCTGTTGCTCTACCACTTCTGCACCAAACTCCTGAAGTTTGGCAACCAGATAATCACCACACAGGTCATGTGCCTGAGTACCAGGCACACGAGGCCCAAAAGCCACCTGCCCCTCAATAAACTGATAAGCACTATCCGCGTTAAATTGTGGAGAAACCTGATTGTATGCCTCTTCTATTACCATCTTTTTACTGGATTGGCAAGAGTTGCATGAGATTGAAAACAGCATACTTGTTATCAATACCAACACAATCGATAATTTCTTTAAATGCTTCATTTTAATTTATTTGTTCTTCTGATAAGAATAGTCTGAAATTCCGATATTACTATATGTCTCCTTAAGAGCCTCCTCGTCATCAGAAATAACCAGAAGTTTATCTCCCGCAAATAATTCTGTCTGACCGGTAGGCACAAAATACTGCTCTCCCCTTTTCACCATTACCACAAGTGTTTTATCAGGTAAGGGCATCTCGATCAGATTTCTGCCATAACTAAGTGTTTCTTCAGAAATATGAATCTCTGTCATCGCAGATTTAATCTCTTCGGCAAATTCTACATCAAAATCCTCAAACTGCTTATACTTTGTAGGTTTCTCTGCCAATCCCAGCAATCTTGCCACAGCAGGTAATGAAGTACCCTGAACGAGCAATGACACAATAGTAATAACAAATACCATGTTAAAAATCCATCTTGCATGAGGAATATCGCCGGCAGCTAATGGAAGAATTGCAAAAATAATAGGAACAGCACCCCTTAAGCCTACCCACGATACATATAGCTTATCTTTAAAGCCTATTTTACGGAAGGGAGCTAAAGTCAGAAAAATAACAATGGGACGACCAAATAAAATCAGAAAGGCAGAAACAATAAGCGCCGGAACAGCCACATCTATCAGTTCACTCGGATTTACAAGTAATCCCAAGGTAAGGAATAGAAGAATCTGACTCATCCATGCAAAACCATCCATAAACTTCATAGATGTACGTTTGTGAGTGAATTTGGAATTTCCTATAACCAACCCGGCAATATACACAGCCAGATAACCATTACCCTGAAGATAATAAGTAGATGCATAAATAAATATGCCCAATGTGAGTAAAAGTATCGGATACAGAGCTACATTCTCCATTCGGATACGATTGATAATTCTTACAGCTCCTTTACCAAACAGAAATCCCAGTAAAGCTCCCACAATCAGTTGCACCAACACCATCAGAATCACCATAAGGTAGTTAGGATTATCACCCGACTGAATAATCTGCATAAACATGAGTGTCAGCATGTAAGCCATTGGGTCGTTACTACCACTCTCAAGCTCAAGTAACGGTCTGAGATTGTTTTTTAGTATAAGTCCTTTTGAACGTAGTATACCAAATACAGAAGCTGAATCAGTAGATGAAAAAGTGGAGGCAAGCAGTAAAGAAGTAACAAGACTAATTCCTAGTGCAGGAAACATCATCCCTGACAACCAATATATAAAGACACCTGTCAATAGTGCAGTCAAAAGAACGCCAACCGTAGCAAGTACTATACCAGGAACAATAATTGGCTTAATTTCCTGAAATTTAGTGTCAAGTCCGCCCGAAAAAAGAATTATACAAAGACATATCGAGCTTATGGTTTGTGCTACCTGAACATTCTCAAACTGAAGGCCGAAACCATCTGTACCAAACACCATACCAATAATAAGAAACAGTAAAAGAACAGGTACTCCAAATTTAGAGCCTGCCTTTCCTACCAGCATACTTATAAAAAACAGGACGGAGCCAACAAGCAGCATTAATTCTGTACTAATCTGCATTTTTTCAATATTTATTTAAAATAAAATTTTTGACACTACTCTTTACACTGACTATCAGCATTATTATCTACTATTTTTGTTTAAATGATATATGATCATCACCCACAATTAATTCAGCCTTTTCGCCCATGATTAACGGAAAATTCAATTTAACATGCCCGCCAGGAAAATTAAAACATACCGGAAATTTATAATCTTCAACTACAGCCCTGATTGACTCGTACAATGAACCATACATCTGATCATCCTCTTCGTAATCGGTAAACCGGCCTACAATAAAACCGCTTATTTTACTGAAAACACCTGATATTTTCAACTGATGCATCAATCTATCCACCTTGTAAGGCGCTTCACCAACATCTTCAATAAAAAGAATACCTTTATATGGTATTCTTAAATATTTTGATCCAAGCAATCCGCAGAAGACAGATAAGTTACCACCAAATAGTCTCCCGGCACCTCTACCAGTACGGTTTAATGACTCATAACCCTTAACCGGTATTTCATAATCAACCGATTGACCTGAAAGTATACTCTTTGTGTACCTCACAGAAACATCCTCAGCCCCTTCTTCCGAAAAATGTTTAGCCATTGGCGCATGCATCGATGTAATTCCATTTTTCTGGAGAACAGCATGCAGAGCAGTTATATCACTATAACCAAGAACCCATTTTGGATGTTTTCTGATTGAAGAGAAATTTAGTTTATCAAGAAGGTGAATAACCCCATAGCCTCCTCTGGAACAAAAAACCAGCTTAACTAACGGGTCATCAAAAGCGCTTTGAAGATCAAAAAAACGTTCTTTAACCGATCCGCTGAATCTGCCTGATTCACCAAGAGCAAACCGTCCGATGTCAGTTTTCAGTCCCCAGCTATCCAAGATAGTTGCAGCATCCTTCACAAGACATTCATCAATTCTCCCGGAAGGAGAAATGATAACTGCCTTATCATTAAATTGTAATGGAGCCGGTCGAAGCATTATTATTCTATTGATGGCTATGCGTCAATATTTGCAAGCCGTGCATTTTCTTCAATAAATTCTCGTCTTGGCGCTACTTCCTCACCCATCAGCATTGTAAACACTATATCTGCATCAGCGGTATTCTCAATTGTAACCTGTTTAAGGGTTCGTTTTGCTGGATCCATGGTTGTTGTCCACAACTGTTCGGCGTTCATTTCACCAAGACCTTTATAACGCTGTGTAGAAATTGCACTCTCATTGCCGTCGCCATACTTGTTTATAAACTCCTGCCTTTGACGCTCATTATAACAGTACTCCTCAATTTTTCCTTTTTTACATAGATAAAGTGGAGGTGTAGCAATATATACATACCCTTTTTCAATCAAAGGGCGCATATAGCGAAATAAAAATGTAAGGATAAGTGTGTCGATATGACTACCGTCCACGTCCGCGTCAGTCATTAATATAATTTTGTGATATCGTAGTTTTTCGATATTAAGTTCTTTTGAATCTTCTTCCGTACCAATTGAAACCCCCAGTGCAGTATATATGTTTTTTATCTCATCACTCTCAAGAACTTTATGTGGCATTGCTTTTTCCACGTTAAGGATCTTACCGCGAAGTGGCAGAATAGCTTGGAACATACGATCACGACCCTGTTTTGCTGTACCTCCCGCTGAATCTCCCTCGACAAGAAAAATCTCGCTTAGTTTCGGGTCCTTACTTGTACAATCTGCCAGTTTACCTGGTAAGCCGGCACCCGACAAAGGCGATTTACGCTGCACCATCTCACGTGCCTTTCTGGCTGCCTGACGTGCAGTTGCAGCAAGAATAACCTTTTCAACTATTACTTTTGCTTCTCTGGGATGTTCTTCCAGATAATACCTCAATGCCTCACCTGTAGCCTGATCCACTGCGCCCATTACCTCTGTGTTGCCCAGTTTAGTTTTAGTCTGCCCCTCAAATTGAGGCTCAGCAACTTTTACTGATAAAACAGCTGTGATACCTTCTCTGAAGTCATCACCACTAATTTCCACCTTTACCTTTTCCAGCATTTTAGAATCTTCGGCATACTTCTTTAAAGTACGGGAAAGTCCGCGTCTGAAGCCAGTGAGATGAGTTCCACCCTCTATAGTATTAATATTATTTACGTATGAGAAAATATTTTCATTATAGGTGTCATTGTATGACATTGCAATTTCAATGGGGATTCCATTTTTCTCAGTAACAATATGTATGGGATCCTGTATAATAGAATCTTTGTTTTTATCTATGTAGCGTACAAACTCCTCGAGTCCTGTTTCTGAATAAAAACGTTCGTTCTTATATTTACCATCCTCTCCCTGCACTCTTTTATCTGTCAGAGTCATAGTTATACCTGAATTCAGATAAGCAAGTTCACGCAACCTGGTTGCAAGAATATCATACCTGTATTCAAGTACCGCAAAAATCGAATCATCCGGTTTAAATGTGATAATTGTACCGGTTTTATCAGTCTCTCCAATAATTTTTACGTCAGCATAAGGCTTACCTTTTGAGTATTCCTGAACATAAATCTTACCGTTTCTGTGAATTTCAGCTTTAAGATATATTGATAGTGCATTCACACAAGAAACACCAACACCGTGAAGTCCACCTGAAACTTTATAGGTCCCTTTATCAAATTTACCTCCGGCGTGAAGTACTGTCAGCACCACTTCCAGTGCAGATTTCTTCTCTTTCTCGTGATAATCCACGGGGATACCTCTACCATTATCCTTAACAGTAATAGAATTATCTTCATTGATTATAACATCAATCTCGTCACAATATCCTGCAAGCGCCTCATCAATAGAGTTGTCTACAACTTCATTCACCAAATGATGCAAACCTTTGTCGCTCACATCGCCTATATACATTGCAGGACGTTTGCGTACTGCCTCCAGACCTTCAAGTACCTGAATGTTTTGAGCGGAATAGTCACCGCTTGCTGATTTTCTTTCTTCTTCTGACATGCTATATGATTAATTAAATCTTTCTAAAAATTAGGTATTTACAATCAAGTAATAATATTTACTTAAACCGAGCAAATATACAAAAAAAACGCCTCTTTACCAATCCTTTTTTGCTTTTTTACGGCTGTTTATATGGCCATTTTACAAAAAAAAGCGGACAATGTGCCCGCTCTTCAATATGCTAAAAAAGGATCAACTTAAAATTCGTAATCTATAGCTGCCCTTGATGTTCTGACCTTTGTTATATAAGCGCCCACTTTCATATGATCTGGATGCACAGCATAAGTTCTGACATCCTCCATTGAATCAAATTCACTTTCCAGAATTATATCATGATTGTCATCTGATGCATCAGGATGATTTATCTTTACCTCGATTTTTCTTATCACAGGTATAGTATCTTTTAACGCCTCAAGCTTTTCTTTAATAATCAAAGCGTTTTCTGCTCTTGTCTTACCTTCAGCCTCACTGGCCAACTTAAATAAAACTATATGCTTTACCATAACTTTTAGATTTACTATTATTAATGAATAATTTTCACTCTTTCCGAAAAACAGAAAAAGCCGAACAAATATGATCGGCTTTTTCTATATGCAGTTAATTGTCTTAATTAGCTCAGCTTGTTCATATGAGCAGCTAATTTAGACTTCAGATTATTGGCTTTATTCTGATGTATGACATTCTTCTTTGCCAGTTTGTCTAACATTGAACAAACCTCAGGATACATCTTTTGTGCCTCCTCTTTTGAATCAGTAGAACGGAATTTACGAACTTTATTTCTGGTTGTACGTGAAGCGTATCTATTTGTAAGGCGCAGAGCTTTTGTCTGCCTGATTCTTTTTTCTGATGATTTGTGATTTGCCATTTCGTTGACTTTATTTCTTTTTTATTGGTAGCCCATAGGAGAATCGAACTCCTCTTTCAAGAATGAAAATCTTGCGTCCTAACCGATAGACGAATGGGCCATTGCAGGCGTTAACCTTGTTAATCTGATAGCCGAGGCTCAAATTGCGGGTGCAAATATAGAGCGTTTTTTTTAAACTGCAAAACTTTCTGCGGACTTTTCCTTATTTTTTTTCAAAACAGTAAAAAACTCACTTTTTAACAAACAGTTTCTTTATAATACTGACACATTTATAATACACAGATGTAATATAAAAATAATTTAGGCTTAGTATTCTTCTCTAATTGTTCTTTTGTAAAAGGAGATTAAAAGAGCAAGATAAGGAGAATATAACAGCAATGTAATAACAATGTATAGTTATGTATTAAATTTATCGCATCTTTTTTCCATTCAATAAAATTGGTACTTTTAAATATTTTATCTATTTTTGCACCCCGTAATAGATTTGAATTAAGCGGATCAATAAAATTTGAATAGTAAATAATAATATAGTCAAATGAAAAGAACATTCCAGCCGTCAAACAGAAAGAGAAAAAACAAACATGGTTTCCGTACCAGAATGGCTACAAAGAACGGTAGAAAAGTACTTGCAACACGTCGCGCAAAGGGCAGAGCAAGATTAACTGTATCCGACGAATATTAAAAATAATTCCGTAACTGTAACAGACGGAGTCGGTGAAAGCTTTAACCCGCGAAAGAATAATATTTATTCGCGGAAGAAACAGGAATTCGGTATATCCGCATTTCTGTTTTTTTGTTTGAACTTCCTCTGCTATCATTTTTTTAGTACTTTTGTAAAGTAAACAGATTACACAATTACTAACGCTTTAGTTATGAGCAATAAAAAGGTCGACAGGCCAATTTTCGGCAACAGTATCTTAAAAAATATATTAGTGATGATCACTACAGGAATAATACTTGTTGTGATCACGTTATTATTCCTGAATTTATACACCAGGCACGGGCAGAATGTTGTAGTACCCCGATTAGAAGGTCTTCAAATTGAGGAAGCAAACATTATTCTCAAGGCAAAAGGTCTTCATGCAGAAATAGTGGATTCCGTTTATCACCGTGATGCAGTTCCCGGAGCAATTTTTGATCAAACGCCCAAGTCCGGCAACAAAGTTAAAGAGGGGCGATCAATTTATGTTACGATCTACTCCAAGAGTCCAGTGCAAATAGCTGTTCCAGGTCTTGTAGACTACTCAACCCGTCAGGCTGTTGCTCTTCTTAATTCGCTCGGTTTCACCCAGATCTCAATTGAAGAGGTAGCTTCAGAATACTCCGGACTGGTTATGGCAGTTGAATATCACGGAAGATCATTGTTACCAGACGAAAAAATACCGGCCGGTTCTCCCCTGAATCTCAAAGTAAGCAGCAGCGAGCTTGCAGATTCTCTGGGTGTGAACGATGAAATTATAATAGCACCGGGAAGTCTGAATAATGATGCCGAAAATCAGTCCTCCGGTGAAGGTGGCTTCGATGATTCATTTTTCTAAATAAATACCTTGTGACAGAAAACGATTATGACAATATCGACTTTTTGCCGGAGGATGATGATGAGTTATTAGAAGAATCCGGTGATCAAAATCAAAAATACGAGCATTACCGATTTGTAGCAGACAAGGGGCAAGGTCTTCTGAGAGTCGACAAATTTTTATCTGTACGTATTGAAGGAGCCTCAAGAAACCGCATACAGCAGGCTGCTGAAGCCAATTCTATTCTTGTGAACGGTAATCCTGTAAAATCCAATTATAAAGTTAAACCACAGGATGTAATTTCTCTTGTTCTTGACTGGCCAAAGCGTGAGCTGGAAATCATCCCTGAAAATATCCCTATAAACATTGTTTATGAAGATGATGATCTAATGGTGGTCAACAAACCTCCGGGAATGGTTGTACACCCGGGTCACGGGAACTATACAGGAACACTTGTTAATGCAATTGCTTATTATCTGGGTTATAAAAATATTAAAGATATCGACGACCCCAGATTGGGATTAGTGCACAGAATTGATAAAGACACATCAGGTCTGCTGTTAATTGCAAAAACCCCAAAAGCTAAAACAAATCTGTCAGGTCAGTTTTTCCGCAAGGAAACAAAACGACTATATACAGCACTTGTTTGGGGTAACGTATCAGAAGACATCGGTACGATAGAAGGAAATATTGGTCGCGATCCCAAAGACCGGATGTTGATGAAAGTATTTCCGGAAGGAGAACAGGGTAAAACAGCAGTAACCCACTACCGTGTACTTGAGCGTTTTGGCTATGTCACGCTGGTTGAGTGTAGACTCGATACAGGGCGTACACATCAGATTCGTGTTCACATGAAACACCTGGGTCATACACTGTTTAATGATGAACGTTATGGAGGTAACGATATACTGAGAGGAACACGTTTTGCAAAATACAAACAATTTATTTATAATTGCTTCGAAATTTGTCCGCGACAATGCCTGCATGCTAAAACACTGGGTTTTGTACATCCGTCAACCCTTCAGGAGCTGAATTTTGATAGCGACCTGCCTGAAGATATGCAAGCAGTTATAGAGAAATGGAGAATATATACAGCTTCGAGAGATCTAAATGATTAAGTTCTGTGATCAATCAAAAATAAAAAGGCGTCCTATTTGTTCAAATTTAAAAATCTGTATGAAGAAAAATATTGCTGTTGTCTGGGGTGGCTATTCAAGTGAAAAAATCGTATCCGAAAAGAGTGCCGAAGGAGTCAGTTCCTTTATAGACAACGATAAATATAACACGTTCAAGGTAAGAATAGATCGTGACTCATGGGTGGTGGAATATAAAAACAATTATCTTCCTGTAAACAAAAATGACTTCAGTTTTACAGCAGAAGATGATAAAATAATCTTTGATTTCGCATATAACACTATTCACGGAACACCAGGAGAAGACGGACTGCTTCAGGGATATTTTGATATGCTGGGTATTCCCTACTCCAACTGTGGCGTACTTGCATCTGCACTGACTTTCAATAAATACACATCTAATAATTTTCTGAAAAGCTTCGGAATCAAGGTAGCTGACTCTGTATTGCTAAGAAAAGGAGATAAGTTTGAAATCAACACGATAGCCGAAAAACTGGGTCTGCCAGTTTTCGTTAAGCCTAATGTGGGTGGGTCGAGCTTTGCTACTACTAAAGTGAAAGTGGCTTTGAAAATGAAAGATGCAATAATTGAAGCGTTCAATGAAGCACCTGAGGTAATTATTGAGAGTTTTGTGAAAGGTACCGAAGTAACCTGTGGATGCTACGAAACAGAAAAAGGCATTACTGTATTGCCATTGACCGAAGTAGTGACTGAAAATGAGTTTTTCGACTATGGTGCAAAGTACCTGGGTGAGGTTGAAGAGATTACGCCGGCACGTATCCCGGTAAAGCTCACTTTGGAAATTCAAAGGGAAACAGAAAGAATTTATAAGCTTATAGGAGCAAAAGGAATTATAAGAGCTGACTATATAATTATGGACAATACACCTGTATTATTAGAGGTTAATACAACTCCCGGAATGACGGCTACCAGCTTTATTCCTCAGCAGGTGGCTGCAGCAGGTCTAACAATGAAAGATGTAATAACAGAAATTATTGAAACAGAATTCAATAAATACAAGAACACTCAATCACAGTAAAAAATATTAGCAATATGAATAATTCTGACAATCAGTTTGATGATATACGCCCTCTGAATGACAATGAAGTACCAGAAGCTATAGCTCAGCTTTTAGCCGATGAAAGATTCAAAAGGGCTGTAGAGCAAATAGTGAAACCCTATACATGGGAACAATTTTCTTCTATGTTGTCGATGTGCAAGTCTAAATATGACTTCCAAAAAAATATCATTTACCCGATAATGAATCGGTTAATTGATAAAACAACTGAAGAAATGAATGGTTACGGGTGGGAAAATATAAACGAAAACGAAGGTAATCTTTTCATCTCCAATCATCGCGATATAGTACTGGATGCGGCCTTCTTTAACATGTTGCTTTTCGATAAAAATAAAAACACCACCGAGATTGCCATAGGTGACAATCTGCTAATATATCCCTGGATAGAAAAACTGGTTCGTTTAAATAAAAGTTTTATAGTAAAAAGAGGGGTTTCGGTACGTCAGATGTTGATAGTTTCGAAACACCTGTCAGATTATATACATGATTGTATAAAAAACCGCAATCAATCAATATGGCTTGCGCAGAGAGAAGGGCGTGCAAAGAATTCTGATGACAGAACACAAACGAGCTTGTTGAAGATGCTCACTCTCCACGACAGTTCAGACCCTCTGAACACAATAAAACAGTTAAATATCATTCCTCTCTCAATATCTTATGAATATGACCCATGCGATTTTCTTAAAGCAAAAGAGTTTCAGCTGAAACGAGACAATCCAGAACATAAGAAAAGTCAGGCCGATGACATTGAGAACATGTACACAGGGTTGGTAGGGTATAAAGGAAGAGTACATTTCAAACTAAGCGAAAATATTAATCCTCTTTTAAGTGAAATACCTTCAGAAACAGGAAGAAATGAAATACTTGACAAGGTTGCAGTGATTATCGACAAAGCTATATTCAGGAATTACTCTTTTTTCCCTGTAAATTATATCGCGTACGACATGATGACCGGCTCACAAAAGTTCTCACCTGAATATAGTGATGAGGAGAAGCAAAACTTTATCAATTATATTAATTCACAGATTGAAAAAATAAACATTCCGAATAAAGATGAGGACTTTCTGCGCAGTAAAATGATTGAGATGTATGGTAACACGGTTAAAAATCACCTGAACAGCAAATAGTTTCTGTAATGAAGAACTTAATTTTCACTCTTTTGGTTATCTTATCTTTTGCCCTTATACAGGGGTGTGATAAAGAACCGGAAAGAATGGAAGATTTTCTTGCAGAGTTTGCTACTGTTATTAAACAAGGTGATTCATACCGCTTTGAGCTGGATAACGGTAAAATATTAAATCCGGTTGAGGTAAAAGATTTTTCGGGAAGTAACGGCGACAGAGTAATTATTTACTGGACACCCGTAAGTGGTGATACAGTAAAAATAAAACGCATTTTACCAATATTTTCAGGGGGTGTGCTTACTGAAGGATTCCCTGAAAGATATATCAATGATCCGTTAAAAATAATAAGTGTGTGGGTTGAGGGAGAATATCTGAATCTAATCCTTGAAATCGAATATAATACTACTCCTCACAGTGTAGCACTTTTCAAAGACACATCTGCTCCAGGAACAGATCTTTATTTAGCTCATTCAATTAATAACGATAAACCGGGTTATCCGCAGGTTATGTATGCTTCGTTTAATCTTGACATACTACGCGGTCAAAACGGAGCTTCTGTGCCATTCAGATTATTTATCAATACGAATAAGGGATTGAGACAATTCAATTTCACCTTAATTGGAACTAGTTAATGCAGGAATAGGATCTTCATCAATAGTGAAATCTATTGGAAGAAGACATTTCACATTCACTTTTTCACCATTATTTTCTCCCGGAATCCATTTAGGCATCAATCCAAGAACACGGATCGCTTCGTTATTCAGAGACTCATTCGATCCGCTGACAACTTCGATGTTTGTTATTGAGCCATCATGACCTACAATAAAGGAGCACAGAATTCTGCCTTCAATACCTTGCTGCAGCGCCTCTTTTGGATAGCGCATATTATATGAGATGAAATTAGCAAGTTCTTTTTCGCCATACTCATATTCCGGCATTTTATCCACTATTGTATAAATCTCACTGTTTTCTAATATTGTTTGATCAGTCTTTGCATACGCTCTGGCTGTTGCAGAACTTGAAGGCTTTGTTGTGTACTGAGCATTTTTATTAAGCTTAAAGTACATCGGAACGTAAGTTTCTGATCTTACAATTTCTCCGTTATGACGTGCCGGTCTCCATGGAGGCATGTTCTGAAGAATACGTAATGCCTCTTCATTCAGCAACGGATCTGCCCTGTGAATTATGTTGAAGTTAGATAACGAACCATCTTTCTCTACTACAAAAGTATAAACTACCAAGCCCTGGGCATTTCGTTCAGCAGCATCTGCCGGGTAACTTAAAGTGTTGGAAATAAAACGGTGCATTTCAGGAGTTCCACCGGTATACATGGGTACTATATCAGGATTTTCAACAATCCTGTCACTTTGTGATACCGGAGGGTTTTGAGCACTAACTTCTAATGTGGATAACGAGGTAAAGCAAACAATTAAAAATGTTGCTAACACAGTGTGAAATTTACGTAGTTTCATGTAAAATATTCTCTGGACTATTTTTTTGTATTAATCATACAAACTTACATAAAATTTCTGATTCTACGATAACAGCAAATGCTCTTTTAAGAAATTACGCCGCGAATTCTGTCGTCAAATGCAGTAAGTGCCGCTTTTGCCCCATCTCCCATAGAAGTTATAATTTGTTTGTAGGGTACGGTTGTAACATCTCCAGCTGCATAAATACCGGGAACATTTGTGCGACCATGTGAATCAATTTCAATCTCGCCGTATTTACTTATATCCACTAAACCTTTAAATACTGAGCTGTTGGGAGCCAGGCCAATCTGAACGAATACACCATCTGCATCTACTATCCTTTCCTGCTCTGTATTCCGATCCTTTACTTTCAAGCCACTTACCTTTTCACCATTGCCAATTATTTCTGTTGTTTGTGAACTTAAGAACACCTCTACATTGGGTAATGAAGCAACTTTCTCCTGCAGTACTTTATCTGCTTTAAGTTCATCAAGAAACTCAAAAACGGTTACTTTTGAACATATTGCGGAAAGATCAATTGCTGCTTCTATTCCTGAATTTCCCCCGCCAATAACAGCTACATGTTTATCTTTATAAAACGGTCCGTCACAATGCACACAGAAGGCAACTCCTTTTCCAATGTGGTCGGATTCACCGGGCACATTCAGTTTTTTCCAATTTGCGCCTGTTGCAATGATAAGTGCATCTGTTGCAAATCTTTCTCCACCTTTTACATTAATAACCTTTTCACTGCCGTCTAACTCAACATTTTCAACTAACCTGTGCTCAAGAATTGAAATTGGATATTCTTCCATATGTTTTCTAAGATCAGCCGTTAGATTTTCACCAGTTGTTTTAGGTACAGAAATCAGATTCTCGACACCCAGTGTCTCCTTTACCTGGCCTCCCACTGTCTCTGCAAGCAGGGCAACATTTAGTCCTTTTCGTGCAGAATATATCGCAGCAGAAGCGCCTGCAGGTCCTCCGCCAATAACAATAACATCAAATTTCCTGGCTTCTGTTTCAGCAGTACTAACATCTTCTGAACCATACTTCTCTTCAAGCTTTGTAAGTAGAGTACCGAATTCTCCCCTTCCTACGTGAAGTAGTTCTCCATCAGTATATACTGCAGGTACTGCCTGTATCTTAAGTGATTCAACCTCTTCCTTGTAAATCGATCCGTCAACCATCTCATGAGTTATATTTGGGTTTATAATTGTCATAAGATTTAGTGCCTGCACGACATCCGGACAGTTGGTACATGTAAGTGAAACATATGTTGTAAGCTTAATTTCACCCTTCAAAGATTGCACTCTTTTTCTGATATACTCATCCGGTTGATTTTTGCCTTTACCGTCGCAGTTTAACACAGCCAGTAAAAGAGAAGTAAACTCATGACCATTGGGTATACCTCTAAAATATATACCGGTCTTCTCTCCATTCTTAAGCAGGTTGAAGGAGATTGAATCGCCATTGTTTATTTTTAGAGAAAATTTAGGTGAACTGACTACAACATCTTCCAGTAGCTCAATCAGCTCATTATAGCTTTCGTGTTCCTGAGATGCGTATACATCAAATTGATAATCAGATTCTAAATTTGCGAAAATCGCTTTTAACTGTTCTTTTAATGAATTATCGAGCATAATTTTTTATATCTTTTTTAATATAAAAAGCCCTCTGGAAATATTCATGGACCATCCATAGAAAATAGATCAGAGGGCTTTAAAATTGAGTTTTACTTAAATTTTCCCTACTAGATCAATGCTTGGTTTAAGGGTTTCTTTACCTTTTTCCCAGTTAGCGGGACAAACTTCATCTTCGTGTTCAGCTACAAACTGAGCTGCTTCAATCTTCCGAACAAGTTCTGTTGCATTTCGTCCGATCGGACCGTCATTCACCTCCAGTACTTTAACAATACCTTCGGGATTGGCAACAAATGTTCCTCTGTATGCCGTATAATCTTCTTCGTTTAATACACCAAATGCGCGACTAAGCTCACCTGTATGATCTGCTAGCATCGGATATGTAATTTTACTTATGCTCTCCGATGTGTCATGCCAGGCTTTATGTGTAAAATGAGAATCGGTACTTACAGAATATACTTCTACTCCAATTGATTGTAGATATTCATATTTTTCTGCAACATCAACAAGTTCGGTAGGACATACGAAAGTAAAGTCGGCAGGGTAAAAGAAAAATACCGACCATTTTCCTAATGCGTCTTTGTCTGTAACTGTTTTAAACTCACCATTATGATAAGCTTGTACTTTAAACTCTGGAATTCTTGAATTAATAATAGGTTGCATATAAATTAACTTTTAGTATTTGTAAACGGTGCAAAGATAAGATAGTTTGCAGCTATCATAAAGCTATACAATATCAATAATATCTATCCGCAACCTCTAACTTTTAATTTCGTTTAAGTGAAACTATTTATCTTAAACGTATAATAAGCAACTTACTTAAGCCATTTGTTCATCATAAAATAAATATTAATCACTATTTCATATTATGTAGATATTTAAGAGATTCTCGTTGGAAAAACGTATCTTTGCACCCTAAAAAGATTGTTTTTATGTATGACATCCGAAATATCGCCATTATCGCACACGTTGATCATGGTAAAACTACTCTGGTTGATAAAATGTTGCTGGCAGGACACCTTTTCAGAGATAACCAGCAGACAGATGAACTTATTCTCGACAATAATGAGTTAGAGCGTGAGCGTGGTATCACTATTCTTTCCAAGAATGTTTCTATAAAATATGGTGACACAAAAATTAATATAATTGACACCCCGGGGCACGCTGATTTTGGTGGAGAAGTAGAGCGAGTTCTAAATATGGCTGACGGTTGTTTAGTGGTTGTGGATGCTTTCGAAGGTCCTATGCCACAAACCAGGTTTGTACTTCAGAAAGCACTGGAAATCGGACTGAAACCTATATTGGTTATTAATAAAGTTGACAAACCAAATTGTCGCCCGGAAGAAGTCCAGGAAGAGGTTTTTGATTTGATGTTTAGTCTCGATGCAACAGAAGAACAACTGGATTTCCTTACTATATACGGCTCTGCAAAGCAGGGTTGGATGTCGGATGACTGGAAAAAACCTTCCGATAACATTATTCCGTTACTGGACGCAATTGTAAAACACATCCCGGCACCTAAAGTTCTTGAGGGCACACCACAGATGCTGATAACATCACTTGACTACTCAAACTATGTGGGCAGAATAGCAATTGGTCGTGTACACAGAGGCATTATCCAGAACAATAAAGATTATGCACTTTGCAAACGTGACGGGAGCATAAAAAAGATCCGAATTAAAGAGCTGGATGTATTTGAAGGATTAGGCCGCAAAAAAGTAGATGAGGTTGGCTCAGGTGATATCTGCGCACTGGTTGGTATTGAGGGTTTCGAAATTGGTGACACAATTACAGATATAGATAAACCGGATCCTCTTGATCCAATTGCAATTGATGAACCAACTATGTCGATGCTGTTCACAATTAACAACTCACCTTTTTTCGGTCAGGATGGAAAATTTGTCACTTCAAGGCATATATACGAGCGATTAATGCTTGAACTTGACAAGAACCTTGCTCTGCGAGTGGAAGAGACTGACAGTTCAGACTCATGGATAGTTTACGGTCGCGGAGTACTGCATCTCTCTGTATTAATAGAAACAATGCGTCGCGAAGGTTACGAATTGCAGGTAGGACAGCCACAGGTAATCATTAAAGAGGTTGATGGAGAGAAACATGAACCGGTGGAACAGTTAACTATAAACCTTCCCGAAGAGTCAGCAAGTAAAATTATTGATATTGTAACACGCCGTAAGGGAGAACTCCTCACCATGGAAAGCAAAGGTGAGCGAATGCATATGGAGTTTATCGTACCTTCAAGAGGTATAATCGGACTTAACAATATTGTTCTCACTCTTTCTGCAGGTGAAGCAATTATGGCACACCGTTTCCTAGAGTTTCAGCCATGGAAAGGGGATATTGAGAAAAGACAGAATGGCTCTATTATTGCGGGGGAATCAGGTAATGCTTATGCTTATGCTCTGGATAAACTGCAAGACCGGGGACATTTCTTTATTTATCCTCAAACTGACGTATATGCGGGTCAGGTGGTTGGAGAGCAAAATAAAGAAGGCGATTTGGTGGTAAATGTAACCAAGTCTAAGAAACTTACAAATGTGCGCGCATCAGGAACAGACGATAAGGCACAGTTAGCTCCACCGATTATATTCAGCCTTGAAGAAGCTTTGGAGTATATAAAAGAGGATGAATATGTAGAAGTTACACCTAAACATATGCGAATCAGAAAAATTCTACTTGATGAAAACGAACGTAAAAGAGCTTCAAAGAAATCGTAATGAAAAGTTCACTAACGTTTTAAACTTAAAAAAAAACGTTTTAAGCATATAAACAGGCAACAAATAAAATAGCCGGTTATTTAAAAATAACCGGCTATTTTATGTTTAGAATCCTGCTTTCTGATAGAATATTTTACTTGAACAGATTCTGAACCTCCTATTTCTTGATAAGATTTACAAACTCTTCCCTCGTTTTCTGTTCCCTGAATATACCGGTGAAATCTGAAGTTGTGGTAATAGAATTCTGCTTCTCTACTCCACGCATTTGCATACACATGTGCTGCGCTTCAATAACTACCATTACTCCCATTGGATTCAAAGTATTCTGAATACAATCCTTTATCTGAGTAGTAAGTCGCTCCTGAATTTGTAGTCTTCGTGCAAATACATCAACCACACGAGCTATCTTGCTTAGTCCGGTTACATAACCATCTGGAATATAAGCTACGTGAGCTTTGCCAAAAAATGGAAGCATATGATGCTCACAAATTGAAAAAAAGTCGATATCTTTTACGATAACCATCTGACGGTAATTCTCCTTAAACTGTGCTGAACGGAGAATCTCTTCCGGATTCTGCCAGTAACCTTTGGTGAGATATTGCATAGCCTTAGCTACTCTGTCGGGTGTTTTAATCAGACCTTCCCGTTCAGTATTTTCACCAAGCAGAGAGAGAATCTCTCTCATATGATCCGAAATTACGGTTTTGTTATATTCTAATTCTTCTGATGACATTTGTTTTCTTTTTAGAGGTCAGTTGACAGCAATTTTCACTTCATCTACAACAATATACATTTCTCTTCCAAATGATGGAAAAGAGGCTCTTAAATCCTGCATTACATGCTCTGCTTCTTCCCGAGTCTCAAAATTACCTACTCTAAGCCTCCAAAATGGTGATTCGAATAATACTACTGTCTCCTGATCAGGATATAACTGATTGATCATGCTCTGTTTCCTGTTAGCTTCATCTCTCGAAGTACGCTGATTATTACCTGAGAAAGCCTGAATCTTGTAACCTCTCGTTTTGTAATACTGTACTGATCCGTCTCCGGTTGTATAAACAGTTCTGGGAGGACCCATCGGTCGGCCCAGTATATGAGTTATACTCTCATCCTGATATACTTTAACATCTCCTTTACCCTGAACATCAGAATTCAATTCTTCAAGGATCTCATTTTTTTGAAATGATGTCTGTGCATTACCGACTGCACTTAGCAGCAGTATTATAAACAAAAGTATTATATGGTTTTGGAAAAATTTCATGTTCTTTTTATCAATTACTTCGCACAAAGATAAATAAATACCACAGACTCAGTATGAATCTGTGGTAAAATGTGTCGTAATATTCTGTTAAAGTGTTAAAACGCTTCAATTATCGGCATAAATTTATCCACGCTAAGTGAAGCTCCTCCAATTAACCCTCCATCTACATCAGGATTTGAGAAAAGTTCTTTTGCATTACCGGCATTTGCGCTTCCTCCATATAGAATTGAGGTGTTATCTGCTATTTCCTTACCATATTTCTCAACAAGGGTTTTACGGATGAATGCATGCATTTCCTGAGCCTGTTCAGGACTTGCAGTTTTTCCTGTTCCAATTGCCCAAACAGGTTCGTAAGCAAGAACTATTTTGCTGAAATCCTCGGGTGAAAGTTCAAACAGTGATGCTTCGATCTGAGATTTTACTACTTCGAAATGTTTCTCAGATTCTCTTTCTTCTAAAACTTCACCTATACAGAAAATTGGTGTCAGATCATTTTTCAGAGCCAGTAATACTTTTTCTTTAAGTATTTCAGGAGTCTCGTGATAGTATGCACGACGCTCACTGTGACCTAAGATAACATACTTAGCACCGGTTGAAGCAACCATTTCTGATGATACCTCTCCGGTATAAGCACCTGATTCTTTATCGGCACAGTTTTGTGCAGCAACACCTATTTTGTTTGTATCAACAGCCTCAGCTACGCTTGCAAGATGAATAAATGGTGTTCCCACAATCACATCACAATTCAAAGATTTACCCTTAAGGGCTTCGTTTAATTCTTTTGCCAGTTGAATACCTTCCTGAAGGTTTTTGTTCATTTTCCAGTTTCCTGCTACAATATTCTTTCTCATGCTTTTATAATTAATTTGTTATTAATTTCATTTATTTTTTTCTGTCCGTAACCTTAATAATTAACAAAGGTACAAAAAAGAGGATTAAAGAGATTAATATCTCTGTATCTTTTCCCGATTTTGTATCTCTATCAAACAGATTATCAGACGATGGAACTTTACTGTCATCCCATTTATTGATCACGGTTCCCTCTTTTATCAACATTAGTCCCGGATTAGCCCTGATCATTGTTTTTAATGCCCTTTCATCAGCATGACAAAACTGTAATCCTGTATTGTGCTGAGCCTCCCATTCTCCCACTACATTTGAAGAAGATGCAGTAAGACAATAAAATGGATATCCGTTATCATCAGCATAATTTGCAATCTCAATAAACCTATCCAGATTTCTCAAATTCATTTTCTCAAGTGAGTATGAAACCATTAAGAAAGTATGGGTAGTATCTGAAAGCACCAAGTCTGTAATATCTCCTCCAATATTCCATACGCCTGCCTCATCCTGATATAATGATTCTATTGCAAAATCTTCAATAGCAGGCTTTTCGCCCTCTTTTACAAGACGGGATTCCATATTAATAAATGTCCAAGTTGAATCATTCCATGGATAATCTGTCTCGGTAAACTCTTTCTCAACACCATCCTTACTGTAAATAAATACAGTTTCGAATATATCAGCTTTATCAGGATCCACAAACATCTGAGCCGGGATATTAGCTCCTATTTTATAAGGTCGGAAATCCATTATGGGCAGTCTGTAAGTATTATGAAGTGAAAATAACACACCATACAGTACAACAAGTATTGCTGTTAATGCTGCTGTTTTTGACGAAAATAACGGTGATATCTTTCTCCATTTAATAATAAGGAAAATTGTACCAGCAAGAAGTATGATATTCTTGTAAAATGTTTGCCAGTTACTTATAATCAGTGCATCACCAAAACAACCACAATCCTCAACCGGATTAGTTAATGCAATCCATAGGGTTAAGGGTGTAAAAAACGCCATAAACAACCCTAAAAGGTGGGTAGTGACTTTTCTGTATATTCCCAGTAGCAGAAATATTCCCAGTGCAAATTCAGCCACGACCATAAATATAGCTGCGGGCAATGCCAGTGAAAATAGTTCGGTTAGATTAAGAGTTATCAGGTAATCCTGTATTTTGTAGGTGAATCCAAGCGGATCTACGGCTTTCACAAAGCCGGAGAACGCGAATGTAGCACCTACAATCACACGTGACAGTTCAACAACTATTTTATCAAATGTAATATTCTGTTTCACCTGATTTAAATCCTGTTGTAGTGTTTATCTATAATTAGATTTGTAGTATCTGTGCCAGATTTCTCATGCCATCTTCAGGAAAATGAAGTTTTATCAATCCAAAAATCGCATAATTAATCATATCCATATAATTAGCATCAACTCCTTCAGATATCAGGGTCTGTCCGTCGTTACTCTCAATCTCTTTTGTCCGGTAAATTTTCATAAGGATCAGATCAGTATAAGAGCTGACTCTCATACTTCTCCATGCTTCATCATAGTCATGATTCTTAGCATACATCAGTTGCTTAGTCTCTTCAAGAAATCCGTCATACAGCTCAAGAGCTTTCTCATTTGTTATATCTACCGTATCAGCAAAACCCAATTCAAGCTGTATCAGTCCGATTATTCCATAATTCACTATAGCAATAAACTCTGGAAATACCCCTTCATCAACCATTTTCTCCTTTTTAGTTTCCAGAGTACGGATCCTGTTTGCTTTAATAAATATCTGATCGGTAACTGAAGTTGGCCGCAAAATACGCCAAGAAGCACCGTAATCATGCAATTTACGTGCAAAGATGTCTCGACATAAACCTGCTACTTCGTCGAACTGATTGTTGGTAACATTCATTGGATTTCTCTATTTTATTTTTTAACGTAAAACAACCTAACAAAGATAAACAAAAAAAAGGTACAAGTTTGTTATACTGTACCTTTTTTAAGACTAAAGCTGACTATTGTTCTTTTATGATACACGTATAGATTTACCTACACGTAATACTGTTTTTGATGTCATATTATTTAGAGTACATAACTTGCTTACGCTGGTTCCATATCGCTTGGAAATTGCGCCTAAAGTATCCCCTTTCTTAATTCTGTGATACTGCACTTCACCTGATACAAACTTATTGGTTTCTGCGGCCGGCTCTCTGTACTTATTACTGTCGGCAGTTGTTTTAATCACTGATCTGCTACTTGAATTTGTCTTATTGTAACTTGAATTAGTAACTAGGTACTCATCCTGATGTACCGTCTTACTGGGGAAATCAATAATAAAATTGGGATTTATAGGTTTACCCAAAAAGCGGGTTTCAAAATGAAGGTGTGAACCAAATGAACGTCCAGTGTTTCCTGCAAGTCCGATCGGCTGTCCGGATTTCACAAAATCATTCTCATCAACTAAAAACTTTGATAGGTGTCCGTAGACCGTCTCAAGACCATTCACATGCCTTATAACCAAGTAATAGCCGTAGCCTCTTCCCTCAAAACTCTTAACTCTGATTTTACCGTCAAAAGCAGCATAGATTGTGTCTCCGGTTTGTGCTTTTATATCAATACCATAATGATAACGGCGACTTCCTCTTCGTCCAAAGTTGGAGGTCATATGTCCGTCAGCAGGCATTGTAAAATTGTCAAGATCTACTATAAATGTATCAGGAGCATTTTTCAGACTGCCATACATGTTGACATATCTGTTTTCCCACATCCCTCCGTACAAATCATCGGCGGGAATATCGTTTGGGTTGAATTCTTCCCTCTGTTCTTCGGCTTCATCCAGTACAGACAGGTCCAGCTTAAGCTTAAGGCCGTCAGCAAAAAGCCCCGGCTGTTCGGTTAAATTTGAACTATGTACCTGTTTATAATTAATTTCCGGTCTGTTTTTTTCTGCAGAATCCTGATTAACTTGTGAGAATGAGTTTAATGAAACAAACATCAAGGTTGCCGGTAATAAAACTCTTGCTTTTAAAAACAAATTATATATCTCCATCGATACCTTGTTTTATATCAAATTTCATATAAATACTTTTTTTATAGCAATTAATATTCATCATTAGCGTATATATTCTGAATCATTAATTGCGGATAATTAAAGATTTCGTCTGCAGTAAAAAAGCGTGATAACTCGATTTGTGCTGTTTCATCAGAATCAGATGCATGTACAATATTTTCCTGAACACTGATACTATAATCACCCCGAATTGTGCCCGGTTGAGCATCTCTCCCATTTGTTGACCCGGTAATTTTTCTTACAACATTTACCGCATCTACACCTTTAAGCGCCATTACAATCACAGGACTTACCTGCATTGAATCTTTTATGCGTCCGTAGAAAGGTTTTTCAACTAAATGAGAATAGTGTACTTTAAGCACTTCATCGGTCAGGTTAATCATTTTCATTCCTACAATCTGGAGGCCCTTTTTTTCGAACCGGGAAATCACTTCTCCCAGTATTCCACGCTGAACAGCGGAGGGTTTCAGAATTACTAATGTTACCTGCATTGAATTAAAACTACTACTTATTAACTTTTTTATTACAGATTTTTTTCCTTAATCGATTCCAAAGTAAACTTTTTATTATTTCAACTCCAAATTATCTGCTAGATTTTTTTACTTAAGAAAAGTGATAAGACTGTTCAATATCATCATATATCTCTGATATACTATCTCTTAACTCAAAACATGTTATATAACACATTTTGTTGAAATTAAGTTCATTATAGTTTTATTAAACTGAACTTTTTAAATAATCATATTAAGTATGACTGATTTATGTTTTATTATTTAGATTATCCTTTGCGCTCAAGATCTAAAAGAGTTAAATCGAGATAATTATTAATTAAAAGAATTTGACTTGGAACCCGAGTTATGTTTGCAATAAAAATTGTGTAAAGAAAGGTATCGCTAAAGTGCACAGTAATTCACTTTTTTTAATAAGAAAGACTTAATATCCCATCAAAACAGACAATCGTATAAAGAGAATTAAGTATCTTTGTCCCACTTTTTATAGTAAATCTGTAAGATTCAGGTTAATGCCATGAATCAAAACTAAAAAGAAAAATGTCTAAATACAAGCTAATCAATAACATCTCCGGGTGGGTGGTTTTTGCAGTTGCTGCCACGGTTTATCTTCTTACAATAGAACCCACAGCCAGTTTCTGGGATTGTGGAGAATTCATAACATCAGCTTACAAACTGGAAGTGGGACATCCGCCGGGTGCTCCTTTTTTTATGCTTGTAGGTAACTTTTTCACTCAATTTGCAAAAGACACTTCACAGGTTGCAATGATGATAAACATTATGTCAGCCCTGATGAGTGCGCTTACCATATTGTTCCTATTCTGGACTATAACTCATCTGACAAGAAAGTTAATACAAAAGAGCAGCAATGATGTGTTAACTGTCGGCCAAACTATCGCTGTTATCGGAAGCGGAGTTGTAGGATCTCTTGTTTACACTTTTTCTGACACATTCTGGTTTTCAGCTGTTGAAGGTGAAGTATATGCCTTTTCTTCGATGCTTACCGCACTTGTATTCTGGCTGATTCTAAAATGGGAGGATAATGCAGATAAACCTCACTCCGACAAATGGCTGGTTCTAATTGCTTACGTCATGGGGCTCTCTATCGGTGTCCATCTGCTCAACTTACTGTGTATCCCTGCAATAGTGCTTGTTTACTACTTTAAGAAAAATGAAAATGCAAACTGGAAAGGTGCAATGAAAGCTCTTTTGGTTTCATTTGGACTGATAATTATCCTGATGTGGGGGGTAATACCTGGATTTACGAAAGTAGGCGGATGGTTCGAGCTTCTATTCGTTAACAGTTTTGGCTTACCGTATAATTCAGGAGTATTCTTTTACTTACTGATACTGGTTGCTTCAATTGCGATGGGGCTTTATCATACAATATCTTCTAAAAGTAATGAAAAAAGAGCACGAGCTGCGTTATTCGCGAGTCTGGCATTGACAGGTGTACTTTTCATTAGCGGCAGTCCATTGCTTTGGGTTATACTGATTGCAGCAGGTGCTTACTTTGTATTTAAATCAAAGAAAATAAGCATGAGATTCATAAATCTTTCAGTCTCATGCTTAATGGTAATTTTAGTGGGTTTCTCAGCATATGCACTTATACCTATCAGATCAAGCGCTAATACCCCACTCGATCTGAATTCACCTGAGGACATTTTCTCACTGGGCAGCTACCTAAATCGCGAACAATATGGACAGACTCCACTTATTCACGGTACAACTTACGCTTCAAAGATTGCAAGAAATGCTGACGGTACAGCTATTATTGACGGAGAACGCACAAGCTATAAGCAAGTCGTGAAAACTTCACCGGAGGAGAAGGACAGATATGAAAAAACCACATCGCCCAACTATAAATACACCAACACAATGCTCCTCCCCAGGATGCATTCAAACCCTAATAATCCCTCATTCCAAAACCATATAATGGGATACGAGAGATGGGGAGGCGTTATTGACCAAAACAAAAAACCTACACTCCTGCAGAATTTAAAATTCATGTTTGGCTACCAGTTCAATTATATGTACTGGCGCTACTTCATGTGGAATTTCTCAGGAAGACAAAATGATATTCAGGGTGACGGAGGAATAACTTCCGGGAATTGGATTACAGGTATTCCTTTTATTGATGAGCACGTTCTGGGTCTAGGGCCTCAGGATGATATGGCTCCTGATATTGTAAATAATAAAGGGAGAAACAAATATTATATGCTGCCCCTCATATTGGGCATAATTGGAATTCTTTATCAGCTAAGGTTAAAAGAGAGAGGAAAACAGAGTTTTATTGTTGTCTTTCTCCTTTTCTTTATGACCGGACTTGCAATTATCCTTTATCTTAACCAGACATTTATGGAGCCGAGGGAAAGGGATTATGCCTATGCCGGGTCTTTCTACGCTTTTTCAATATGGATTGGTATGGGTGTATCAGGAGTATCTCTTTTCCTCAGAAAATATTTAAAAAACACCAAAGCAGCCACAGCAATTGCTTCTGCAGCCTGTTTGTTTGTACCAATTCAGATGGCTTCACAGAACTGGGATGATCATGATCGTTCAGGAAGAACTCTGGCGCGTGATACTGGTATGAATTACCTTAGCAGTGTTGGGGAAAATGCAATTTTGTTCACCAATGGTGATAATGATACTTACCCGCTATGGTATGTTCAGGAAACCGAAGGTTTCAGAACTGATGTTAGGGTAACAAACCTCAGCTTTCTTCAAACAGAGTGGTATATCGATCAGCTTTTAAGACCTGCTTACGAGTCTGAACCATTACCTATTAAATGGTCACGTCCAAGATATTCGGGTGATGAAGGAAGTGCTGCCTTTGTTATTTCAAAAGAAGAAATAGAGAGTGTACTCAGACAAAGTGAAATACCTCCTGTTTCGTTTAGTAATTATTACGACAGAAACGCTTTCCGTGACACAATATCATTAAAACAGACAATGGAGAATTTGCGTACGGGTGAAAACTCTCGTCCGGCTAATCCGTTTAACACAGGTAACACATCAGTAATACCTGGCGATATTCTTTATCTTGATGTTGACAGTTCAAAGGTAGACTGGGATGCTTTGGCAGCTGAACCAACAGACAGAATGCTTGTTAGTCTTGCGGGAAAACAGGCTGTTTACCGTCATGAACTGATGATACTTGAACTTCTCTCCAATCTGAATGATGATAACTGGGAAAGACCGTTGCATTTCGCAACTACAATAACACCTTCATTGTATATGAATCTGCAGGACAACAATTTCTCCTTGAACGGTCTCACTTATCAGGTAGTGCCCGGCACTCCATTAAACAACGGAGTAAACCTGGAAGCAGCATTTGATAATATGGTTAATAAGTTCAGATGGGGAGGCCTTGAAAATAACCCTGATGTTTACATGGATCAAACCAGCAGGAGAATGCTGTCAACCTTCAGACTATATTTCACACAACTTATTGATGAACTTATTAATGCAGGTGAAAATGAAAAAGCTCTGATTGCTCTTAATAAAATTACCTCTATGGTTCCCGACAGTGCCGTTTCATACGGAACAGACGGTCTTCTGTTTGCAAGAGCATATTACAGGCTTGGTGAAAATGAAAAAGCTGATGCACTTATTACTGAGATTCACAACAGAATTAATGCAAACCTCAACTGGTTTGAAAGATTAAAATCTGTGCAGATTGCAAATACAATGACAGATATCATATATAATAATATAAGTCCCCTGATGCTCATTAAAAATATTTATCAGCAATATGACAATGATAAATACCTGCTATTAACAGATGATTTGCTTCAAAGAGCTCAGGCTTTCTATATGAAAGGCATCCCTTATGTGGGTGATACTATTTTAAGAGAGATTACCGATAGTGCTGTACGCGGGTATTATTCTACACCGGCTGACGACACAATCCGTCAGACTGAAGAGGAAGAAATTATGCAAAAAGCAATGGGTATGATGAAGCAGTTTAATCCCCGTTTGCTTGAACAGTACAGTTCAACACCACAATAAAATTATAAAAAAGAGAGACGGGCAGTATAGTGATATATTGCCCGTAATCTCCTGTGTTAAAAAAAGGTTCAAAATATGCTGATTGAACAACCACCAATATTTTACAGGTTATTATACCCAAATTCAGTCTGGAGACTCAGAGTGCCGGATAAAAAAACAGTTTATCTTACATTTGATGATGGTCCTATACCTGAAGTCACTCCCTGGGTATTGAGTGTATTAAACAAATATAATATAAAGGCGACATTCTTCTGTGTTGGAGATAATGTCCGTAAGTACAGTTATATCTATGATCAACTTCTTGATGATGGTCACAGAACCGGCAACCACACCTTTCATCATTTGCAGGGTTGGCTAAATTCACCTGCTAAGTTTCTGGAAGATACCAAGGAAGCAGATAAGTTGATAAAATCAACACTTTTTCGCCCGCCTCACGGCCACATGATTTTTCCTCAACCAGGTTTACTAAAGAAGAATGGGTATAAAATAATTATGTGGGATGTGGTGACCCGCGATTATAGTAAATATATGAGCCCGGAGCAGGTACTAGAAAACGTCAAACGGTATACCCGAGACGGCTCTGTAATTGTGTTTCATGACTCTCTCAAAGCCGAAAAGAATCTTAGATACGCGTTGCCGCTTGCAATTGAGTGGTTACAGGAGCAAGGTTACTCATTTGAATTAGTACCCTTCAGCATATAATTAAACTGTCGATGTTAATCTATCAATCAGGTATTTTATTTATTTAAAGTAATACCTGATTTTTTTTGACCAAAACTTCATTAAAATCAACTTATTCTGTTAAATAATACTAATTTGATGAAAAACGATAGTATTATGCATTGCATAGTACAATATTTGGCATACATTTGTACCGTTCTTTATAAATGTAACTTATAATTAATGCGCCGCATGATAGAAATCAGGCAATTACATAAATCTTATCACACCGAAGCACTCCCACTTCACGTACTTAAAGGAATAGATTTACATATAGATAAAGGTGAATATGTATCCATTATGGGTGCATCAGGTTCAGGCAAATCTACTTTACTTAATATAATTGGAATTCTGGACACGTATGATGCAGGTGACTATTACCTTAATGGTAGTCTTATTAAAGATTTAAGTGAAACTCAGGCTGCACGCTACAGAAACGAAATGATAGGTTTTGTGTTTCAATCATTTAATCTGATCAATTTTAAAAATGCCCTCGAAAATGTCGCTCTCCCACTCTATTACAAGAAAGTGAGCCGCAAAAAACGCAATATTATTGCGATGGAGCATCTGGATAAAATGGGACTGAAAGACTGGGCTCATCATTTACCAAATGAGCTGTCCGGGGGACAGAAACAACGCGTTGCAATTGCAAGGGCAATGATTTCTAATCCTAAGATTATTCTGGCTGACGAACCAACAGGGGCACTTGACAGCAATACAACCATTGAAGTGATGGAAGTTCTTACTAATCTGAATAAAGAGGGAATTACCACCATTATTGTAACACACGAGAAATCTGTCTCTGATGCTACTAACCGTATCATTCACCTGAAGGATGGTATGATTGAATATGAGACCAATAAGGCTAATGGTGTTCATGTAACCACTACAAACCTAAATTATCAGTCTTTATGATAGACCTTCTGCAGGAAATATTCGAGACACTCAAAAAAAACAAAATGCGTACTACCCTTACAGGATTATCTGTATCATGGGGTATATTTATACTTATAATTCTTCTCGGAGCGGGTAACGGTCTGAAAAACGGTGTAATGCAAAACTTCAGCTCAAGGGCTGTAAACCGCATAAACCTTTATCCCGGAAGGACATCCATTCCTCACAAAGGTCTAAAGTCTGACAGACAGCTCTCTTTCACAACAGAAGAAGTGGATTTTATAAAGGACGAGGTTTCGGAGAGCAGACTTATCACTGCCCGTCTGAACAACACTATGAATGTTACTTATGGTAATGAATACGGATCATACGAAATCAGGGGTGTGATGCCTAACTATTCGCATATTGAAAAACTCACCATCAGGCCGGAGGATGGACGTTTTATCAATAACCTGGACATGAAAGAGTATAACAAGGTAATCGTTCTGGATAAAAAAATTGCAGATCTCCTGTTTCCGGGTGAATCAGCGATAGGCAAAACAGTTAAGCTCGGCAGTTTAATGTTTAAGGTAGTTGGCATAAATTCAAGAAAAGAGGACTGGGGCGGTCCAAAAGCATATATACCATTCACAACTTCTCAATCAATCTTTAATCCCAACGGAAAGTTTTACAACATTGTTTTCACTGTTGACGGCCTTAATACAAAAGAAGCAAATGACAAGTTCAATGAGACACTCAGAACAATGATGAGCAGACGGCTCAATTTTAACCCTAACGATGAGCAGGCTCTTTGGATAAATAATGCTCAGTCTGAATATATTGAAACAATGAATATATTTAATGGTATAACACTTTTTGTTACAATAGTCGGAATTCTGACGCTCATTGCCGGTATCGTAGGAGTAAGTAATATTATGCTGGTATCAGTAAAAGAACGCACCAGGGAAATAGGTATACGAAAAGCTATCGGAGCCAAACCATCATCTATATTAAAAACAATAATTCTGGAGTCAATAATAATCACCACCCTCTTTGGATATATCGGACTAATGATGGGCATAGGTCTCACAGAGATTATAAATTTCTTTATGGAACAGGCAGCAAGTGCTCAACCGGTATCCGATGAACCTCAAATGTCGGTTTTCACTAATCCTACCGTCGAAGTCGGCTATGCAGTTTTTGCAACAATTGTACTTATTGTTTCAGGTGTTCTTGCAGGGTATCTGCCTGCACGTAAAGCTGTTAAAGTGAAACCGATTGAGGCTATGCGACAGGAATAATAAATTAGATAACCAGATGAAAATATTCGATTTAGACAGATTGCAGGAAATTTGGATTACCATAACTCACAATAAATCCAGAAGCGTGCTCACTGCCTTTGGTGTATTCTGGGGGATGCTGATGCTTGTACTTATGGTAGGCGCCGGAGCTGCACTGGAAAGAGGAATATCTTCTCAGGTGGAAGGGTTTGCCACTAACTCTGCATTTTTTGCATCTTCACCCACTACTATTCCTTATAAAGGATTCCAGAAAGGAAGAAACTGGAATATGACAAACAGTGATATTCCGGTTATCAGACAACGAGTTAAAGAGTTGCAGTACCTATCACCTGTTCTTTTTGCAGGTGGCAATGACGATAATGTGGTCAGGGGAGAAAAGAAAGGATCTTATCTGGTAAAAGGATGTTATCCTGAATATGACCTGATAGAGAAAAGTAAATTATTATATGGCAGATATATCAACGATATAGATATTGCAGAACGAAGGAAAGTATGCATCATCGGAGAACGTATTTATGAAGTGTTATTCAACAAAGGAGAAGATCCCACAGGCCAGCAGATCAGGGTCAACGGCATATACTTCCAAGTGATAGGGGTTGCAAGAAGTACTTCAGGTGTAAGCATAGGAGGACGCACCGAGGAAACAGTTGTTATGCCATTTTCTACTATGCAGCAGGCTTTTAATCAGGGCAATATAATCCATTTCCTGGCTGCCACTGCTGACAATGGAATACCGGTTAAAGTTGTTCAGGACAAGATTCTTGAAGTACTTAAACTGCAACATCAGATATCTCCGGATGACAAGGATGCTGTTTTTTCAATGAATATCGAAGAACAGTTTAAAATGTTCAACTACCTTGGAATCGGAATATCAGCATTAATATGGATTGTGGGACTGGGGACTTTAATTGCCGGAACTATCGGTGTGAGTAATATAATGCTGGTAACTGTTCGTGAACGTACCAAAGAGATTGGTATCAGACGAGCTCTGGGCGCTACTCCAAAAAACATTATCGGTCAGATTCTGAGTGAGAGTATTGTATTAACCGTAATTGCCGGAGTCACAGGAATTGTAGTGGGTGTAGGACTGCTTCGGGCTACAGGCATCGTTCTGAGTCAGGGTGACCAGTTCTTTAAAGATCCCCAAATATCATTCACAATGGCTGTAGCCTCACTCATCATACTTTTAGTTATCGGAACTTTTGCAGGTTATATTCCTGCACAACGAGCAATGATGATTAAACCGGTAGAAGCAATAAGTGAAGAATAAAGGAAACAGGAAAAACAGATAACTAAATAAAACTTATGAAACGAATTTTGAGAATTATTGGATTAGTACTTTTAGGCCTTTTGGTAATATCCACATTTGTGTTCCTATGGCAGAAATCACGACCTAAAGTTGTTCAATACACAATTGTTACCGCTCAAAATGGTAACATACAGAAAAGTACAGTGGCAACAGGCAAAGTAGAACCTCGTAACGAGATACTTATTAAGCCGCAGATGTCGGGAATTATTTCCGAAGTTCATAAGGAAGCAGGAGATATGGTTAAAGCAGGAGATATTATTGCAAAAATTCAGGTAGTGCCGGATATGGTTAACCTTAGTAGCGCCGAGTCAAGAGTTGAAAGGGCCAAACTTGCAGCTAACCAAAGCAGAAGCAACTATGAGAGAGATCGTAAACTATACGAAAATGAGGTGATATCCAGAGAAGAGTTCGAAAAAGTTGAGCTACAATACAAGAACGATGAAGAAGAATTTCGTGCGGCAACAGACAACCTGAGTCTGGTCAGAACAGGTATAACTCAAAGTTCGGCACAGACAAGTAACACATTGGTGAGATCAACCGTTAACGGCACTATCCTCGACGTACCGGTTAAGGTGGGTAACTCAGTTATACAGACAAATAATTTCAATGACGGTATAACTGTTGCGTCTGTTGCAGACCTTAGTGATATGCTCTTTATCGGAAAAATTGATGAAACAGAAGTAGGACGCTTAACCTCAGGAATGCCAATCGAAATAACTATTGGTGCTATTCAGGGGCGTACAATACCTGCAAATCTGGAATATATTTCTCCTAAAGGTGTAGAAGAGAGTGGTGCAATTCTTTTCGAAATGAAAGCAGCTCTACAAATACCCGAAGATTTGTTTATCAGGGCAGGATACAGTGCAAATGCAGATATAACACTGGATAAACGGGAAAACGTTCTGACAATACCTGAGAGCACTCTTGAATTCAGCGGTGACTCAGCTTTTGTTTATCTTGTTAAAAACGAAAATCCACAGGAATTTGAACGTCACTTTGTTACTATCGGTTTATCTGACGGAATAAATATTGAGGTGGTCGAAGGACTAAAAGAAAACGACAAGATACGTGGGACAGAAATAATTGAGGAAAAAAAGTAATACGCACTGTATTTGAAGAACTCAGTATTTGAAGAATTAACTCAAAACAGTTTCAAAAGTTAAGTAATATGCAACTCAGATATAAAATATTATACCTTTTTATTGCTGCCGGCTCACTGATCCCGGTCGCTGCTCAGCAAGAATATACTTTGCTTGAATGTATAGAAACAGCTCTTGAAAATAACAGAGATATCAAACAACAGGAACTTAATAATCAGCAGCGAATGGTTGCATACAGTCAGGCTCGTGCTGATCTGTTGCCTGCCGTCAATGCTTCAGCCGGTCAGAACTTTGTATTCGGCCGTTCAATTGGTCTCGACAACACTTATCAGAATACAAACTCATCTCAATCAAACTTCAGTATTGGAGCAGACATAACATTGTTCGACGGCTTGCGGATGAAGCACAACATTGATGCAAGAAAAGCTGATATGATGGTTTCAGAAGCCAACCTGGAGAGAATTCAGGATGAAATTATAATGAGTGTATCAACTGCATTTCTGCAGGCTTTACTCAACCGCGAACTACTGCTTATCTCTGAAAATCAGATGGAAACCACCCGGGCAAATCTAAAAAGAAACACAGAGCTTGTCAAAAGTGGTAAGATGGCAAAGGGTGAATTGTATGAAATTGAAGCTCAGATTGCCAAAGAGGAGCTGAATCGTGTACAGGCTGAAAGTAACTATAAACTGGCATTGCTGGATCTTGCGCAAATAATGGAGCTGGAGAACTTTAATGACTTTGATATTATTTCGCCTCCTGCAGAGGAATTAATAGATGAAACTCCACTTTTATCATCTCAGATGGTATATGAGAGTGCGCTTGTTAACAGACCTGAAATAAGGAGCGTTCAATACCAGCTGGAAAGCAGTATGAAGGAAAAATTAATGGCAAAATCGCAATACTATCCCACACTGAGCTTCGGTGCAAATATGGGAACAGGTTATTATAATATGAATGGCAGGGTCAACGATCCTTTTGCAACTCAGCTCAAAAATAATATTAGTAACTCACTCGGTTTCAGTCTTAGAATCCCTATTTTCAACAGATTTCAAGTGAAGAACAATGTTCAAAATGCCGAAATTGCCATCGCAAACACTCGCCTCGAAATGGATAAAACAAAGCTTGAACTTCGCAAACGTATTGAACAGGCTTTTTATAATGCTGTTGGCGCAGAGAGCAGGTGGCAGGCAGCGCAGAAATCGGTTACTGCAAGCAACGAAGCCTACAGATTTGCCGAAGAGAAGCATGAAAGCGGACGTGCCAATTCATACGAACTGTTTCTCGCAAAAAACAATCAGACACAGGCTTTGGGCGAGGAAGTTCAGGCAAAATATGAATATGCTTTCCGTTTGAAAATATTAGAATTGTTAAAAGATTAATTTTTTGTAACCGGCATTACAGTTGTAATGTCAAATAATTAAAAACGAAATGAAAACAGCAATCAAATTAATAATTACCTTAATTGTACTTTCTTTTAGTACTGCAGCCTGCACTCAATCAAGATATGCAACTGACCAGTTTGACATAACAGAATTCTCTTCAATAGAATCTTCCATTGTGGGTAACATCAATATCCGTCAGGGTCAAACCACAAACGTCACAGCTGAGGGTAGTGAAGAAATCCTTGATATACTGGAGGTTAAAATCGAAAACGGTACACTTTTTTTGGATATGGAGGAGCGTCTGCTTAAGCGTTTCAAAAGAAGTGCCAACAAGCTCACTGTTTCAATAACTACTCCTGACCTGACCTATATTGATAGTGAAGGTGTTGGCAACATTGTTATTGAGGGGACATTTAAAACAACTGAACTGACAATAAACTCATCGGGAGTGGGAAATATCACTGCTGAAAATATACGGGCTGAATATATAAAAATCGACTCTGAAGGTGTGGGAAATATCATTTTGGGAGGCACAGCAGATAATGTCGACATTAATTCAGTAGGTGTTGGAAATGTAGAAGCAGACAGACTAAAAGCAAAAAGCGCTTTTGTCTCTTCTGAAGGTGTGGGAAATGTAAGTTGCTTTGCAACTGAATATGTTAAAGCATCGTCTGATGGAATAGGGAATGTCACCTATTACGGTAAACCCCGGGAAACAGATTTATCGAAAAACGGTATAGGAAAAGTAAAATCAGGTGATTAAATTTCTAAATATAAACTCTACTTTTTAATTAAAAATGCGTGAACCGGGGACTTGTGAAAGCCCCCGGTTTTATTTTTTTCTTTTATCCTGACTTAACTTTAGCCTGTTTCAGAACAAGACAGAGTTGTGTGTCGTCCTGATCTCGCTTATTATCGGCTTATATCCGGCTTATATCTGGCTTATATCATCCTCGTTATTTAATAAGCTGAATTTAAGCTAAACTTATGCAGAATATATATAAGATTATATAAAGACACTGAAATGTTAATTGTCAAAAAGAGAAATGATCCCCCACTCTTTTTCTTTACGATGCATCATTTTGCTAAATCCTCCTTATCTTTGTACTTCAATTAAAGGAACATAATGGAGTCAAAACAATATTTTCTCGGCATGACGCTGGCCGAAATCACAGAAAGCGTACAGGAGCTTAATCTTCCTAAGTTTACTGCTAAACAGATTGCCGACTGGGTATATCTTAAACGAGTGAAATCTATTGATGAAATGACCAACATCTCGCTTAAGAACAGAGAGATTCTTTCTGAGAAGTTTGATGTTGGCCGTTCTGAACCGCTGGATATAAAAACATCAGTGGATGGAACACGCAAAATGCTCTTCAGAACTCACAGCGGTAAGTTTATTGAGACTGTAACAATACCTGAGGATAACAGGCTTACTATTTGCGTATCATCACAAGTAGGGTGTCGCATGAACTGTGATTTTTGTATGACGGGTAAGCAGGGCTTGCAAGACAATCTGTCTGCAGGAGAAATTCTTAATCAGGTTTATTCTGTTCCCGACTCAGAAGAGATTACTAATCTTGTTTTCATGGGAATGGGCGAACCATTGGATAATTACAAGAATGTAAGAAAAGCTTCTGATCTGCTTATGGCTGATTATGGTCTTGCCTGGAGTCCCAAGAGGATTACACTTTCGTCAATCGGACTTACATCCAACCTGAAACGGTTCCTTGATGACAGCAAGTGTCACCTTGCCATAAGTTTGCATAACCCTATTCCGGAGGAACGTCTGTCAATCATGCCGATTGAAAAATCTGCTCCCATTACCTCGGTAGTTGATCTGCTTCGTGACTACGACTGGAGCCATCAACGCCGCTTATCATTTGAATATATCATGTTTGACGGGGTTAACGATTCGCTTCTTTATGCAAGAGAGTTGGCGAAGCTGCTTAACGGCCTGGACTGCAGAATTAACCTCATCCGTTTTCACGTTATTCCCATGAGTAAACTTCGCCCTTCAACCAGCGAAAATATGATTAAATTCCGTGACACTCTCACCTCAAAAGGTTTCATCTGCACAATACGTGCTTCAAGAGGTGAAGATATTTATGCCGCGTGCGGCATGCTATCAACCTCCAAGATAGGTGAGAAGAACTGACTTTTTATCATAAATTAAAACCAAACAGGTTATTTTCCATACAAATAATTGTATATTTGTTTGATAAAGTGGAACAAAGTGAAATCACAACAGAAAATATTATGAAACATCTCGTAGGTTTACTGACTCTTTTTGTATCGATTGTTCTTTTAACTTCGTGTAATGGAAGTGGTGGATTTCTTTCTGCCTCGGGAGCTTCAAGCGAGGTTATGGTAATTATGGATGACTCCTCATGGGAAGGAACACCGGGAAGAGCGCTTTTCGATGTGCTCAATTCAAACACGAAAGGGTTGCCTCAGCCAGAGCCTAACTTCAGGATCCTTCACATTACTCCTGAAAATTACACTAGTACATTCAAGATGGCAAGAAATATAGTAATTCCCGAGATTTCGGAAATGTATAGTCAGCCCAAATTGGAAGCTGAGCTTGACACTTATGCCTCTGGTCAGGTAATTATGAATATAAAAGCACCGGACAGTACAAGTTTTGCTAATTATGTCACAGAAAATAAAGATGTTATCGTTAATTATTTTATAGAAAAAGAGCTTGAACGCAATGCAAAATGGCTCAAAAATGAGATTAAAACTCCGGTTGTGCGTGCCCAGCAGATGTTTGGTATAAATATTCACTTTCCAAAAGGGATGTCAAATTTCGAGGAGTTCAACAACTTTCTATGGGCTACAAACAACTCGGGAAGAGGTCGCCAGGATATAGTTATCTATCAGTTTCCATACACTTCAGAGACTGTTTTCGAGAAAGATTCATTAATAAAAGTACGCAACGAATTTTTGGGCAGACACATTAAAGGGTCATTCGAATCACAAATGTCAACAGCAACAGCATATCCGCCACACTACAGAAGATTTACAGTTGACGGAGTCTTCAGGGCTGAATTAAGGGGTTTGTGGGAGATGACAACCGATATGATGGGCGGTCCGTTTGTAATGCATGCGTTCGTGAATGATAACACCGGAATGGTTATAGTCGTGGAAACATACGTTTACGCACCGGAAAGCAACAAAAGAAACCTAATGCGAAATCTTGAAGCCACTTTGTATACCATCAGTCTGCCAAAACCCGAAGAGGCTATTATTGAAGCATAGCAAAAAGTAACCAAACATTATAGAATTAAAAATATATACATGTCAGAGCTAATTAAAGTAGGCATTACACACGGAGATGTCAATGGTGTCGGATACGAAATATTGATGAAGACATTTTCCGATTTACGAATGCTGGAATTGTTCCATCCAATAATATACGGATCGTCAAAATCGGCATCCTACCATCGTAAGGTGCTTAATGATAATACTGTCAATTTTAATATAATAAATAGCGTTGAAGAGTCAAGAGAGGGAAAAATAAATCTTTTGAACTGTGTAAAAGATGAAACCCGAATTGATATCGGCAAACCAACACCCGAAGCAGGTGAATCAGCTTTTATAGCACTGGATTGCGCCACTAAGGATCTGAAGGAAAACAAGATTGACGTTTTGGTTACACTGCCAATCAATAAAGACACTATACAGAGCGATCAATTTAAATTTCCGGGTCACACAGAGTTTCTTGAAGAGAGATTTGCAGAAGAAGGCGAAAAAGCCCTGATGATAATGGCAACGCAAACAATGCGTGTTGCACTGGCAACAACTCATGTTCCTCTTAAAGATGTATCAGCTGCTCTTTCCAAAGAGCTTGTTGCTGAGAAATTAAGAACACTGAATAATACACTTAAACGTGACTTCAGTATTGATGCACCTCGTATCGCCGTACTTGGTCTCAACCCACATGCAGGAGAAAACGGCCTTCTTGGTAAAGAGGAGGAGGAGATAATTGCACCTGTTGTTAAAGAGGCTCAGGAGGAATGGATATTATGTGCAGGACCATTTGCAGCAGACGGCTTTTTTGGTAGCGGTAGGTTCAAGGAGTTTGATGCGATTCTGGCAATGTATCACGATCAGGGTTTGATTCCTTTTAAGACAATGGCAATGGATATGGGGGTTAACTTTACTGCCGGATTGCCAATTGTACGCACTTCACCCGATCACGGTACTGCATATGATATTGCCGGTAAAAATGAGGCATCAGATGAATCATTCCGCCAGGCAATATACATGGCCATAGATATTCACAGGAATCGTACAGCTTATGACGAAGCGCGTAAGAATCCGCTTAAGAAGATGTTCTACGACCGTGGCAGGGATGATGAAAAGCTTGATCTTACAAGGGATGATTAATTGACTCATCAAAGTGAAAAGTACATAATTAAATAAATCCGGTACAGAGATAAAAAAAGAGACTAAGATTAAATCCTGGTCTCTTTTTACTTTTTATGATCTAAATTATATTGAATCAGTTATTTTCTGGTCTGAGTTTGCGAACAACAGCACCTGTCTGCCACATTTCACTTTCGCGAAGTTCTTTCAGTTCCTGTTCAAGCTTCTCACGGTAATCAGACTGAGAGTTGCTGTCTATAGAGCGCTGAGCTTCGTTTCCGTTGGCTACCTCTTTATACAGTTTTTCGAAAACCGGTTTTGTAGCATCATGAAATGGCCCCATCCAGTCGAGTGCACCACGTTGTGCGGTTGTTGAACAGTTAGCATACATCCAATCCATTCCATTCTCAGCAAACAAAGGCATAAGCGATTGAGTAAGTTCTTCAACAGTCTCATTGAAAGCTTCAGACGGAGTATGTCCGTTTTCACGAAGCACTTCATACTGTGCAAGCAACAACCCCTGAATAGCACCCATCAAAGTACCACGCTCACCGGTAAGGTCTGAAAACACCTCACGTTTGAAATCAGTTTCAAACAAGTATCCTGAACCGACACCAATACCGAGAGCCACAACGCGTTCGAATGCTCTGCCGGTTGCATCCTGAAATATGGCATAACTAGAGTTCAATCCTCGTCCCTCAAGAAACATTCTGCGAAGGCTGGTTCCTGAACCTTTTGGTGCAACCAGGATAACATCTACATCTGCAGGAGGAACAATTCCTGTGCGCTCTTTGTAAGTGATTCCAAAACCATGTGAGAAATAAAGTGCTTTGCCGGGTGTTAAATGTTTCTTAACTGTATCCCACACTGAAATCTGTGCAGCATCAGAAAGAAGATATTGAATAATAGTGCCTCTTTCACAAGCTTCTTCAATCTCGAAAAGAGTTTCACCGGGCACCCAGCCGTCTGCTACCGCCTTGTCCCATGTCTTGCTTTCTTTACGCTGTCCTACAATCACATTAAAACCGTTATCACGCAGGTTCAATGATTGTCCTGGACCTTGAACACCGTAGCCGATAACTGCAATTATCTCATCTTTTAATACTTCCTGAGCTTTACTCAAGGGAAACTCTTCGCGGGTTACTACATTTTCTTCTACTCCGCCAAAATTCATTTTTGCCATTTTGTTTGATTTTAGCCTCACTTAATCTCCTAAAAAGGGGATAAGTTTTGGTAATATTACTAATTATATATTTATACTCCTGTTAATCAGTATAACCAAGTATACTGTTTATTTGTTCTTCTCTGTTATTGTTAGACAGTTCTCTCTTTGCAAGCATATCGCTCAATCTTTCTACTTTAGATTTAGTGATGGCTATTCTACCCGATCGAACAAACTGCAGAACTCCTATTTTCTCAGCCAGCTCATCAAATAGATTCTGAGTTTCGACATAATGACCAGCCTTGAGGAAAACTATACAGTCTTTGGATATCTCCAAAATACGTACATTATATTTCCTTACCAGATACTCTATTGAACCATGCTCAAGTACTTTATCAGTAGACAGCTTGTAGAGAGCCAGCTCCTGATGAACCAGGTCCTCATCGGTATTATAATATGCTTTAAGGATATCAACCCTTTTGTCGATAAGTCGTACAAGTTTTTTCATTACCTCCTCATCATTCGAGAAAGTAGTTATTGTGAATTTGTGAATACCTTTTATGGCTGACGGAGAGACCGAAAGCGTTTCGATATTCAATTGTCTGCGGGTAAATATTGTAGTAATCTGATTTAAAACACCCACCGTATTCTCTGAGAAAATGGTTAATGTATACAATGTTTTATTGTCTTCCATCTTTGTTGATTTTAATTTTGATTCGTCACACATGACATTTATCATGAAATCCTAGTTACATCTTTTGGCCGTTTCCAAGCAGAATATTTGTTACACATCCACCCGCAGGAACCATAGGATAAACCATACCTTTTGTTTCTACAACCACTTCCAGCAGGAAAGCGCCCTTATGATTAAGCATCTCACTTATTGCATCATCCAGTTCCTCACGTTTGGTCACTTTACGGCCTTTTATATTGTATGCATCTGCAACTTTAATAAAGTCTGGATTTTTAAGATGTGTTTCAGAGTATCTCTCATCAAAAAACAACTCCTGCCATTGACGTACCATCCCAAGGTAGTTATTATTTAGGAGGATGATTTTCACATCAATATCATACTCCATAATTGTTCCGTATTCCTGCATAGTCATTTGCAGGCCGCCATCACCAACAAATATACAAACAGTTCTGTCAGGTGCACCATACTTGGCACCTATTCCTGCAGGCAGTCCAAAGCCCATTGTACCGAGTCCCCCTGAAGTAACCATACTCCTTGATTGAGTATATTTGAAATAGCGGGTGCTCATCATCTGGTGCTGACCAACATCAGTAACGCAGATAGCCTTATTGCCGGTAGCTTCAGTTACTTTGTTGACCACCTCGCCCATTTTAATTTCACCTCCATTTTGAGGAAACAGTTCGTTATTTATTACAAAGTCATATTCTTTCTGTACATAAGGATTGAATTGTGATATCCATTCAGAGTGCGACTTCTTTTCAAGTAGCTCTGTGACAAGTGGTAATGTCTGTTTTGCATCCCCTACAACCTTAACTGTTGTTTTCACATTCTTATCCATCTCTGCTAGATCAATATCAAAATGAACAACCTTAGCCTGTTTGGCATATGTTTTAAGATCACCGGTAACTCGGTCATCAAACCTCATACCAATGGCAATCAACACATCGCATTCGTTGGTCATCATATTAGGTGCAACGTTACCATGCATTCCCAGCATTCCGAAATTCAAAGGATGATCAGTTGGTATTGCCGAAAGTCCCAGGATAGTTGAACCGAAAGGAATATCAGCTTTCTCAAGAAAAGCACGAAGTTCTTCCTCGGCATTTCCCAGGATAACACCCTGTCCAATAAGTGCCAGAGGTTTTTTAGCATTGTTGATCACTTCAGCTGCCTTCTTTATATTTTCCTCCTCAAAATCTGGAACGGGCTGGTAACTACGTAAAAAGGTGCTCTTTTGATAACTGTATTCACATCTGTTAATCTGAGCATCTTTGGCAATATCGAGCACGACAGGACCGGGGCGGCCGCTTGAAGCGATATAGAATGCTCTTGAAACAGCCCATGCAATATCTTCTACTCGCCTGACCTGATATGCCCATTTGGTTATGGGTTGCGTTACGCCTATTACGTCTGCTTCCTGAAAAGCATCAGAACCTAATAGTGCAGAACTTACCTGACCTGAGATAACAACAAGTGGTGTGCTGTCCATCATTGCATCTGTAATACCGGTAATTGTATTTGTAGCACCCGGACCTGAGGTAACAAGTGCCACTCCTACTTTTTCTGAGACCCTGGAATAACCTTGTGCTGCATGAACTGCTCCTTGCTCGTGACGAACAAGTATATGCCTGATCTCCTCTTTATGATCATATAGTGCATCAAATACAGGCATTATGGCACCGCCGGGATAACCAAATAAGGTGTCAACTCCTTCTGCTAAAAGTGAACGAATTAAAATTTCACTTCCCGATATATTCTGTGTCTCCGGCTTAATAGCTGGAGATGTAGTTGCTTGAGTTTGAATGTCTTTGTTCATAATAATTATACTCTAAATGTGATGAATATTATATTATCCTTACTGCTCCTTTGTCGGCCGAACTAACAAAGTGAGAATAAACCTTTAATGCATTTGAAATATTTCTGTTACGCAAAGGAGTGAAGGCATACTCTCCTCTTGCCTCCTCTTGCTCTCTTCTTTCCTGAAGCTCCTTTTCGCTTATTTTCAGATTAATGATTCTGTTTGGTATATCAATTTCTATTATATCACCATCGCGCACCAATCCAATATTACCGCCTGCAGCAGCTTCAGGTGATATGTGTCCGATTGATAACCCTGATGTTCCGCCGGAAAAGCGTCCGTCTGTAATCAGCGCACACTCTTTACCAAGTTTTTTTGCTTTGATGTAAGATGTAGGGTAAAGCATTTCCTGCATACCGGGTCCGCCTTTGGGCCCTTCATAAGCAATCACCACTACATCTCCTGATTCAACTTTGTCGTTTAGTATACCTGCACATGCATCATCCTGAGATTGAAAAACTTTTGCTTTAC